>JBKGZY010000150.1:0-6456 GCA_046543175.1 Dichotomicrobium sp.
TCGATCGCGAGCCGGCCGGCATCCCGCTCGTCGGTCCACATGTCGAACCCGCCCAGATTGCCGGTCGTCAGCGCTTTCCACGCCAACTCCGTCTCGCTCAGCTGGTCCAGCGTCTTGTCGCGGTTGAAGAAGTTGATCGGCCGCGCTCGCTCGATCCGGTTGCCGCTCAGCCGCGCCGTCCCGTCCCAGATCACCTGCCGGAAGCGCCCGCGATACTCCGCGCCCTGCCAGATCACACGGATGCGGTTCCCCAAGTCTACAGGGCCATAGGGGCGAATCGTCTCGATCAGTTCCTTGCCGTTGAAGATGTCGAGCCGCTCGATGGGCGCGGCCGCGCGGATATCGACATTGAGCGTCATGCTGCCTTCGGGCAGGTGCACGATGTCGCCCATCATCGCCGAACGCGTCGGGCGCCCTTCTGCCGAGACGAGCGCCGGGTCGTCATGGTAAAGCGTGCCTTGGGCGTCGAAATCCGCCCGCAGGTCGATCACCATTCGCCCGCCCGGCCCGCCGGTCGTGCCATAATGATGGCGCTTGCGCATGGCGTCGAGAATGCTCTCTCGCGTCAGGTCTTCGGCGAGGAAGCAGGTCAGCCCGCCGATCGCGCCGAACATGGACGAACCCGGATAACTCGCCCCGGGCCGGCCCTTGTGCCCGTCGGAGTTGCACACGACGCCGACGCGATAACCCATCTCGATGGCGTCGTGCAGCAGCCACTCGAACGTGCCCCAGGAGGAATGCACCTCCACCGAGCGCTCGAAGCGCCCGTCATGCGCGAGCTTGATGTCGGCATAGCGCCCACCGCAATGGGCGTACATGACGACGTCCCATTCCCCGGCGGACGCCAGCGCCTCGAACAGCTCGGCGCTGGTGTTGACGTCGGTTTCCGCGTCGCTCTTGTCGGGGATCAGCGCGTGGGACGAGCGGCGTATCTGCCGGCCTTCGGCGGGGAAGAACACGTTGCGGTCGCCGCCCATGCTCGTATTGCCGGACCATTCGTAGCCGGGGATGGCGACGAACCTGCCATCCACGTTGAACTCGGCGCAGAGCCGGTCGAGCTGGCCATAGAATTCGTTGGTGATCTGGAAGTCGTTGCCCTGATGCGCGGTGACATCGACGAAGGCGCGGTCGCGCGCGAAGGCGAAATACTGCCGCGCGCTGCCGGTGCCGATGGTCTCTTCGCTCTGGCCATGCAGGTCGCCCCAATAATGCTGAAACGGCGCATCCTCGACGATCCGCAGCGGGTTGGAAGTGGCGGCCACAATGCCGTCGGCATCCAGCAGGTCGATAGTCAGATCGCCGGCGTCATCGACGCGCAGGTCGTCGAGCGTGGCGGCGAACGCGCCGGGCGCGAGCGTCACCGTCTCCGGCAGCCCCGCGACCGGCATGGACGGGCGCACCACGAAGCGCGTATCGCAGCGATCTGACGGGTTGCCCCATCGGTCCTCGCCCTTGACCTTCAGCGCGAATGGTTCGCCGGCGCGGCGCAGCGTCGGCAGCGTGGCCACGAAACGCTCCGGCGCGCCCGGTACCAGCTTGATGGCCGGCTGCACCGGAAGCGGCTGAAACGTGTAAGTGGCGATCGGATCGACCAGCACCTTGAACTCGAAGCTGTCCTCGCAGAAGGTCTGAAGCCGCATCCCCGGCGAGCCGCCATCCGTCACGCCAAAGCGCACCGTGATCGTATCGCCTTCGGTCAGGTAGCCGTTGACGACCTTGATCTCCAGCGTCTTGTCCCAGGGCCGCGTGTTGCCCTTCGGGCTGAAACGGTATTCCAGCACGGCGTTGTTCGACGCTTCCACGGTCGTGTAGCCGGGCGCAGCGGGGTCGCCGAATTGCGGCGGGGTCATATCGGCGGCGAACCGGAAAGAAATGCGCAGCGCGCCGGAGTCGTCGATGCCGAACTTGCCGGCGGTGTAGATCAGCGTGAAGGATTGGTACGATCCGGCTTCGAATGCGCCGTCCGGCGTCAGCACCGCCGTGCCGAGATCTTCGGGCGGAATCGCCGTGTCGATCACCACGCAGCCGGTTCCGTCCCGATTTTCGATTGCCTGAACTGTCATGGGTGTTTCCCCTTTTCTCCGTTCGGCGGGAGCCTAAGCCATCGGCGCGACGGGTCAACGCGCGGCTGCCATGCACCACCCCGACCAATCGCCGCGGCCCACCTCGAAGCGATTAAGTCTCTGTTTAGCCTGTCAGGTTCATTCTCAGCGGCATCACGAAACGATTCGCCGAAACGGGGCGCGGCGCGCCGAGAACGGATTGCGCGACGACGAATCCTTGCGGCGTAAACAAGGCTTTCAGGGGCGAGAAACATGCAGCCGGGAACTTTCATCTATCGGGCGGCGGCGACATCAGAAATCGTGGCGCAGGCGGAAAAAGCCGCCCACGGCTCGGCCAATATCCTGATCGAGGGCGCGCCGGGTACCGGCAAGACGGTGCTCGCCGAATTCATTCATACCGCTGGCCAGCGACACGGCGAGATTGTCACGATCGACTGCGCGGCAGGCGCGAACCCGGCGTCGTCCTTCATTGAATGCGCGGACGGACAGAGTACCCTGTTTCTCCACGGCGCCGACGAAATGACGGCGGCGGCCCAAGCCGAGCTGGCGATGGCGCTGCGGACGGACGCGCCCTCTCCGCGGCTCGTCGCCGCGAGTTCGCGGGGGCTGTCCGAGGCGGCGCGCGACGGAAGGTTTCGCGAAGACCTGTACTACCAGCTTGCCGTGGTCACGCTCCATCTTCCGCCGCTTGCTGAGCGCGCGGATGACATTCCCGCGCTGGCGGCGCATTTCGCCGCGCGGTTTGCCACTGCCCACGGTATGCCGCCGCGCGCGCTCGCCGACGATGCGCTCGCGGCACTGTCGGCCTATCGCTGGCCAGGCAATGTGCGGGAGCTGGAAAACGTCATTCACAGGGCGGTGCTGTTCGCGGAAGGCGACACGATCCGCGCCGCGGATATCAGCCTGTCGGCCGCGCCCGTGGAAGACGGCGACGGGCTGTCTGCGAGCCTGGTCGGGCGGACCGTGGCCGATGTCGAACGGGAGCTGATCCTGGAGACGCTGCGCCATTGCGGCGGCAACCGCACGCAGGCCGCAGATATCCTCGGGATTTCGGTGCGCACGCTGCGCAACAAGATCCGCCAGTATCACGAGGAAGGCGCCGAGGTGCCGGCATTCTCGCGAGCAGCGTAGGTATTCAGTCCAGCGCGCCGCGCGCTTCCAATTCCGCCCGGTGCATATCGACCTCTTCGTCGTCGTCGCTCTGCGGTTCATCGAGGGGCGGCAACTGCAGTTCGTCCTCACCGGCGTCCGCCCGACGCAGCGCGGTGCTGCCGGTCTCACGGCTTGCGACCGGCTGGTCGCTGAAACGGCACTGCGCCGGATCGAGCAGCCACAACTCCACGCTGGTTTCCAACGCGCCGGCGAGATCGTCCGGCATGTCCACGTCGCGGGTGGCCACGACGGTGTTGTCATTATGCGGATAGAACTGGACCTGGAAGACTTCGGCGCGTTCCGGCGCCGTTCGATGGATGCGGATCAGCAGGGGCTCGGAATCGTCCCCACTGTCAGGCATCGTGAAGCTGTAGTTTTCGCGCAGCGGCCCTGTACCACTGAACCAGCAGGTGCCGATCTGGCTGGCGAACTGCGTACGCACCGCCTGAGGCGTCCCGAAAACCAGTCGCTGCGCCTCCGAGGCTTCCTGAAGCGGCATGCGTTCCGAACTTGTACCGCACCCCTGCCCGACAAGCGCCAAGACGAAGACCACGCCGATGTGAAACCCACGCAACCGCAATACCCCCCGTACCTGATAACCGCACCCGTCCCGTGTCCGGTGACGGTAACGGAGATCGTGTCCGAATTGTGGGCAGACTTGGCGCTGTCACAGATGGGTGAAGGACGGAATACGCCAGTGTGGCCGGCGGGTTACGCGTTTTTCGCGCGTGACGACGTGCATCCGGAACGACCGCGCGTCCAGCGTGCAATATCGGCGCGCAGTGCGTTGACCAACTCGTCGTTCAGCCGCCGGTTGGTGCTGCTGACCAGCGACCCGCTGCCTTCCGGCATGATCTTGACCTCGAAGGCGAACGGGCCCAGCTTGCGGCCCTCCACCTTCCTGTAGAGGTCGATCTCGGCCTCGCTTGAAGCGCCCGGCTTGGCCTCGGCCCGGAAGCCGTGCCCCGGCAGCTTCGGATCGTGGCCTCCAAGCCAGCACTGCCGGATCTGCCGGGCGACGCGAACATAGACGTCAACGGGCGTATCGTCGGTCGTGACGGAGCGGGGCGCAACGGCCTGCGTGGACAAATCGATATCGGATAACGCCGCCAGGATGCTGCCGTCGCTGTCATCCGCCGTGTCGGCCTTCGGCTTGCGCCGCGCGGGCAGGGGTGGCGACCCGGCGCTCGCATCGGATGTCATAGCCGAGTCCAGGGCGCCGGTCGTCCCGTTGAACAGGGCGTCGGTCCGGGCGCAGCCGGCAAGGGTCAGCGACGCCAGCGTCAAAGCCGCGGCACAAAGGATAAGCCGCCAATGAATCGATTGTCTCCGGCCCGCCGGCACAGCGCCCCCCATTGCCCGTAAACGCCGATATTCGGTCGAAGGAATGGGACACGGTCATGGCGAAGTCAACGCGCCGGACGTGTGTCGGCGGAGTTTTGCACCGGGATGATGCGGCGCGACCGCGCGAGGCGCGCGCCGGGCATTTCTCACTCGCGCTCGAGCGCCATATTGCCCTGGAACCGTTCGCCAGCGCTTCGGCGGGCGCGCTGCCCGTCACGGCTGGCGAACATTTCGGCGGTTTGGAGGTCGGAGCGGGCCTGTTCCAGTTCCGCGCGCGCCTCTTCCAGCTTGGCATTGAGATCGCGGATCGATTCCAGCAGATTGTCGCGGCGCTGGCGGGCCGCCTTGGCGTAGATCGGGTACGCGAAATGCGTGGGATCGGAAATCCCCGCGCGCTGCTCCTCATAGCGAAGCTGCCGGTCCAACTCCTCCGCCACGCGGCTGAAGTCCTCGATCATGGCCTCGATATCGGCCACCTTCTGCTGGCGTTCTTCGACTTCGATCCGGCGCGAACGGCAGTGGCGCTGACGTGACGGCATCGTTGGTCCTCGTGGTACTGGGACTACGCGGAAACAGTCCGGTCCGGGCATTCGCCTCGGCGACGGCTCCGATTGATGCCGATGAGCGTAGAACCGGCGAATTAATTGCCGGTAAATCAAGCCGGCGTGACTCAGATGACACAGTTTCGCCATCAAATCCGCCGGCATCGCAAATGCAACCTCGGGCTGCGCGCACGAATCGGCTAAGCACAATGACCGAGTAAGGTTTTCAGGCCCGAGTGGACTGTTTTCAACAAGTCGTTTGCATGCGTTCTGACAGTCGGCCGTGCATTGAATCGCCGGCCGGCGGCGGGACAGCCTGTGCAACAGTTCGGCCGCGCTCCACAACCCAAGGTAGGGGGGGGCAGATGTGCGCCTGTGCCTGACCTGTAGCGCGATCGGTACGCGTCTTCCTGCGTCTGTCAGCGTTCAGCGCGCGTGACCCGTGCCGCGGCCTGAATCGGGCTGGCGGGTGTCGCGGACCAGGTCCTCGCGTCATCTGTCCAGCGTATCTGACAACGTTCTTTGCATCACGCGTTTCTCAGTGTTCTCGACACCTGCTGGCGCAGCAATTTGCCCCGGCAAAGTGAGGTTTTGTTAACTTCAGCCGCTTATCGTGCCGACTGAGACCTTAACCGAGTGTGACCGGAAAACCACAATCGTAGACGGACAACTGATCGACGCGGGGATCGCGAGAGAGGACGAGAGATGAGAGTTCTGCTGATCGAAGATGACAAAGCTCTGGCGCAGACGATCGAATTGATGCTCATCTCGGAAGGACTGAGCTCTGATACCGTGGAGAGCGGTGAAGAAGGTCTCGATTTCGTTAAAATCTACGACTACGATATTATTCTGCTTGATCTTGGGCTGCCGGATATGAGCGGCTACGAAGTCCTGCGTAAACTTCGAATCGGCAAGAACAAGACGCCCATCCTCATTCTATCAGGCATGGACGGCATCGAGGACAAGGTGAAGGGGCTCGGCTTCGGCGCCGACGACTACATGACAAAGCCCTTTCACAAGGACGAGCTCATTGCGCGGATCAATGCCGTGGTTCGGCGATCGAAGGGCCATGCAGAATCCGTTATCAAGACCGGCGAGCTGACCGTCAATCTCGATACCAAGACCGTCGAAGTGAACAACAAGCGCGTTCCGCTCACCGGCAAGGAATACCAGATGCTGGAGCTTCTGAGCCTGCGCAAGGGCACGACCCTGACCAAGGAGATGTTTCTCAACCATCTCTATGGCGGCATCGACGAGCCGGAGGTGAAGATCATCGACGTGTTCACCTGCAAGCTGCGCAAGAAGCTCGCGGCCGCAACGGGCGGCAAGCATTACATCGAGACGGTATGGGGACG
>JBKGZY010000151.1:0-6455 GCA_046543175.1 Dichotomicrobium sp.
CGCTCAAGGGCGTGTTCTTCGCCAGCGGCAAGGAACAGCCGCATTTCATCACCTCGTCGGTCGAGCACCCGGCCATCGTGGCGCCGCTCGGCCGGTCGAGATGCTGACAGCTCTTGTTGCTCTGCTTCGATCGAAAGATGAACGCCAGACATGAACAGATGAACGCCAAGTCAACCGTCCGCGCGCCCCAGGCGGCAACGGCGGCTTGCCGGGCTTGCCCGTCTTGTGGGGAAATGCCCGCCGACGCCCTCCCGCATGAAGCGCTCCTGCCGGCACCAGACCACGGGCTTCGACTTGCCAGAACGGCGCATCACCTGAAGAGTGCCGCAGCCGTGGTCAGGATGATCTTGGCTCGCCACACAGGGTGCAATCCGCGGCCTTCCCGTTGCGAAAGCGACCCGCAGGCCCATCGGCGGTGTGGTCCCGTCGCGCCAAATGAAATTGTATTATTGTCATAGCCTATTGCGCGCTGGTTTGATAGAAGGAGCCGGCGCCGCGCATTACGGCGAGGCGGAGGGAGGAAGCATGGGGCGCCTTAAGGGGAAGGTCGCCTTTGTCACCGGCGCGGCCGGCGGCATAGGCTTCGAGATCGCGCATGCCATGGCGCGCGAGGGTGCCTGCGTCGGCATGGCCGACATCAACGGGTCGCTCCTCTCCGAGGCGGTCGCGGCTCACGGCGGGCTCGACATCCACGGCTATGAACTCGACGTCACGGATCGCAATGCGGTCCGCGCGGCAATTGACGCGCACGC
This sequence comes from Dichotomicrobium sp., assembly GCA_046543175.1. Classification (GTDB taxonomy): domain Bacteria; phylum Pseudomonadota; class Alphaproteobacteria; order Rhizobiales; family Rhodomicrobiaceae; genus Dichotomicrobium. Next base: position 753 of record JBKGZY010000151.1, read on the forward strand.
GAACACCGGCGGCGGGCTCGACATTCTCGTCAATAACGCGGTGCGCTTCCACTACGCGCTCCTGGCCGAGTTTCCCGAGGACATCGCCTCGGACATGCTGGATGTCGGGGTGAAAGGGACCTACTGGTGCTTCCAGGCGGCCACGCCGCACCTGAAGGCCCGTGGCGGCGGCGCGGTCATCAATCTTTCCTCGATCGCCGTGTCCATGGCGATCCCGAACGCTTCCGTCTACACCTCGATCAAGGGCGCGATCGATGCGCTCACCCGCCAGCAGGCCGGCGAGCTCGGGCCGGACGGTATCCGCGTCAACGCGCTTGCGCCAGGCTCCGTCCCCACCCCCGGCGCCAACGCGGTGATCGACGCGGCCGGCTGGGACAGCCGCGCCGAAAGATCGGTGCTGAAACGCCTGCCGACGGCGGCGGAGATCGCCGACGCCGCCGTGTTTCTCGCCTCCGAGGACGCACGCAGCATCACCGGCGTCACGCTCAAGGTCGATGCCGGCATGACCGTCATCGGTCCCTGAGCGCCGGGAAGGTGATCAGCGGGAAAGACACGGGCGTCGCGCGACAGCAGTGCGTCCGACGGGGCGCCGCGCGCGGCGCGAACCCGGCCCACGAAGCCGCAGGCGGGCGCGGAACGACCAATGTGGGCCGGAAAACGAAAAGTCGCGCTATAGCTGTCCTTCTTCCTCCAGCACCTTGCGCGCGGCGCGAAAGCACTCCACGGCGCAGGGCACGCCGCCATAGATCCCGACGACATGGATGGCGGCGCGGATCTGCTCCTTGGTCACGCCGTTCGCGAGCGCGCCCCGGCAATGGGTCTCCCACTCATGCATGCGGCCGAGCGCCCCGAGCATCGCGAGGTTCATCAGGCTGCGCGTCTTCGGATCGATGGCCTCGTCTCCCCATCCGAAGCCCCAGCACCACGCCGTCATCGCCTCCTGGAACGGTCTGCTGAACGCGTCCGCGGCCGCCAGGTTGTTCTCCACGTACTCCGCGCCGAGCGTCCGCTTGCGTTTCTCGAGACCCTTCTCGAAGAGTTTTTCATCCATCTGTCAGTCACCTCTCAAAATCGCCGGCATGCACGCCGGCAAATGCGAACGGCAAAATGCCCGGGCTGCACCGCAAAGGCTCTTGGCCGTGCAGGTCGGGAAAAGCCGTGTTCGTCGAGCCGAGCAGCCAAGCGCCCGGCATGACGTCGCGGGCGCTAAGAAGCCGCCCCGGCGCGGAGCCGGGGCGGGGCTGTTACTTGCCAAGCACCTCGCGGGCGCGCTGGATATAGGCTTCACCGTCGAAGCCCACCTCCTTCGCCCGGTTGTAGAACTGCTGATAGGAGGCCTGGGCGTGTTCGGGCGCGGCCACGCGGTCGACCTCGGCCTGCGGCGCGGTCCACAGCTCGATTCCTTCGGCCTTCATCTCGGCGACCGCCTTGTTGACGTGCTCATAGAAGTTGTAGAGCGCCTCATGTTCGAGAGCGTCCATCTCCGCCTGGATGGCTGCCCGCAGATCTTCCGGGATCGACTCCCACGCATCCTTGTTGACGATGATGACCCAGCCGGTGATCGGCCCGATCTTCCAGTTCTGAACGTTCTCCGCGAGGCGCCAGTACTCCTGGCCGTTGCCGTAACAGGTCGAGGTGAAGACACCATCGATCACCCCGCGCTCGAGGGCCGGCGGAACTTCCGACAGCGGCAGCGGGGCGGGCTCGGCGCCGATCGCCTCCATCAGCGCGGCCGTCTGCGGATTGTGCACCCTGAGCTTCTTGCCCTTGAAGTCCTCGAGCTTGCGGATCGGTTCTTTCGAGAACAGCGCCTGGCTGCACCATGCACCCTCGGCCAGCGCGACAGCATTCCATTGCTCCGCCCACAGCCGTTCGACGTCGTCGCACCAGAAGGCTTCGCAAAGATAGGTGTACTCGGCCATGTTGTTGATGAGCCCCGGCAGGTTGAAAACACCCATCCGCGGATCCTCGTTGGCCAGATAAGTGTGCAGCGCGCCCGACATCGGCACGCGGCCGTCGCGAACCGCGGCGGTGATCTGGGTTCCCCCGACCAGCGAGTCGTTCAGCGTGACTTCCACCTTGCCGTCGGTCGCGCGGGACACCCGCTCGGGCACCTGTTCCATCATTTTCAGATAAAGCGAGTTCGGGGCCGGCAGGATGCCCATTGTCAGGTCGAACTCCTGCGCGTTGGCGGGCTTGCCCGCCGTGGTTGTCACGCCCGCCGCCAGTGCCACGACGAGGGCCCCGCCCGCGAAGATACGGGTCACCATCCGCCAGCCGCCGCGCACGGCCGACTCGGCAAATCCTTGCAACATCCTGACTTCCTCCCTGTTGATGAGCAGTGTTCTGTTATGCAGCCGGCGGTCCCTCCTCCGTTGCCCGGGAAGGTCTCTCACCGCCTTGTGACAGTCATACAATCATACGTCATGATTGCAGGCAAGAGTTGCCGATGCTAGGTTCCGGTCGAGCTTGCGGCGGGGGAGGGAGATGCCGCCGGGCGCTGCGCCGATGCCGTGGCGTTGCGTGGCGAGCGAGAGGATTTCCAGGAGAGAGCGGATGCAGCTCGAGAAGGCAGGCGCGGATGACATGGCTAGGCACGTCCCGCCTCCCTCGACAAGCGTCCGCGCCATCGACGGGCTGAGCGACATCACCGGCATTGCCTGCGCTCTCGGGCTTGTGGTGATGACGGCGGTCATCTGCTTCGAGGTTTTCTCGCGCTACGTGCTGAACGAGCCGACCCACTGGAGCAGCGAAATCGCCACCTACATCCTGATCGGCATGACGTTCATGGGCCTCGCGCAGGCACAGAAGGCCGGCGATCACGTCCGGGTCGAGCTTCTGCTCACCGCGCTCGACGACGACTGGCGCCAGCGCGTGGAGGTCTTCGCGAACTGGTTGGGTCTGATCTTCGTGTTGTTCGCGGGCTGGCAGATCGCCGTGTTCAACTACCAGGAATATGTCAACGACACGCGCGACTGGGGTCTGCTCGCCACCCCGCAATGGATCCCCGAGCTTCCGGTAACCTTGGGATACATGACGTTTGCGCTGGCGATTCTCGCCGACATCCTCAGGCGTAGCGCCCCGCGCCGCCACGCCGCAATCCTCGGGCCGCTGATCTGCATCGCCCTGCTCGCGACGCTGCTCTGGCTGGGCGAAAGGCCTCCAGGTATCGGCGGGTCACGCCTGGATGCGGGTTCGATGGCCATTCTCGCGGCGGCCTTCGCCGGTGTCCTGCTGGTCAACGGGCCGCGCATGCTCGCGGCGGTCGCCGTGACCGTCGCCGGCCTCGGCGCCGTCTACTGGCTGGCCCAGGGTGCGGCCTTGACCATCATCAGCGTTCTGCTCGTGCTCACGCTTCTCGGCCTTCTTGTCGTCGGCGTGAGCGTGGCGCTGACACTCGGCATTGTCGGCCTGCTCGGCCTGCTGTTCCTCCTGCCGAACCCGCTGCTGTCGGTCCTCGCGGAGCGGTCGTGGAACAGCGTCAACACCTTCACCCTGACCGCCGTGCCCATGTTCGTGCTGATGGGGGCGCTGCTGATCCGCAGCGGCGTGACGCGCGAGATGTTCGACGCGCTCACCCGGTGGTTCGGCCGCACGCCCGGCGGCGTGGCGCATGCCACCATCGGCGCCTCGGCGGTGTTCGCCGCCGTCTCCGGCTCGAGCCTCGCCACCGCGGCCACGATGGGCAAGGTGGCCTGCCCGGAGATGATCGGGCGCGGCTACAGCCAGCGCCTCACCTTCGGCTCGGTCGCCGCCGGGGCGACGCTCGGCATCCTGATTCCGCCGAGCATCGCCATGATCATCTACGGCACCACCGTCGGCGTGCCGGTCACGCAGCTCTTCATCGCGGGCATCATACCGGGCATCCTTCTGAGCCTCGCCTTCATGGCCGGCATCGCCGTCTGGTCGCTCGTCCGTCCGGGGGCGACGCCGCCGGGCGAGCCGTTCACGGTCAAACAGAAGCTGCGCGGCACGCTGTCCGTCCTGCCTTTCGTGGTGGTGATCGCCGTGGTGCTGGGCTCGCTCTACGCCGGCGTCGCGACCCCGACGGAAGCCGGTGCGGTAGGCGCGGCGGCGTCCTTCGTCATCTGCCTCCTGCGCGGCATGCTGAGCCCGCGCGCGTTCTACGAGGTCGCGATAGAGACGGTCCGCGTGACCTCATTCCTGCTGCTGATTGTCGTCGGCGCGGCCATCATGAGCTGGGTCTTCGACTTCCTGCGCATCCCGCGCACGCTCGTCAGCGCGGTGGAGGCGGCGGCGCTGGCGCCGTGGCTGATCATGGCCGTCATGGCGGGGTTCTACGTGGTGCTCGGCATGTTCATCGAGTCGATCTCGATGATGCTGATGACCCTGCCGGTGACCTTCCCGATTATCATGTCGCTCGGGCTGGACCCGATCTGGTTCGGCGTGGCGCTCGTGATCATGATCGAGATCGGACTCGTCACGCCGCCGGTCGGCATCATCCTGTTCATCCTGCGGGGCGTGAGCGCGAGAACCCCGTTGCGCGAAATCGTTTACGGCGTCCTGCCTTTCATCGGCATCCTGCTCGCCTTCCAGGTTCTGTTCTATATGGTTCCCGACATCGTCACCTGGCTGCCCGAACGGGCGAAATGACGGGTGCGCGGGCGGATGCAACCTGAGGTGGCCGTTGTCGCGGGCGCCGGGCCGGCCAGAACAAAGTGGAGTAACGAATGGCACGACCAACGCTTGGACTGATCGGTGTCGGCCGGATGGGCGAGCCGATGGCGCGCCGGCTGCTGGCCGCCGGCTACGCCGTCACCGTGCACGACACGGACCCCGAGGCGGTGGCCCGGCTCGAATGCGCCGGCGCTGCGACTGCGGCCAATCCCGCGGCCGTCGCGAGCGGATGCGATGTCACGCTGCTGTCGCTGCCCACGCCCGACATCGTCGACAAGGTGGCGTTCGGCGAAGACGGGATCGTCGCGGCCGGCGCCCCCGAAGGCAGGATCGTGGTCGACCTGTCGACGACCGGGCCCGACGGCGCCCGCGCCCTGGGGCAGGGGCTGGGCGCGACCGGCTTCAAGGTCGTCGATTGCCCCGTCAGCGGCGGTGTCGGCGGCGCGGAAAAGGGAACGCTGGCGCTGATGGCCGCCTGTGAGCGGACCACCTACGAGACGCTCGCGCCGATCCTGGAGATCCTCGGCAAGCCGTTCCATGTCGGACCGGAACCCGGGATGGGCCAGATGACCAAGCTGCTCAACAACCTGGTCTCGGTGACGGCGCTGGCCGTCACCTCGGAAGCGCTGGTGCTCGGCGCCAAGGCGGGGCTCGACCCGGGGACGCTGGTGGAGGTCATCAATGTCAGCAGCGGTCAGAGCAACGCAAGCACGGCGAAGATTCCGAATTTCGTGCTGACGCGCAGCTTCGATTTCGGCTTCGCGCTCGGGCTTTCGGACAAGGATCTCCGGCTGTGCATGCAGCAGGCCGAGGCGCTCGGCGTGCCGATGGTCGTCGGCAGCACCGTCCGGGAATACCTGAAGATCGCGAAGGCGAAGCTCGGTGCCGACGCCGACCTCACCCAGATTATCCAGCCGATGGAGGAGTGGGCCGGCACGACCGTGGAGGGCAGGGCGGCAAAGGGGGAGGGCGTTCCAATTGAGTAGCCCGGGTGAAGCGAAGCGGAACCCGGGGGTTCTATCCGCTATCCCCGGATTTCGTTTCACTCCATCCGGGCTACCTGCT
>JBKGZY010000152.1:0-6435 GCA_046543175.1 Dichotomicrobium sp.
GCGAGCGCCGGGTGATGTGCAGGAGCTGGGAGCGCAAGATCCCCCGCGATTGCGTGTGAGTTGCCTCCGCGCTCGATCAAGGCGTTGCGCTGATTGACCAATATCAAGGCCAGATCCGGCTCGATCCCGCATTCTATAAAATGAATAACGAATCCTGGCTCTCGACTTTGATTGGAAATTCGTCCGGTGGAATGGGAACGCATCCGGAAACGCTCGGAGGATCTCGCATCAGCCAATTTGCGGGACTACGGCGAGCTTTCGACCCATTTTTCGTGGGATCAGGCGCGCGCATTGCTCGACGGTCTGCCCGGCGGCGGTTTGAACATCGCGCATGAGGCGGTAGACCGTCACGCGGTGGGCGAGAAGGCCGACAAGATTGCACTACGCTGGATCAGCCGCAACGACGAGCTCCGAGATTTTACCTACAGGCAATTGGCCGCCGAGATAGCCCGTTTCGCGAATGTCCTGCAAAGCCACGGTATTGGTCAGGGTGATCGCGTCTATTCGCTGCTCGGGCGCGACCCCGAACTCTACTTCGCCGCGCTCGGCACGCTGAAGAACGGCAGCGTGTTCTCGCCACTGTTTTCCGCGTTCGGGCCAGAGCCGGTGAAGGCGCGCATGACGATCGGCGAGGCGTCCGCACTCGTAACCACCGCCTCACTCTATCGCCGTAAGGTCGCGCCGTGGCGCGATGAGCTTCCCAGCCTCAAGCATGTCTTCCTGATCGACGCGCCTGACAGCCCCCTAAACGGGGCTGTCGACCTGAGCGCGGCGATGGCGAGGGCAAGCGACGGCTTCGAGAGCGCCGGGACCTTGCCGGAGGACATGGCGCTTCTGCATTTCACCAGCGGCACCACCGGGCGCCCAAAGGGCGCTGTGCATGTTCACGAGGCGGTCGTCGCCCACCACATCACCGGGCGGCTGGCGCTGGATCTCCACCACGACGATGTCTTCTGGTGCACGGCCGATCCCGGCTGGGTCACGGGCACCTCCTACGGCATCATCTCGCCGTTGACGAACGGCGCCACGATGATCGTCGATCAGGCCGAGTTCGACGCCGCGCGCTGGTACCGCATCCTTCAGGACCAGAAGGTCAATGTCTGGTACACCGCGCCGACCGCGATCCGCATGCTGATGCGCATCGGCAGCGACATCGTGAAGGAGCACGACCTCTCCGCGCTGCGCTTCATGGCCAGCGTGGGCGAACCGCTGAACCCGGAGGCGGTTGTGTGGAGCCACGAAGCCTTCGGCATGCCGTTTCATGACAACTGGTGGCAGACCGAGACCGGCGGCATCATGATCGCGAACTACCGGTCGATGGACATCAAGCCCGGCTCGATGGGCAAGCCGCTGCCGGGCGTGATCGCGGCGGTGGTCGAGAAGCGCGAAGACGGGCACATACACCCGGTCTCAGAGCCGATGAAGGTTGGCGAACTCGCGCTCGAACCCGGCTGGCCGTCGATGATGCGCGCCTATCTCCACGAGGAACAGCGCTACAACAAGAGCTTCGCCGACGGCTGGTATCTTTCCGGCGACCTCGCCATGCGCGACGAGGACGGCTATTTCTGGTTCGTCGGCCGCGCGGACGACGTCATCAAGAGCGCGGGGCACTTGATCGGCCCGTTCGAGGTTGAAAGCGCCCTCATGGAGCACCCGGCGGTTGCCGAGGTCGGCGTGGTCGGAATCCCCGACCAGGCAGCGGGCGAGATCGTGAAGGCGTATGTCGCCCTGAAGAGGGATTACGAGGCCGACGAGGCGCTGCGCAAGGAACTGCTCGGCCATGCCCGCAAGCGGCTCGGCCCGGCGGTTGCGCCGCGCGAGATCGCGTTCCGCCAGAACCTGCCGAAAACGCGCAGCGGCAAGATCATGCGCCGTCTGCTGAAGGCGCGCGAACTGGGCCTGCCGGAGGGTGATATTTCCACCCTGGAAAGCGACGAGAGATGAGCGAGGCTGCTGAGAAACCGCATCTCTCGCGCGAACACGCGCTCGACCTGCTGCGCGGCATGATGCGCATCCGCCGCTTCGAGGGCGAATGCGCACGGCTCTACACCGAGGAGAAGATCCGCGGCTTCCTGCATCTCTACGATGGCGAGGAAGCCATCGCGGTGGGAATTATCCCTGTCCTTGAAGAGCGCGACCGGATCGTGGCGACCTATCGCGAGCACGCCCACGCACTCGTGCGCGGCATCCCGATGACGTCCGTGATGGCCGAGATGTTCGGCAAGCAGGAGGGCTGCAGCCGCGGGCGCGGTGGCTCCATGCACCTGTTCAGCCGCGATGCGAACTTCTACGGCGGCAACGCGATCGTCGGCGGCGGCATGCCCGTCGCGGTGGGGCTAGCGCTGTCCGACCGCATGCGGGGCGACAACATCGTGACGGCCTGCTTCTTTGGCGAAGGCGCGGTCGCCGAGGGTGAATTTCATGAAAGCCTGAACCTGGCTGCGCTGTGGTCACTGCCGGTGCTGTTCATCTGCGAGAATAACCTCTACGCGATGGGCACCGCGCTCGACCGTTCGGAATCGGTGACCGACATACACAAGAAGCCGGACTGTTACGGCATCGACGCCGAGGTCGTGGACGGGATGGACGTGGTGGCGGTCGAAGCCGCCGCCCGCCGTGCTGCCGGCAAAATCCGGGATGCCGGCGCACCGCATTTCCTCGAATGCCGCACTTACCGCTTCCGCGCGCACTCCATGTTCGACGCCCAGCTCTATCGCGACAAGTCGGAGGTCGAAGAATGGCGCGAGAAGGGGCCGATTGTGCGCTTCCGCGAGTGGCTCGAAGAGACTGGCATGATCCACGCAGAGGATGTCGAGAAGATAGAGGCGGAGATCGAAACGGAGATAGCCGAAGCTGTGTCCTTCGCAGAAAACGGAAGCTGGGAACCGGTCTCCGAGCTGGCCCGCTTCACCTATGCGCACAGGACGGCCTGAGCCATGGCGGATGCAGCAGCGAAAAGTGAAACACGGGAACTGACCTATCGCGAGGCCGTGCGCGAGGCGATCCGCGCCGCCATGCAGCGCGACGAGCGCGTGTTCCTCATGGGCGAGGATGTCGGGCGCTATGGCGGCTGCTACGCAGTCAGCAAGGGCCTGCTGGAGGAATTCGGGCCTGAGCGTATCCGTGACACGCCGCTGTCCGAATCCGGCTTCACCGGCGCGGGGATCGGTGCGGCGATGGGCGGTATGCGCCCGATCGTCGAGCTTATGACGGTGAATTTCAGTCTGCTCGCGCTCGATCAGATCATGAACAACGCAGCCACTGTCCGGCACATGTCCGGCAACCAGTTCGGCGTGCCGCTGGTGATTCGCATGGCGACCGGCGCGGGCAAGCAGCTTGCGGCGCAGCACTCGCACAGCCTGGAGGGCTGGTACGCGCACATACCCGGCATCAAGGTGTTGGCCCCCGCGACGCTGGAGGACGCGCGCGGGATGCTCTGGACGGCACTGGAAGACCCGGACCCGGTGCTGATTTTCGAGAATGTCATGCTCTACAACATGAGCGGCGAGCTTGCCGAGGATGCGGGCGCAGTCAACATCGACAAGGCCGCTGTCCGCCGCGAGGGCGCCGACATTAGCCTCATCACCTATGGCGGCTCACTCTGGAAAACGCAGGAGGCCGCCGAAACGCTCGCCGTCGAGGGCATTTCCGCTGAGGTCATCGACCTGCGCACGCTTCGGCCGCTGGACGAAGAGACTATCATGGCATCAATGCGCAAGACGCGCCGCGCCGTGGTTGTGGACGAGGGCTGGCGCTCCGGCAGCCTCGCGGCGGAGGTCTGCACGCGCATCATCGAGCAAGCGTTCTGGGACCTCGACGGCCCGCTCGGGCGCGTGTGCAGCGAGGAAGTGCCGATCCCCTATCCGCATCATCTCGAACAGGCCGCGATTCCGCAGCCGGAAAAGATCGTCGCTATGGCCAAGGCACTGATGGGCCGGGAGTGAGCCGATGCCGGAGTTCCGTATGCCCTCGCTCGGCGCCGACATGGAAGCAGGCACGCTCGTCGAGTGGATGGTGAAGCCCGGCGACACGGTCGCGCGCGGGGACATCGTCGCGGTCGTTGAGACGCAGAAGGGCGCGATCGAGATCGAGATTTTCGATGGCGGCGAGATCGACAAGCTGCTGGTCGAAGAGGATACCGAGGTGCCGGTTGGCACGCCGCTTGCGATCGTGCGCAAAGAGGGGGAACCGGAAGCCGAAGACCGCGCCGCGCCGGAAGCGCCACCGGAGCCGTCTGCCAAGCCAGACGCTGCCGCGCGGCCGCCTGCCGCCTCGGAAGCGCCGCCGAGCGCGGGACGCGTGCGCATTTCGCCTGTCGCGCGCCGGCTCGCCCATGAGCGCGGGATCGATATCTCGCAGATCAAGGGGACCGGCCCGAACGGCGCGATTGTACAGGAGGATATCGAGCGCGCGGCGAAGCCCGAGAAAAAGCGCGCTCCCGGTCTTGATCTCAACGCCATGCGCTCCGCCATCGCCGCGGCGATGGCGCGCTCCAAGCAGGAAATCCCGCACTACTACCTTGAACACCGCATCGACATGACAGCTTGCGAGGAGTGGCTCGCCAAGACGAACGCCGATCGACCGCCTGCCGAGCGGCTCCTGATGGGCGCGCTCAACGTGAAGGCCACCGCGCTTGCCGCGCGCAAACATCCCAGGTTTAACGGCTTCTACGAGGACGGCGCGTTCCAGCCCTCGGAGGCGATTCATGTCGGCATGGCAATCGCCATTCGCGGCGGCGGTCTCGCCGCTCCCGCGCTCCACGACGCCGACAATCAGCGGCTGGACGAGTTGACGGCCGACATGCGCGATCTCGTCGCCCGCACGCGCGCCGGACGGATGCGCAGCTCCGAAATTTCCGACCCGACCATCACCGTTTCGAGCATGGGCGATCGCGGCGTCGAGACGCTTTACGGCATCATCTACCCGCCGCAAGTCGCCATTGTCGGCTTCGGCAAGCCTGACGTGCGCCCTTGGGTCGTCGATGGCGAGGTCATCCCGTGCACGGTTATGACGATCACCCTGTCCGCCGATCATCGCGTCACGGACGGCCATGCGGGCGGGCTGTTCCTGGCCGAGATCGGTCAACTGCTGCAGGAGCCGGAAAAACTATGAGGGAAGATGAAATTCGCGCGGTCGTGTTGGAGGAACTGGGAAATATCGCGCCCGAAGCGGACATGGACGCGGTCGACCCGAACGCCGATCTGCGCGAGGAACTCGACATCGACTCGATGGATTTCCTGAACTTCATCACCGCCTTACACGACCGGCTCGGCGTCAACGTGCCGGAACTGGACTATCCGAAGCTGACGACCGTGGACGGCGCGGTCGTCTATCTGGCGGACAAGCGCGCTGGATAGAGGTCGGCGTTTTTTTTAACGTCTGACACGCCATTGGCCGTGATTGTGGATGCTCCGGCGATGTCCGCTTTCACCGCATTGCAGCCCCATCCCCAAAAGGACGAATCTCTCACCCAGATGGCTAACGGCTGGCACAGAGCTGCAAACTCCTCGTCTGGTAGTGGTGCAAGAGCTGACGCTATAGAGGATCACCTACACTTCTGATATATCGCGGACCCATGACTACAACGTATCAACGAGGTATACCCTGCTGATATATCCGACATGCCCTCCGATCTGCGTCACATGAGGGTTGCTTTTCGCATGATGTTACGCTAAACGTCACAGGCACACCCTTTTGTGACGGACGATAGCGTGATGGGACGAAAAGTCGGCTATGCGCGGGTCTCCAGCGTCGATCAGGACCTATCGCTTCAGAAAGTGGCACTTGAAGGCGATGGCTGCGGAATCGTTTTCGAAGAGAAGGCCAGCGGAACAAAGCGCGATGGTCGCGATCAGTTGCGTCTTGCGCTGAAGGTTCTATCGCAGGGCGATACACTGGTCGTCACGCGACTGGACAGGCTTGGACGCTCATTGCGTGACCTCGCGAACATTGCCGAGGAGATCGAGAGCAGCAAAGCCGCGCTGCGCGTGCTGGAGCAGTCCGTCGATACCTCGACCTCAGCAGGCAAGGCTTTCTTCGGGATGCTGGCTGTGTTTGCGCAGTTCGAAACAGATGTGCGGCGCGAACGACAAGCCGAGGGCATTGCCCGGATCACTGCTGATCCGAAACTGCGCCGTCAAAAATATCCCGGCGGCAAGCCCCGCATTGATCGCAGCCGCGTTATCAGCCTAAAGGGTGAAGGTCATGGTCCCGCGGCAATCGCCAAGATGCTCAATATCAGTCGAATGTCCGTCTATCGCGTTCTCAACGAGGTCGGGAAGAAGCCCGATCGCGGGTGACAGCGTGTACTACCCCCACATCCCAGGCGGTTCGTCACAATAATCAGGAGTTCATCACGATCTCAGCCATTTCATCGAGCCGGACCTTTGTTTGCTCCCACTGTGGCAATGCCCGACTCACTAGACGATAGAATGC
>JBKGZY010000153.1:0-6418 GCA_046543175.1 Dichotomicrobium sp.
TGTCGCGCCGGGTTTGCGAAAAACCGGTTTCCACTTTTTCGCCCGGCGCTCTAGCCCTTGATGGCTCGAACAACTCGTAGTGCAAGCATTATCATCAACGTATGTCCATGCTCGCGTTGCCGCCAACATCGAACTGTTCCGGGTGAACACGGCGGTGACAGCTGAAGCCACGCGGCTCGCTGGGGAGCTCGGGGCACAGCCACGCGTGCAGGAATATAACATTGATGAGTCTTCTTTCCATTGGAACGGATTGGGGGGAGCAGAAGCCCCCGCGCCCGGAGGAAACATCGGCGGCATTTCAGATGGTACTGGCAACACTTACCGCCCCAAGAGCGGTTACGTGATCAAGAAGGGGAAGCCGCTCAGCGCCCAGGCGCGCGCGTGACAACCGACTTCGACGACCCGCGCCGATGAAAGAATTCGAGAAGCGGCGCACGCCCGACCAGAAAATCTGGCCTTACCTCAACTTTCTCGACGAACGACGCGGACGCAACTTTCGATAGCGAGCCAGTTCGAATATGGCAGGGCTTCATCGCGTTTCACGTCGCTGGTGCTACGGCATTCGACGCCGGGTGGACGCCTTCGGCAATAACGCCCGGAGCGCTTGACGGCGTTGCGGTTCGGCCTGCCGCGCCCGCTAGCCCACCAGCGCATTGCACAGCTCCGAAGAAGCATCCGCGAGATCCTCAATCACGCTGAAATGATGTCGTCCCGGCGCGTGCACGGAACGTATCTCCGCGCCGAGTCCCGTCCAGATATTCGCCAGCAGATCGTTCTGGCGCAGAAACTCCGGCCGTTCATCGGCGCCCACCCAGCACAGAACCGAAGCGTCGGAGATCGGCTCCAGGAGCGCCGCGCTTTCCGCAGCGGCTTCTGCCTCGTCGAGACGGAGCACGCCATTCATCGCGGTCCGCAGGAGCGGGCGCATATCGTGCAGGCCGCTGATTGAGATCACGCGGCCGATCCGCCGAAGGGTCTCCGGCGGCAGCGGCGTTGTACTGCTGATCATGCGGCTGACCAGATGACCGCCGGCCGAATGCCCCACAAGCCTTAGCTGGCCTTCGATACGGCTCCCGGCGAAGCTGACCGCCTGCGCGAATTGCCGGGTGATCTGCGAAATCCGTGCTTCAGGCGCCAGCATATAGCTCGGGATGCAAACCGCCCAACCATGCGCCAGTGGCCCTTGCGCGAGATGGGACCAGTAGGATTTGTCGAAGGCCTTCCAGTAGCCCCCATGGGCGAACACCACGAGCCCGCGCGGCGCATCATGGGGATGGAACAGGTCGAGCCGCTCGCGATCGCCGCTTCCATAGGCAAGGCCGAGTTCGCAGCGGCCCTGGGCGGCCCTCTCGTCCCGGAACGCCTGCGCCAGCGCCGCCCAGCGCGCCGGATAGCTGTCGGCATTCTCGATGTATCCGCGATTGTCATAAGCGTCGTCCCAGTCGGTGATCATACCGGGCGCCAGAGTGTCGAAGTCGTTAGAAACATTGAGAATGCTCCCCGTTGCCTATAACCATGCTATGACAGCATTAGTGAAGCTGCCAGAATTCATGCGCTGCGCCTCGAACATACCGGGCGTGGCGAGTCATTGGCAGCACAAGGAGAGGGGGGAGCGATGATCGCAAGAACAATCAAGCTCGCGGCATTGGCCGCATCGATGGCGGCAGGCGCGGCGCAGGCCGAGCCGGTCAAGGTCGGCATGATCACCACGCTTTCAGGCGGTGGGGCGAGCCTTGGCATCGATGTGCGCGACGGCTTCATGCTGGCGCTGAAACAGGCGGCCAACAAGGACATCGAGCTGATCGTGGAAGACGACCAGCGTAAGCCGGATGTCGCTGTGCAACTGGCCGACAAGATGATCCAGAGCGACAAGGTCGATGTGCTGACCGGGATCATCTGGTCGAACCTCGCCATGGCGGTTGTGCCGAGCGCGGTGCGGCAGGGCAAGTTCTACCTCTCGCCGAATGCCGGCCCGTCCCGGCTCGCCGGCAAGGGGTGCCACGCGAACTACTTCAACGTCGCCTGGCAGAACGACAATCTGCATGAGGCCGCCGGGGCCTATGCCAACGACACCGGCTACAAGAAGTCCTTCGTGCTCGCTCCGAACTATCCAGCGGGCAAGGATGCGCTGACCGGCTACAAGCGCTTCTACAAGGGCGAACTGTCGGGTGAAGTCTACACCAAGCTGGGCCAGACCGACTACGCCGCCGAGATCGCGGAGATCCGGGCCTCGGGCGCGGACAGCGTGTTCTTCTTCCTGCCCGGCGGCATGGGTATCGCCTTCATGAAGCAATATGCGCAGTCCGGTGTGGACATTCCGTTGATTGGTCCGGCCTTCTCGTTCGATCAGGGCATTCTGCAGGCGGTCGGCGATGCGGCGCTGAGCGTCAAGAACACCTCGCAATGGTCGAAGGACATCGACAACGAGACCAACAAGGCATTCGTCGAGAGCTTCAAGGCGGAATATGACCGGCTGCCGTCGCTCTATGCCAGCCAGGGCTTCGACACGGCGAACCTCCTGATCTCTGCGCTCGCCAAGGCCGATGTCGAAGACACCGATGCCTTTCGGAAAGCGCTGAAGGAGGCTGATTTCAGATCGGTGCGCGGGGACTTCGAATTCGGGCCGAACCACCATCCGATCCAGGACATCCATGTCCGCGAGGTCATCAAGGAAGGCGACATCTACACGAACAAGATCATCGGCACCGCGCTGGAAGATCACGCCGACGCCTATGCCGCGGAATGCAAGATGTGATTGGTGCGCCTGAGACTTCATCGCCCCGGACCTGATCCGGGGCGACCAAATCGTAGATGCTTGCTGCGGCCTGCTCCTTCTCCAATAGAGAGGCCGTGGCGAGGGGGATGCGACTTCTCCGTACCCCTTCAGACTCTGCGACCCTCATCCGCCGCTTCGCGGCGACCTCTCCCCACGGGAGAGGTGGAGCCTGAGACGTCCTGCCGGGGGAACAAGACTTTTGACCTTTGCGCTCTTCATGGAGCAGGTACTGAATGGCCTGCAATTCGGCGTCATGCTGTTTCTGATGGCTGCCGGGCTCACGCTGATCTTCGGCGTGATGGGGTTTATCAACCTTGCTCACGGCTCGCTCTACATGATCGGCGCTTTCGCCTGTGCGGGGGTCGCCGTGGCCACCGGCTCCTTCTGGCTCGGCCTTGCCGCAAGCCTCGCCGCCGCCGCTGCAGCCGGCACGCTTATGGAGCTGCTGGTTATCCGCCGTCTCTATGAACGCGACCATCTCGATCAGGTGCTGGCGACCTTCGCGCTGATCTTGATCTTCTCCGAAGGCACACGCTGGTTCTTCGGCTCGGTGCCGCTCTATCTGAATGTACCGGAGCTGCTGACCGGGACAGTTACGCTGCCCGGCGGCATCGCATATCCGCTCTACCGGCTGGCGATCATCGTCGCGGGCTTCGCTGTCGCGGCAGGGCTGTTCCTGCTCGTCGGCTATACGCGGCTCGGAATCCGCATCCGCGCCGGTGAGTCCGATCGCGAAATGATCGCCGCGCTGGGCGTCGATATCGGGCGGCTATACACCATCGTCTTCGCCCTCGGCGCGGCCCTTGCGGGCTTCGCCGGCGCTCTTGTAGGCACGATCCAGTCCGTGCAGGTCGGTATGGGCGAGCCGGTCATGATCCTCGCCTTTGTCATCATCGTCATTGGCGGCATCGGCTCGATCAAGGGGGCGCTGGTCGGCGGGCTGCTGGTCGGCCTGGCTGACACGCTCGGGCGCTTCCTGCTACCGCTCTTTTTTGCCAGCTTCATGGAGGCGTCGGGCGCGAAATCGACCGGCGCATCGCTGGCCTCGATGCTGATCTACATTCTGATGGCGGCGGTCCTTGTCGTTCGCCCGCGCGGTCTTTACGGAGCGCGGAGCTGATGACGCGCGAAAGCTGGATCAATCTCTGCCTCGCGTTCGGACTGCTCGCCGCGCCACTCATTGCCGTCGCCGCCGGCGAGATCTTCTACGTCACGCTGGCGACCAAGGTCGCGATCCTCGCACTGGCGGGCGCTGGTCTCAATCTCGTGCTTGGCTATGGCGGGCTGGTCTCACTGGGCCACGCCGCCTTCTTCGGCCTCGGCGGCTATGCGGCGGGCATCCTCGCGAGCCATGCGCAGAATTACGAGCCGCTCTTGACGTGGCCGGTGGCGATCGAGGGCACGACGCAGATGCCGGTCATCTGGCTGGTGGCGATCGCCGTCAGCGGACTGGCAGCCCTGGTCATCGGAGCGCTCAGTCTACGCACGGCCGGCGTCTATTTCATCATGATCACGCTGGCCTTCGCCCAGATGATCTACTATTTCGCCGTCTCCTGGCCGGCCTATGGCGGCGAGGACGGGCTGTCCTTCTATGTGCGTAATGAACTTCCAGGACTGAACATGCTCGATCCGATAAGCTTCTTTGCCATCTGCTACAGTCTCCTGATGGCGGTGCTGCTGTTTTCGTCCTGTCTCACACGCTCGCGCTTCGGGCTTGCGCTGGAAGGCGCGCGGCAGAACGAACTGCGGGTCGCCTCCGTCGGCATCCGCCCCTTTCGCGTCCGCCTGACGGCCTTCGTGATCTCCGCGATGATCACCGGCCTCGCCGGCGCGCTCTACGCGGACCTCAACCGCTTCGTCAGCCCGGCCATGCTGTCATGGCACACATCGGGGGAGATCATCGTGTTCGTCATTCTCGGCGGCGTCGCCCGGCTGTATGGCCCAGTCGCGGGTGCAGCGCTCTTCATTGCGCTGGAATTCCTGCTTGGCGGCGTCAGCGAGCACTGGCAGTTCCTGCTCGGGCTCCTGCTCTTGTTCGTCGTGCTGTTTGCCCGCGGCGGACTGATCGGCCTCGTGGCCGGGGAGCGTCGTCATGTCTGAACCGGCGCTTGAGCTGAAGAACGTCTCCAAGCGCTTCGGCGCGCTGGTCGTCAGCGAGGATATTTCGCTTACGCTGCGATGCGGCGAAATCCACGCGCTTATTGGTCCGAACGGCGCAGGCAAGTCGACCCTGATCAAGCAGATTGCGGGCGAGACAGCTCCCGATTCCGGAGAGATCCGTTTTCGAGGCCGAGACATCACCGGTCTCGACATGGCGGCCCGCGCCCGTCTCGGCCTTGCACGCAGCTTTCAGGTTTCCTCGCTCGCGCCCGAATTCACGGCGCTGCAGAATGTCATGCTTGCAGTTCAGGCCGTCAGTAGGCGGATCTTTGCCTTCTTCAAGCCCGCCCTGAAAGACGCCTCTCTCATTGAGCCGGCTTTCGCCGTTCTGACGCGCACCGGACTCCAGGAGCGTGCTTACATCCGCGCCGCCGATCTCTCCCATGGCGAGCGGCGGCAGCTCGAAATTGCCGTTGCGCTGGCGCTGAAGCCGAAGGCGTTTCTGCTCGACGAACCCATGGCGGGCATAGGCCCGGGGGGCACAAAGAAACTGACGGAGCTGCTCGGCAGCCTTCGCATCGAAGCCCCGATCCTGCTGATCGAGCACGATATGGATGCCGTCTTCACGCTCGCCGATCGCATCTCGGTTCTCGTTTATGGCCGGATCATCGCCACGGGCAGCGTTGCCGAGATCCGCGCCCATCCAGAGGTGCGCCGCGCCTATCTCGGCGAGGCGGCGTCATGAGAACGCTTCTCGAAGTGACGGAGATTTCGGCCTGGTACGGTCAATCGCAGGCCCTGTTCGGCGTCAGCTTGGCGGTTGGAGAGGGCGAGGCAGTCGCGCTTATGGGCCGCAACGGCATGGGCAAGACGACCACCATCCGCACCATCTGCCGGATGATGCCGCATAGCGAGGGCCGCATTCGTTTCAATGGCGTCGATCTTCGCCCGCTGCGATCACATCAGGCAGCGAAACTTGGCATTGGTCTCGTGCCTGAGGGCCGGCGCTGCTTTCCCAATCTCACCGTGCATGAAAATCTGATCGCAGCCGCCCGCAAAGGTGAATGGACACTGGACAGGGTTGGCGTGCTTTTTCCGCGTCTTGAAGAACGCCGCCATCAAATGGCCAACACGCTGTCAGGCGGCGAACAGCAGATGCTCGCCATCGGCCGCGCCCTGATGACGAACCCGCGCCTGCTCATTCTCGACGAAGCCACCGAAGGGCTCGCGCCTACCGTGCGCCAGGAGATCTGGGCCGCAATCCATCAGCTCAGGAATGAGGGGCAGTCGATCCTCATCGTCGACAAATCTCTCAAAGAGCTGATGAATGTGGCGACGCGCTGCTTCATTCTGGAGAAGGGCGCGAACTGTTGGTCAGGCGCGCCGTCGGAGCTGACGCCGCAGATCGCTGACGAGTATATCGGTGTGTAGCGGCTCGCAGAACGGTTCCGGTGCCTCGATGGCCCGCCGTTTGCCGCCACGATCGGACCGGCTCCGGAAGGAAGGCGGAGCCGTGCATCGGGCCGTCGAGCAGCAGCGGCG
>JBKGZY010000154.1:0-6411 GCA_046543175.1 Dichotomicrobium sp.
ACGCGGATCATGACTTCGCGCGGTATCTGGTATTGCTCGATCGTGCGTTTTTCATCGCGCAGCCCGCACATTTCCCGCTGAATCAGGAAGGCCCAGACTTCGCGCGCCGCTTCGTCGACGAGTTCGCCGCGCACCCCGCCGGTGTGTTCGCCGGCATCGAATGCCTTGATGGCCGCCAGCGCCGCTTCCACGCGCCGTCCGGCCCGCGTCAGAGCGGCGAGCTTTTCCTCCGCGATTTCCTGGTCGACCTGCTCGGCGGCGGCTTCGCGCAGGGCCGATCCGGTCTTTCCGCGCACGGGGCGAAACACGTGTCTGATCCGGCTTCGTTAACTCAAATCGATGGCGTAACGCTTGAGATCCTCGAGCGATACGATTTCGAGCGCCGCCTCGTTCGTCGCCGAGAGCACGACGCGCGGCGCGGCGTCGGCTTCCAGCGCCTGCTTCCAGCGGGCCGCGCACAGGCACCAGCGATCGCCCGCCTTCAGCCCGGGAAAGCCGTAGCTGGGGATTGGCGTGGACAGATCGTTGCCCACCGACTTGGAATAGGCAAGAAACTCATCGGTCAACACCGCGCAGATGGTGTGCGAGCCGACATCCTCCGGCCCGGTATCGCAGCAGCCGTTACGGTAAAAGCCGGTGACGGGCGCTTCGGAACATGACGAAATTGGATCGCCGAAGACATTCTTCTGCTGTTCCTGCTTCTGCTGTTCTTCGCTCATGGTGCTCCCGGATTATTGCATGCTTGAGTCGGCGGAAGGCGGTGGCGGCCCTCGACGCCTAGTGATCCTGGCTGAAGCGCACGCGGTAGACGCCATTCTCCAGATTGTCGAAAAATTCCATGACCTGCGGATGACGCACGGGTTCGCCGCTGTCGTCGGGCAGCAGGTTCTGCTCCGATACGTAGGCGACGTATTCGGTCTCGGCGTTCTCCGCGAGCAGGTGATAGTACGGCTGGTCCTTCGCGGGGCGGATTTCCGGCGGGATCGACAGCCACCATTCCTCGTCGTTGTCGAATTCCGGGTCGATGTCGAAGACCACCCCGCGGAACGGGTAAAAGCGATGACGGACAACTTGGCCCAGTTGGAATTTGGCGGTTCTGATTTTCTCCATCTGTCGTCCTTCCTACGCAAGGCCCGGCGCCGGCAGCCGGTTACAAGCCATAAGACGCTGACACGTCCGGGTCTTTGGCCACCACCAGCCGGGCGAGGTCCACGATGACCTTCGCCTGTTTCCAGGTGGCGTCGTCCTGCATCTTGCCGTCCACCATCACCGCCCCGGAGCCGTCGTCGGGCATCGCGTCCAAAATTCGCTTGGCGGTCGCGACTTCCTCGGGGGCGGGGCTGAAGACGCGCTTGGCAATGTCGATCTGGCTCGGGTGCAGCGACCATGCGCCGGCACAGCCCTGAAGGAACGCGTTGCGGAACTGCGCCTCGCAGCCATCCGGGTCGGAGAAATCGCCGTATGGCCCGTAGAACGGCTTGAGGTCATACATCGCGCACGCATCCACCATTCGCCCGATCGTGTAATGCCACAAATCCTGCTGGGAAAACGGTCTCTCTTCGCCCTCTTTGGGGTCGGCAAGCACCCCGTAAGATGGATGGCCGCCGCCAACCCGCGTCGTCTTCATCTGCCGCGACGCCGCGAGGTCGGCCGGCCCGAGACTCATGCCATGCATGCGCGGGCTTGACCCGGCAATAGTTTCGACATTGTTAACGCCCTCGGCCGTTTCAAGTATGGCATGAATCATGATGGGTCTGGAGACGCCGTACTTAACCTCAAGTTGTGCCAGAAGTTGGTCGAGATAATGAATGTCCCATGGCCCTTCGACCTTGGGAAGCATGACGACGTCGAGCTTCTCGCCCGCTGCCGCGACGATCTCGGTGATATCGTCAAGAGCCCAGGGGCTGTTGAGCGCATTGATGCGCGTCCATAGCCCGGTGTCGCGGTAGTCGTGGGCGCGGGCCATGTCGATGAAGCCGTAGCGCGCCGATTCCTTGGCGTCGGCGGGCACGGCGTCTTCCAGGTTGCCGAGGATCACGTCGACCTGCGGGATCAGGTCGGCGATCTTCGCGCGCACCTTCTCGACATGCGGCGGCACGAAGTGAATCATGCGCTCCAGCCGGACCGGCTTGTCGCGCCACGGCGTGGGCGCGCCGATCGCCAGCGGCGCATAGAACTTGGCTGGCGTGCGTGTCTGCGCCATTTTGTTTCTCCCGTCAGCGTTGTTTCGGTCTGGCGGCGCGACGTGCTAGCTGTAGCGGCGGTTCGACCACATCCACTGTTCGGGATGCTCGCGGATCCACGCCTCGAACTGTTCCTGCATCCGGGCGATGATCCATTTCACGTCGGCGTCGGGGTCGTCGGTACGCGGCACCTTCAACTCCTTGACCAGCACCTTGAAGTGCGATCCGGTTCCGATCCGGATACAGCGCCCGAGCCAGATGCGGGTGCCCAGGCGCCGCGCGAGCATGGCCGGGACGGAATTCGAGCGGGCCGGATGCCCGAAGAAGGGCACCTCGATGCCGCGCCGGTCGTAAAGGTCGGCGAGGAACCCGAGCCGTCCGCCGCCGCGGATATAACTGCCGATGATCCGGGCCGTTGCATGTCCCGATCCGGCCCCCCGGGCGAACAGGCCGCCCGGATACAGCTTCTCGCGCTGCGACCTTAAATACAGATCGACGTAAGGGTTGTCCACGAGTCGGTAGACCGCCGCCGGTTTCGCCTCCGCGCGTGTCAGCGGCAGCATGGCGAGTTCCCAGTTGCCCATGTGCATGGACGCGCAGATGGCCGGCCCCATGCGCCCGCGATACCGCTCCAGGAGCTGCGGGTTCTCCACCTCGACGCGCTCCGGCTCGTCCAGGATTTCATCAAGGCGCATGGTCTCGGCCATGACGCGGCCGAGATTGGCCCACATCGCCCGCGCGATGGCCTCGCGCTCCTCCGGCGATTTTTCCGGGAAGGCTTTTTCGAGGTTGGCGAGCGCGCGCTTGTGGCGGCGGGTCTTCGGCGCGATGAAGGCCCAGGTCTTCGCCGACCACGAGGTCGCGGTGTCGAGCGGCAGCGCGCGCACCATCGCGATGACGCCGCGCAGCAGCAGATATTCGGCGAAGAAACGGGCCTTGAGCAGCGGGGACATGAAACGGATGTCTGATACTTCACGGGACAGCGGCGGCGCGCCGGGACTTGCCGCCCGTGCTTGTTGCCCCGAAAGCGGCGGCCACGTCAAGCGCCGGGCGGGTTCGCCGCTCAGTCGATCGGCCGGCGCGAGCGGATGGCGGCGGCCAGCGTGCCGTCGTCGAGGTAATCCAGCTCCCCGCCCACCGGCACGCCGTGGGCCAGCACCGAGACCTTGACGCCCGCGCTCTCGATCCGGTCGGTGATGTAATGCGCGGTGCTCTGCCCCTCGACCGTCGCATTGAGGGCGAGCAGCACTTCGCCCACCCCGCCGGCGTTCACGCGCTCGATCAGGCGGGCGATGTTGAGGTCTTCCGGGCCGATGCCGTCCAGCGGCGAGAGCACGCCGCCGAGCACGTGATAATGCGCACTGATCGCCTTGGCCCGCTCCAGCGCCCAGAGATCGCCCACCTCCTCGACGACGCAGATCACGCTGGCGTCGCGGCGCGGATCGGAGCAGATCGCGCACGGGTTCACCGTGTCGATGTTGCCGCATTGTTCACAGGGCACGATCTTTTCCGCCGCCTCGGCCATCGCGGCGGCGAGGGGGGCGAGCAGCTTGTCCGGCTTTTTCAGCAGATGCAGCGCGGCCCGGCGCGCCGAACGCGGCCCCAGCCCCGGCAGCCGCGCCAGCAGCTTGATGAGCTGGTCGATTTCCGCACCCGTGGCGGGATGGTCCATGCGGCGCGGCCTAAAGCTTCATGCCCGGCGGCAGCGGCATACCGCCGGTGATGTCCTTCATCTTCTCCTGAAGCGCCTCTTCCATCTTCGCCTTGGCGTCGGCATGCGCGGCGATGATCAGGTCTTCCAGGATTTCCTTCTCGTCGGGCTTCATCAGGCTGGGATCGACATTGACCGAACGCATCTCGCCCTTGCCGTTGACCGTCACGGTGACGAGGCCGGCGCCGGCGGAGCCGTCGCGCGTGAGCTGCTCAATCTCGGCCTGCATTTCGGCCATCTTGCTTTGCAGCTCCCTGGCCTGTTTCATCATGTTCATAAAGTCTTTCATGCTCGTCCTCGCTGTTGGCCGCATGGCGCGTCGGCTCGGGATCGCCGGCTTCGGCGGTGTCGTTTTCCAGTTCGGTGACGCCGACGATCTCCGCGTCCGGGAAATGCTGGAACACCTGGCGCACCAGCGGATGCTGTTCGACCTCCGCGCGCATGGCCGTTTCCCGCTCGCGGCGGGTCTCGCCCAGGGTGGGCGCGCCGGGCTGATCGCTGATCGAAACCATCCAGCGTTCGCCGGTCCAGGCGCTCAGCTTGTTGCCGAGCTGGTTGGCCAGATCGCGCGGGGCATCCTCCAGAAGGTTCAACTCGATATGCCCGGGGCGGAAGCTGACCAGCCGCACATTCTCCTCCAGGGCGAGCTTCAGCTTGATATCGCGGTGCCTGCCGGCCAGCACGGCGACATCCTCGAAGCTGTGCAAACCGGCGGTCGTTTCCGAAGTTTCGGCCTTGACAGGATTCGTCAATGAGGGCGGTTTCGCCTCGGACGAATCAAGAACATTTTCGGAGACTGATTCGTTTCGCTTCTGTTCCCCGTTCGTCCGCGCTTGTGCCCCTGGTTCCGACAATTCGCGTAAAACTTTATCGGGTGGCGGAAGGTCGGCGGCGTGGCTCAGGCGGATCAGCACCATCTCGGCGGCGGCATAGGCGTTCGGCGCGCGCGCGACTTCCTCCAGCCCCTTGAGCAGCATCTGCCAGGCGCGCGCCAGCTTGGCCACGCCGATGGCAGACGCAAGCGCCTCGGCGCGCTGGTGCTCGGCTTCGCCCAGTGCTGCGCCCGCGCCGCCGTCGCCCGTCACGGCGATGCGGCTGGCGGTGTGAACCGCCTCGGCGAGATCCTGGATTACCCGCTCCGGCTCGGCGCCGTCGGCGTGCAGCGCCTCCAGTTCGGCCAGCGCCTTGGCCGGCGCGCCGCGCAGCGCCGCCTCCAGCAGATCGAAGACGCGCCCGCTGTCGCCGAGACCCAGCATCGCCCGGACATCGGCGGCCGTCACGGCATCGCCGCCATAGGCGAACGCGGTGTCGAGCAGCGACAGGCCGTCGCGCACCGAACCTTCCGCGGCGCGGGCGACGAGCGCGAGCGCCTCATCCTCGATGCGGCGGCCTTCGCGCGCGGCGACATCGCTGAAATGAGCGATCAGCTTGTCCACATCGACCCGGCGCAGATCGAAGCGCTGGCAGCGCGACAGCACCGTGACCGGCACCTTGCGCACTTCGGTCGTGGCGAAGATGAACTTCACGTGCTCCGGTGGCTCTTCCAGCGTTTTCAGCAGGCCGTTGAACGCGGCCTTGGAGAGCATGTGCACCTCGTCGATGATGAACACCTTGTAGCGCGCATAGGCCGGCTTGTAGCGGATCGCGTCGGTGATCTCGCGGATATCGTCGATGCCGGTGTGCGACGCGGCGTCCATCTCCATGACGTCGATGTGCCGGCTTTCCATGATGGCGCGGCAGTGTTCGCCTTCCTCGGAAAGATCGAGCGTCGGCCCCGTGTCCTCGCCGGGGCGGGAATAGTTGAGCGCGCGGGCGATGATCCGGGCGGTCGTCGTCTTGCCGACGCCGCGCACGCCGGTGAGCATGTAAGCCTGCGCGATCCGCCCGCTCGCGAAGGCGTTGCGCAGGGTGCGCACCATCGCGTCCTGGCCGATCAGGTCTTCAAAGGTGTGAGGCCGATATTTGCGCGCGAGCACGACATAGGGCGCATCCGGCTGCACGGTCGCTTCGGCAGTTTCCGCAGGCGATGGTGCGTCGTCCTTCACGGCTTCGCCCGATCCGGCCTTGCTCTTCGCGGTCTTGCCGGTGGCGCGCCCGCCCGATTGTCTGGAAGATCGGCTCATCGCTGGTCCGGAACCCTCTTTAGCGTAATTGGAACCGGGATGTGCGGTTCGACAATTCGCTTACAGCCCTTCGCTGGCCGTATGATCGGGCGTCTGCCATGCCAGTGCGCTCTGGCATGCCGCTGAAATCATGAGGTGGGAAACTGAACGCCGACCCGCTTGGGACTCGTTGGGGCTGCTTCCTTCCGGACCTGACCCGGTTGGCGAGGCAAACGTCCGGCGCCAGCTTCCCGTCAGAACTATATCAGTCGAACCCTGCGCCAATGCAAGGTCAGTCTGCGTCCGGCCGCCACGGATCGACAAGCGGGATGCCGGCATCGTCGAAGTCCCGCACATTGCGTGTGGCGAGCGTCGCGCCGTGCGCGCGCACGATGCCGGCGATGAAGGTGTCGCG
>JBKGZY010000155.1:0-6384 GCA_046543175.1 Dichotomicrobium sp.
CGCGCACGGGATGACAACAGGGTCTCGCGGGTGACACGCGCCAATGGAGTCCCGGCCCGTCGAAACACGCTGCGAAGCTACTCCGCGCCGACAGAGGTGTGTTCCAGGCGGTCGCCGCGCTTCAGCTTGAGCTGCCGCGCCGTGCCCGCGGGCACTTCCAGAACGACCTTTGCCGGCGCGCCGGCCTCGATGATGTCGGTTGAGAACGGCTCGGTGTTTCGCGCGATGCGAACGATCTTCCCCGACTGGTCGGCGAAAATCATGTCGAGCGAAATGTAGGTGTTCTTCATCCACATCGTGATGTTCTGGGGCCGGTCGTAAATGAAGAGCATGCCCTTGCCGGGGTCGAGGTTGCGCCGGAACATCAGACCCCCCGCCCGCGTGCCGGGCGTATCGGCGATTTCGGCATCAATGACATGCCGACCCGTTTCGCTGATGAGCACCACGTCTTCGCGCCCAAGCTGCGCGGCGTCTGCATCCGGCAAAGGCGCGAGCATCGACACGGTGAGCAGCGCCGCGAGCGCGGCAAACACCCGTCTGCCGCGGCTCACATCGCGCGTTTCAGTGCGAGGAAGAGAGAATCGACGGCCTGCCATCCGGGCGAAGCTCCGCCGCCATGAGCCCTTTCTCGCCTTTGCCATAACGCACCTGGACGATCTGCAACGGGCGCAGTTCCGCGAAGCCGAACCGGCGCAGGGTTTCCATATGCACGAAGATATCTTCGGTTCCCTCGCCGCGTGTCAAGAAGCCGAAGCCCCGCTGCCGGTTGAACCATTTCACCATCGCGCGTTCCCAGTCGCTTTCCGGCTCGACCTTGACCCGCGTGCGCTGGGGCAGTTGCGACGGGTGAACCGCCGTGCTCTCGTCCATGTCGATGACGCGGATCGCCTGAAGCCCCTTCTCGCTGTTGGTGACTTCGCAGACCACCCGCGCGCCTTCATGCGCGGTCTGGAAGCCGTCGCGCCGCAGCACCGTCACATGCAGCAGCACGTCGGGCAAGCCGTTGTCGGGGACCATGAAGCCGAAGCCCTTGGACGCATCGAACCACTTAATCTGTCCCGCTATGACCGCGACATCCATTCCGGTAGATTCCGAAAATCCGGATAGAGTCGTGGATTGAGGAGGTTGTTTATCCCCCATTAGTTCAGTCCCCCGCTTACTTCTTCGCTCCGCACCGCACGACAGCGAGTTGCCCTCTTCGCCATCGGCCGCCGGAAACACTGTTTCACAAGGTATCAGCCGCGTTATCCGCTAACTCCCGAAATGTAGCGCCGAGCGCCGGGTTTGTAACGCCATTTTCGCCCTCATTATCGCTGTCACCATTTGAGGCGTAGCTAAGTAGCTGACTTACCACCAGATTCTCGGAAGGGCAACAGGTGGAAAAAGCTCACCGGCGCCGCTACACACGCTTAGGTTGCATATTCGTTAACGTGCGTCCAGCAAGAAAATGCAAGTTAAACGCGAATTTTCCACGAATCAGTGCGGGATTGTCACACGGCACAGATCCATCACGCCTTCGTCAGATCCACAGACCCGCGCTTGCGCCATGATCCGCGCGGGCCTAACTGCATGGCAGCCGAAAGGCGTGTAACCACATGCCATTGCATTTTAGCGGCACGACGGCAGAGGAGATAGTGATGAAATATCTTCACACGATGGTGCGCATCAGCGATATCGACGAATCCTTGGATTTCTACTGCAACAAGCTGGGCCTGCGCGAGGTCCGGCGCCGCGAGAGTGAACAAGGGCGGTTCACCCTGATCTTCCTCGCCGCGCCCGGCGACGACGAGGCCGAGCTTGAACTGACCTACAACTGGGACCCGGAGGAATACGGCGAAGGACGCAACTTTGGCCATCTCGCCTACCGGGTCGAGAACATCTACGAAAAATGTCAGCACCTGATGGATAACGGCGTGACGATCAACCGGCCGCCGCGCGACGGTCGCATGGCCTTCGTCCGCTCGCCCGACAACATCTCCATCGAACTCTTGCAGGCCGGCGACGCGCTGCCGCCTCAGGAGCCGTGGGCCTCCATGCAGAACACCGGCACGTGGTAGGGACATGGCGCGGTCGGATTACTCGGGCTTCGCCAAGCTGCTGCATTGGCTGATCGTGCTGGTGATTGCCGGGATGGTCGGGCTCGGCGTCTACATGACCGACGTTCAGGGCGATCTTCAGTACAAGCTGTGGCTTTACCAGTTGCACAAGTCGTTCGGCGTCACACTCTTCGCGCTGGTGATCGTCCGGCTGGTCTGGCGCCAGATTTCGCCGCCGCCGCCGTTGCCCGCGGCGATGCCCGAATGGGAGCGCCGCGCATCGCGATTCGCGCATATCGGGCTTTACGTGCTGATGTTCGCGATCCCCTTGAGCGGCTGGGCGCGCGTCTCGGCCTCGCCGTTGTCGGTGCCCACCGAGGTGTTCGGGCTGTTCACCCTGCCGCATCTGCCGTTTCTGGCGAGCATGTCTTCGGCGGACAAGGAGGCGCTGGAACCAGTTTTCCAGAGCGTTCATTCCACCTTGGCCTGGACGCTCGTGGCTCTTGTCGCCGTCCATGCCGCCGCCGCCCTGCGCCATGCGTTCATATTGAAGGACGATGTCATGACGAGAATGCTGCCCCGCCGTTCCCGCCGCCCCGCGACGAGCCTCGCGCTTGCCGGTCTGCTCGTGCCGTTGGCGATGACGGCCGGGGAGGCGCGCGCCGCGCAGTGGACGGTGCAGCCCGATCAAAGCGAGATCGCTTTTTCCGGCGAGGCAGCGGGACAGACCGTCGAGGGCGTGTTCGAGGACTTTTCCGGTTCGGTCGAATTCGATTCCGAGGCGCCGGAAAACACCACCGCGACCATCATCATCCAGCTCGACAGCGTGAAGACGGGCAACAGCGATGTCGACGGCACCCTGCCCGGCTCCGACTGGTTCAACACCGGCGACTACCCCAAGGCCGTCTTCACCGCCGACGGCGCGGCGCGAGCCGAGGGCGACAACGCCTATGTCCTGAACGGCACGCTCGAGTTAAAAGGCAATGCCGGGGATGTCGCGGTCCCCTTTACCATCGACGCTGAGGGCGATACCGCTACTGCAAACGGTAACATCACGATCAACCGGCTGGAATACGGGGTCGGGCCGGACGGACCCGTCTCCGGCATCACCGTGGGAGAAGAGGTGACTATCAGCTTCACCCTGCACGCGGAGAAGGCGAAGTGACACCGGACCTCCGCCCCGGCCGCAACCATTTGCCGGGGAGCTAGCCATGAATATCGACGGGCGAGTGGCGATCATCAGCGGCGCGGCGCGGGGCATCGGCCGGGCCTGCGCCAGCCGGCTCGCCCATGCCGGGGCGAAGATCGTGGTGGCCGATATCAGCGAATCGCTCGGCGAGGAAGTCGCCGACGGGCTGCGTGGCGGCGGCCACGACGCCAAGTTCATTCTGTGCAACGTCGCCGAGCGGCTGGATGTGCGCAACCTGATCGCCGAGACGCTGAACGCCTACGGCCGCATCGACATCCTGGTGAACAATGCCGCGGTCATGGACAGCGCGCCGTTCCTGGAATTGCGCGAGGATGAACTGGACCGCGTGTTCGCGGTCAACGTCAAGGGCGCCTTCCTGCTCGGACAGGCGGCGGCCCGGCAGATGGTCGCTCAGGTGAAGGCCGGCGATCCCCCGGGCAGCATCATCAACATGAGTTCGGTGAATGACAGCTTCGCCCTGCCCGATCATGTCGCCTACACGATGTCGAAGGGTGCCATGTCCCAGCTCAGCAAGGCCATGTCGCTGGCGCTCGCGCCTTACGGCATCCGCGTCAACGCCGTGGCGCCGGGCAGCATCGCCACCGAGATGCTGAAAAACACCGCCGCCGACGCGGACACCGCGAACAAGCTGCTATCGCGCACGCCGCTGGGGCGCTTCGGCAACCCGGAAGAAATCGCGCGCATCGTCCAGTTTCTCGCCAGCGACGCGGCGAGCTACATCACCGGCGAGACCATCTATGCCGACGGCGGACGCCGGCCGCTGAATTTCACGGTCGAGGTCAGGAACACGCCGCGTCCGCGCTGACCGGCGGCGCGACAAGGCCCGTGACGGCCGCGCAGGCCGCGCGCGAGCGCTCGCCCCAGATTGCCATCCTGGAGACCACGAGGTTGGCCTGCGATTTCAGGATCACCCCGTCGTCCAGAATCTTCAGATGGTTTGCCTTCAGGGTCGCGCCGGTGGAAGTGATGTCCACGATCATCTCTGCCGTGCCCGCAGCCGGCGCGCCCTCGGTCGCGCCGAGGCTTTCCACGAGCCGGTAACCGCTGACCCCCCAGCTTGCGAAGAACCGCCGGGTGAGCGCGGGAAACTTGGTGGCGACGCGCAGGCGCCGGCCATGGGTGCGGTAGAACAGGGCGGCCATGTCCTCGATATCCTGCATCGCGTGGACATCGATCCAGCAGGCCGGCACCGCGACCACGACATCGGCCTGTCCGAAGCCGAGCGGGCTGACAAGCTCGACCCGCTCATCGGCGGCGGGGATCTGCTCGCGGATCAGGTCTTCGCCGGTGATCCCCATATGCGCCCGGCCCGCGCCGAGATAATGCGCGATCTCGGAAGCCGACAGGAACAGCACATCGATATCGTCGCGCCCTTCCACGACACCGCGATAGCCGCGCTCGTGCCCGACGCGCGCGAGCGGCAGCCCTACCTCGGCGAAAATGTCGAGGCTGCGCTCCATGAGCCGGCCCTTGGACGGGATCGCCAGGATGAGCCTGTCTTCGCCGGCCGCCTGGTCGGTCGTCGCGGTCATGCCGGCAGCCCCCGCACGGCGGCAAGCAGCCGCTCGGTATGGATTGCCGAGCCGACGGCAGGCACGTCGCGTGTCGCGCCGATTTCCGCCAGCAATCCGTCGTAGCGCCCGCCGCCGGCAATATGTCCGGCCGTTCCCACGCCCGGCACCTCCATCTGGAACACGAAGCCGCTGTAATACTCGAAGTTGCGGCCGAAATCGGCCGAAAACACCGCCTTGCCCAGATCGATCCCCGCACGCTGCATGAGGTCGCAGCGGCGCTTGTAGGAATCGAGCGCGCCCTTCATGCGCAGCCCCGAGCCGCTCAGCAGATCCTCGATCCGCGCACAGGCCGCGCGGGGCGGCCCGGAAACGGCAAGATAGGATTCGATCAGCCGCGCATGTTCCGGCGCCAGCGGGGCTTCCTTGAGGTCCGCCGCGCGTTCCAGCAGCCGCTGGGTGATTTCGCTCAGCGTTCGCGCGCCGATATAGGCGATGTCCTTCTCCGCGAGATAATCGCCCACCATGCTTTCGCCGGCCTCGGGGTCGTCCGGATCGAGCCGGCGCGCCAGATCATCCTCGCCGCGGCGTGCCTTCGCGCCGCCCTCGCAGAGTTGGCCAAGCGTCGCCTGAAACGCCTGTGGGCGCCAGAAGCTGTTGATGAGCCGCGTCCGCCAGCGCTCGGGCAGGTCCAGCGCGTCCAGCAGCGCGCGGAACAGCCCGAGATCGCCGATATGCAGCGTGAACGCCTGAAGCCCGGCGCGCTGCAGCGCATCATGGATCAGCGACAGCACCTCGACTTCGGCCTTTTCCTTGTCGCTGGCGCCGAAATACTCGATGCCCGCCTGGCGGAACTCGCGCGGGCGCAGCGTGTCGTTGGCCGGCTGGTGGCGGAAGGCCGGGCCGTTGTAGCAGTAGCGCGCGGGGATGTCGGCGCCGGGGTGGCGCTCCATGTAGAGCCGCGCGACCGGGATGGTCAGGTCGGGGCGCAGGCAAAGCTCGGTGCCGTCGGCGTCGGTGAACACGTAGGTGCGCGCACGGATTCCCTCGCCCACGCGGTCGAGGAAGATCGAGGCGGGCTGGATGATCGCGGGCGCGACGCGCTCGTAATCCGCCGCCTGGAAGATGCCGACAAGCTGATCGGCCTGGCGTTCGAGAGCATCGAAGGCGCGGGCGGATTCGGCGACCATCACGCGTACCTCGCCAGCACGCTGCGCACCGCCTCGATCAACTCGCCCTCAGGCACGCTGAACTGCGCCGGGCGGCCCTCGCGCCAGCTTACATTGTCCTCGATCTGCTCGGACAGCTTCGCGCCCTCGATCAGGTCCTTGACCTGCACCTCGCCGCGCGCGCGCTCTTCCTCGCCCTGGATGACCACGCAGGGGGCGGCGCGCTTGTCGGCGTATTTCATCTGCGCGCGCATGCCGGCGGTGCCGAGATACATTTCCGCGCGGATGCCGGCGTTGCGAAGCTGCTGGGTCATCTGCGCGTAATCGCCGGTACGTTCGCGGTCCATGACCAGAACGACCACGGGACCGTGTCCCGCGCCGGTCGAGACCTTGCCGAGATGTTTCAGCGCGGCGTAGAGGCGCGAGACGCCGATGGAAAACCCGGTGGCCGGGACTTC
>JBKGZY010000156.1:0-6350 GCA_046543175.1 Dichotomicrobium sp.
CTAGGAGCCTGTCTGAGTCGTGGGTAGATTTTCGTGGGCGAGTCAGGTCACGCCCGCCGCGCGAAGCGCCCGGATGTCATCGTCGGACAGCCCGCCCAACTCCCGCAATAGCGTGTCTGTGCCCTCCCCGAGCGCCGGTCCGGTGGTCCGCACCTCGCCTGGCGTGTCCGACAGGCGCGCCACGACGTTCGGCACGGTGATCGTGCCGCCGTGGCCGTCCGGAACCTCCAGCAGGGTGCCGCGTTCGGCGACATGCGGATCGGCGAAGATGTCGGCAATGGTGTTCACCGGCGCGGCGGGTACGCCAAACGCCAGGCAGCGCGCAAGAAACGCCTCGCGTGTCACCGACCGAATATAGCCGGTGACAATGCCGTCCACTTCTTCGAAGGCGGCCAGTCTGTTCTGGATACTACCGAAGGATTCCGGCGACGCGAGCTCCGGCCGGTCCATCATTCCGGCGAAGCGGGCGAACATGCGGTCCGAGGTGCAGGCAACCGCGATCCAGTGGCCATCCGCGGTCTCGTACTGGCCGTGCGGGCAGGCATAAAGCGTCTTGAGCCCCTCGCGCCCGCGCACTCTGCCCGTCGCCGCATAGGCCGGCGCGATCTCGTCGAGAACCCGGAAGATCGACTCGTACAGCGACACATCCACGACCTGCCCCACACCGTCGCGATCCCGCGCGCGCAGTGCGACCAGCACGCCGACCGCCCCGAACAATCCCGTGATATAGTCCGCCAGCGAGGTCGAGCCGGGCGTGACCGGCGGGCCGTCCGGCATGCCGGCGAGATGGGTCAGCCCGCCGAAGGCATGGGCGATGCGGGCAAAGCCCGGCCGGTCCCGGTAAGGCCCGGTCTGGCCGTAGCCGGAGACGCGGAGCAGCACAAGGCGCGGGTTCACCTCGCCGAGCGTGTCCCAGCCCAATTCCCAGGATTCCAGCTTGCCGGGCCGGAAGTTTTCCGCGACCACGTCCGCCGATGCGGCCAGCCGCTTGAACACTTCGCGCCCGCGCGGATCGCCGAGATCAAGGGTCAGCGAGCGCTTGTTCCGCGACTCGCTCTTCCAGGCAAGGCTGTCGCCGTCTTCGGTCGGCGTGCCGTAGCGCCGCCACGGATCGCCGCCTTGAGGATGCTCGACCTTGATCACCTCCGCGCCGAACTCGGACATGAGCGTCGCCGCGAACGGCGCGGCGACGAAGGTGGCGAGGTCGAGCACGCGGACCCCCGCGAGGGCCGGCTTGCGCGTGTCGGGCGTCTCGGTCTGTGCGGGATCGGGCATGGCGCGCGATGCGGGGAACTCGGAACAACGGGTGCGCCTACACTACCGGCGGGCGCGGCGGCATGCCAGTTTCTTCTTTGCCGTCCGGCGGGCAGGAACGCGGTAACGGCTTCAGCCGCGGTTGGGCCGGATATCGCAGCATTTACGCGAATTCGGCAGCAAAGGATTCAGAAACGGCAACTATACTGTTTGCCGCGCATTGGAGCCGGGGAAACGGGAATACGAACAATGTTCCGCACGATATTGCTGGCGACCGCTGTCGCCGCGCCCTGGCTGGCCGCCGGCCCCGCGCCGGGCCTTGCCCAGTCGGTTGTGGAAACGCCCGAGGACATCATTGCCGCGCAAATCCGTCGGCAGGGTTTCACTTGCGATAAACCGGCAAGCGCGACACGCGACCGCGAGCAATCCAAGCCCGGCGAAGCGGCCTGGGTGCTAAAGTGCGAAACCGAGACCTACCACGTGAAGCTGATACCGAACCTCGCCGCCAAGGTCGAGCCGGTGGCGACGGCTGAAACGCAACGCTGAGCGGTCCAAGGCTCGGTGTGCCGCACAGCGGGTAGAGACCGCTCAACTCATGATGCCGGCGGACCGCCTCAGAAGGGCCGCTGACAGCCGTCCGCCATCGTTCATTCGCCGTACATCTTAATTCCGACTACAATATCGGGTTAACGCATTTTCGCCCGCATTGACTCCGACGCATTGCTTGCGTGCCGGCGGCAGGACCGGCACCGGAATGACGGCACCCCTCGCCATAGACGAACGGGCGGAATGGCACGCAATCGCTGGACGCAGATGGTGCTGGCAATATTTGCCGTCAATGCCGAAGGGATGAACACGGGCGAATACATGAAGCATCAACTGGCTATCTGGAAACAGCTTCTCATCATCGCGGTCCTCTGCGGGGTGGGCTACGCCGCCTGGGATCAGCGCGCGCACATTTCCGAGTTCACCGGCATCTCGTTCAGCAAGGAGGCGCCGCCGGACCGGCGCGGCCGCGGCTCCAGCGACGCGTTGCCGGTCATTGTCGAGTCGGTGACCATGGAGCAGGCGGTGGACCGGATCGAGGCGGTCGGCGACGGCCGCGCCAATCGCTCCATAACAATCTATCCCGAAGTCTCGGGAATCGTTGCCGAAATGGACCTTGATGCCGGCCAGAAGCTGGAGGAAGGCGATGTCGTCCTGCGGCTGAACGACGCCAAGGAGCGGATCGCCGTCAGCATCGCGGAGACCAAGGTGGCCGACGCGAGGCGCACCCTCGGCCGCTACGAACAGCTTATCGAGCGCGACGCCGTTCCCCAGGCGCAGGTCGACACCGCGCGCACGGCGCTGCAAACGGCCGAGCTGGAACTGGAACAGGCGCGCGAAGCCCTGGCCGACCGGACCGTCCGCGCGCCGTTCGCCGGCGTCGTCGGCATACCTCAGGTCGAGCAGGGCGATCGCGTGTCCGACACCACGCCCATCGTCTCGTTCGACGACCGCAGCGTCATACAGGTCGAATTCGAGGTTCCGGAAATCTATCTGGACCGGATCCGCGTTGACCACCCCATCACCGCCACCACCGCCGGCTTCCGCGGCCAGGAGTTCCAGGGGCGCATCACCCAGATCAACAGCCGGGTCGATCCGCAGACGCGCGGTGTGCGCCTGCGCGCGGCGCTGGCGAATCCGGGTGACGTGCTGCGCGGCGGCATGTCCTTCACCGTCGAACTCGTGCTGGAAGGCGAGGAATTCCCGACCATCGCCGAACTCGCGCTGCTGTGGGAGCGAAACGGCTCCTATGTCTGGACGGTGAAGGACGGCAAGGCGGAAAAGACCGCGGTTTCCGTCGTCAAGCGCTCGCAGGGCCGCGTGCTCGTCGACGGCGATCTGGAGCCGGGACAGCTCATCGTGGTGGAAGGCACGCAGCGTCTGCGGCCGGGACGCGAGGTGCGTTTCGAGCGGCCTGAGGCCACCGCGCGAAATGAGGCCGGATTATGAGCGATAACGCCAATGGCCTGCCCGGCCTGAGCGTGCGGCGCCCTTATCTGGCGGCGGTTCTCAACCTGCTCATCATCATCGCCGGCCTTGGCGCTCTCATCGGCGTCGAGGTCCGCGAACTCCCCAACGTCGACAGGCCGATCGTCGGCGTGCGCGCCAACTACCCGGGCGGCTCGCCCGAGACCATCGACGCGGAAGTGACGAGCGTGCTCGAACGCGCCGTCGCGCGCGTCAACGGCGTCAAGGAGGTGAGTTCTTCCAGCGAAGAAAACAATATGCGGATGCGCGTCGAGTTCAGCCCGTCGGCTGACCTGATCGACGCGGCCAACGACGTGCGCGAAGCCGTCACACGCGCCGAGCGCGACCTGCCCGATGAAGTGGAAAACCTGACCGTCATCAAGGCCGACGACGATGCGCGGCCGATCATGCGCCTGGCGGTGACGAGTGGCTCCTTGCCGGTCGAAGACGTCTCCCGGCTGGTCGAAGACGAGATCGTGCCGGAGTTGCTCTCCGTGGAGGGCGTGGCGGATGCGCGCCTGTTCGGCGAACGGGAGCGCGTGCTGCGCGTGCTGGTCAATCCCAACCGGCTCGCCAATTACGGGCTGTCGATCCGCGACATCTCGGACCTTTTGAACAATGCACGCTACGACGTGCCGGCGGGCAGCTTCGAGTCGGCGGAACAGGAGGTGCTGGTCCGCGCCAACGCCTCCGTCGTCCAGCCCTCCGAAATACGAGATCTGCGCCTGCCCAACGACGTGCGGCTCGGCGAAGTGGCCGATGTCTATTTCAGCCCCGCGGACGAATCCTCGCGCGTGCGTCTCGACGGGCGCAGCGTGATCAGCGTCGGCATCGTCCGCCAGGCGAAGTCGAACACGGTCGAAATCGCCCAGGGCGTGCGCCAGGTCGTCGAGAACCTCAACACGCGCCTGAACAACGCGGAAATCACCATCTCCTCGGACGACTCGGTGTTCATCGAAGGCGCCATGTCCGAGGTGCTGACCACGCTCGCGCTGGCGACGCTGATCGTCGTGACGGTCATCTGGCTGTTCTTCGGCCGGTTCCGCGCCACGCTGGTGCCCGCCGTCGTGATCCCCGTGGCGCTTGTCGGCGCGGTGGCCGCGCTCTGGCTGTTCGGCTTTTCCATCAACCTCATAACGCTGCTGGCGCTGGTGCTGGCCACCGGGTTGGTGGTGGACGATTCCATCGTCGTGCTGGAAAACATCCAGCGGCGCCAGAGCCAGGGCATGGGGCCGAAGGCCGCCGCGGTGATCGGCACGCAACAGGTGTTTTTCGCCGTGCTGGCGACAACCGCGACGCTGGTCGCCGTGTTCGTGCCCATCTCGTTTCTGCCGAGCACGGCCGGACGCCTGTTCCGCGAATTCGGCTTCATGCTGGCCGCCACGGTGATGATCTCGTCTTTCGTGGCGCTGACGCTGTGCCCGATGATCGCCTCGCGCCTGCCGCTCGCGGCGAAGCAGAAGAGCGGCGGGCTCAGTCCCGCAGGTATCGGCGGGCTGCTCCAGCGCGGCTACGACAGGCTGCTGAACGCCGCGCTCGCCGCGCCCCTCGTCGTGATCGCTGTGTCCTGCGCCGTCGGCGCGCTCGCGCTGGTAGCGTTCCAGACCCTCGGCGAGGAGCTAGTGCCGCAGGAGGATCGCGGCGAAATCAGTGTCTGGATGCAGGCGCCGGACGGCATCGGGCTGGACTACATGGATCTCCAGGTGGAGAAGGCCGAGCGCGTGTTCCAGCCGCTGATCGAGGACGGCACCGTCGACCGGCTGTTCTCGATCACGGGGCGCTATGATTTCAATCGCGGCTATATCAGTGCGCCGCTGCGCCCGTGGGAAGAGCGCGGGCGAACGCAGCAGGAGATCGAGGAGACGATACGCGGACCGCTCAACGATATCCCCAGCTTCACCAGCCGGATTTCGCGCAGCAACAGCCTCGGGCTGCGCGGCTCGGGTGGCGGCGGTCTGGAAATCGCCCTCACGGGCAGCAACTTTCCGGCGATCGCGGAGGCCGCCGACGACTTCGCCCGCAAGCTGGAAACCGAAATTCCGGGGTTGAGCAACACGCGCGTCCAGTACCAGGCGACACAGCCGCAGATTTCGCTGAACATCGACCGCGAACGCGCCGCCAACCTGAATGTGGGCATCGAGGACCTGGCGAGCACGATCCGGGTGCTGGTCGACGGTTACGAGGTGGCCGAACTGACCGTTGACGACCGCGCCGTGCCGATCATCCTCCAGTCCTCGGCCGGGTCGGTGTCCTCGCCCTCCGACCTGGGCAATCTTTACGTCCGCTCGACGGACAACCGGCTGATCCCGCTCATCCAGATGATTTCGTTCAGCCGGGAGGGCGTCGCGGCGGAGCTTGACCGTCACGCCCAGCGCCGCGCCGTGGAGATCGACGCCGATCTGTCGCCGACGCTGCCCTTGCGCGACGCCGTCGATCAGGTGCGCGCGCTGGCGCAGTCCGAACTGCCCACAGGGATCGGGCTGTTGTTCCTCGGCGAAGCGCAGACGCTGGAGGAAACCTCGCGGGAGATCGCGATCACCTTCGCCATTGCGCTGCTGGTCGTGTTCCTCGTGCTGGTTGCCCAGTTCGAAAGCGTGACCAGCGCGGCGGTCATCATGGTGACGGTGCCGTTCGGCATGGCGGCGGCGGTGTTCGCGCTGTACCTGACGGGCACGACCATCAACATCTACAGCCAGATCGGCGTGCTCGTCCTCGTCGGCATCATGGCCAAGAACGGCATCCTGATGGTGGAGTTCGCGGATCAACTCCGCGACAAGGGGGCGAGCGCGCTCGAAGCGGCGCGCGAGGCGGCGAGCGTGCGGCTGCGCCCGATCACAATGACGATGATCTCGACGATCGTCGCCGGGCTGCCGCTGATCCTGAGCGCCGGGCCGGGCTCGGAGTCGCGCACGGCCATAGGCTGGGTGATCTTCGGCGGGCTGGGGCTGGCGGCGGTGTTCACGCTGTTCCTGACGCCGGCGGTGTATACGCTCGTCGCGCGGCTGTCGAAGCCGCGCGCCAGCGCGTCGGAGGAGTTGTCGAAGCAGATGCAGGAAAGCGAGCGGATGCTGTGACGGGAGATG
>JBKGZY010000157.1:0-6341 GCA_046543175.1 Dichotomicrobium sp.
CCGCGCACGGGACGACACCACGCTGCAACGCTGGGCACCGGACGTTACCGATCGTCGCCAGCGGCCATACAGCCGCATCACAAGGCCGTATACATGACCCCTCCGGCCCCCGTTGACCCCGGCTCGCAACCTCGTGCCTGCGAAGCGGACCCGTCCATACATGACGGAGTTTGAAGCGATTCAGCCGGAGTGAGAGCCGGGCGAGCGCCTCGCACG
The DNA here is from genome assembly GCA_046543175.1 of Dichotomicrobium sp. GTDB lineage: Bacteria > Pseudomonadota > Alphaproteobacteria > Rhizobiales > Rhodomicrobiaceae > Dichotomicrobium. Next base: position 217 of record JBKGZY010000157.1, read on the forward strand.
CGCTGTCGTCGCGTCACCCATTTATCGCAATGTAACACGAAGCTAGCAAAACAGCGCGACGCTGTCAACGGCAAAAACACGTAATATGTGATTTTTTGCGTGTTACGCGATTCAGCGGCGCTTTCGGGCCTGCCGCCGACGCGCCCGCCGTGCCGCCGCCCTGGCCCGCCGCGGCGCCATGGCGAAGTCTTCCGCGTTGCGCCCGGCCGCCTTCGTCTCGCTGACGGCGATGCTGCGCACCGATGCGCCCGCGCGATGCACGGTTTCCGGGTCGCCGGAGACGAGCGGATGCCACCAGTACAGCGGCCTGCCTTCCGCGCGCAGGCGATAGGCGCAGGTGTCCGGCAGCCAGTCGAGCGTGCTGGCGTTTTCCGGCGTGAGCTGCACGCAGTCGGGCACGCGGCTGTGGCGGTTTTCGTAGTCGGTGCAGCGGCACGTGCCGATGTCCAGCAGCCGGCAGGCCAGCCGGGTATCGAGCCGCTCACCCGTGTCGACATCTTCCAGCTTGATCATGCAGCACCGGCCGCAGCCGTCGCACAGCGCCTCCCACTCCGCGTCGGTCAGTTCATCCAGCGTCTTGGCTTCCCAGAAAGGCGGGCTGGGCGAAGCGCCGGAGGGGACGTCCACCATTTCGGCTCCTGGCTGACGGGCGGCAATCCTCGGGGATGCCGGCAGTTCGGACTTTCGTTTACCTCCTGCTTGACACTATAAAGGCATAGTAACGTCTGCAATCAGCAACGGGACCGCGATACGCCGTGCGCGACTGGATTTTCAAGCCGAACCGCCGAAACCGCCTGGTGGACTGGTGGGCGCTCGATGCCTGGGTGGATTCCAGCATCTACGCCCTGTGGGCAAAGCTCAAGGATGCCTGGGCGGCCTATTCCAACTTCTTCGGCCGGTTCCACGTCTCCGGCGCGCGCAAGGTCTTCGCCGAACTCGGCTCCGAAGGGGCGACGCTGTTCGTGCTGGGGCTTACCGTGCTGCTGGCCTTCGCCATTCCCGCGATCGATGCGACCAACAAGGCTGGCTGGCGCACGGCCTCGCAATACAGCGTGACGTTCCTCGACCGCTACGGCAAGGAGATCGGCAAGCGCGGCATCCTGTTCTCCGACGCCGTGCCGCTGGAGGAAATTCCCGACCATCTCATCAAGGCGGTGCTCGCCACCGAAGACCGGCGCTTCTTCGACCATTTCGGGCTGGATGTCCTCGGCACGTTCCGCGCCCTGCGCGCCAATATCGAGGCCAACGACGTCGTCCAGGGCGGCAGTTCGCTGAGCCAGCAGCTCGCCAAGAACCTGTTCCTGTCCTCGGAACGCTCGCTGGAGCGCAAGATCAACGAGGCCTTCCTGGCGCTCTGGCTCGAGGCGCGGCTGACCAAGCGCGAAATCCTGAAGCTGTACCTGGACCGGGCCTATCTGGGCGGCGGCACGTTCGGCGTCGAAGCTGCCTCGCAGTTCTATTTCGGCAAATCGGTGCGCGACATCAATCTGGCCGAGGCCGCCGTGCTGGCCGGGCTGTTCAAGGCGCCGTCGCGCTTTGCGCCGCACAACAACCGCGCCAACTCGCTGTCACGGGCGAACACGGTGCTGACGAACATGGTGGACGCCGGATTCATGACGGAAGGCCAGGTCCATGGCGCGCGCCTGAACCCGGCGCAGGTGGTGGACCGGAGCGATCATTCCAGCCCCGACTATTTCCTCGATTACGCCTTCGATGACGTCCAGAAGCTGATGGCCGGCAAGGACGAGTACGTCCTTGTCGCGCGGACCACGGTCGACCCGGAGCTGCAGAACTACGCCAACGAGGCCGTGAAGGGCACGCTGGACCGCTACGGCCGCTCGCGCCGCACGAGCCAGGGCGCGCTCGTGTCGATGGAAACCGACGGGGCGGTGCGCGCCATCGTCGGCGGGCGCGATTACGGCGAGAGCCAGTTCAATCGCGCGACCAGAGCCAAACGCCAGCCGGGATCGTCCTTCAAGCCCTATGTCTACCTCACCGCGCTGCAAAACGGCTACACGCCGCGCTCGCGCGTCGTGGACGGCCCGGTTCATTGCGGGCGCTGGTCGCCGAAGAACTATTCCGGCGGCTATCGCGGCGCGATGACCCTGGAGCACGCGCTCGCCAAGTCGATCAATACGATCGCGGTGAAGCTGTCGCTGGAGATCGGGCGCGACAAGGTTCTGGAGAATATCGAGAAGGTCGGAATCACCGGGCCGCGCAAGAGTTGCTCGATGGCGCTTGGCGACACCGGCATCACCCCGCTGAGCCATACCGCCGGGATGGCGCATTTCGCCAGCGGCGGCAAGCGTGTGCGCCCCTACGCGATCACCGAGATCCGCACCGAGACCGGCGAACTCGTCTACGACCGGGACCGGGACGAACCCGAGCCGCCGCAGATATTCGAGCGCGAGACGGTCGAAACGCTCAACCGCATGCTGAAGACCGTGGTCGAGGCCGGCACGGGCGGGCGTGCTCGCCTGGAATTCACCCATGTATCCGGCAAGACGGGCACCAGTTCCAGCTACCGCGACGCCTGGTTCATGGGCTTTACGGGCAAATACGTGACGGGCGTGTGGTTCGGCAATGACAGCTATCGTCCCACCAGCCGCGTCACCGGCGGCAACCTGCCCGCCATGACCTGGAAGGACTACATGCAAAAAGCCCACGCCAATTACGATATCCCCACGATTCCCGGCCTGGAGCCACATCCCGTCCAGGTCGAGGCGCGTCAGCGCACCGCGGAACGGGAAGCGCAAGACCCGACCCTGCTGCGCCAGAACCCGTCGTCGCGCAGCATGCCGGAGGAAACGCGGGCCATGCTCGAAAACCTGATCACGATGTTCGACGAAGCTGCCGAGGCGGCGGAAGACCAGGAGGCGAAAGCGCCGCAGGAGGACCCGTCTGGATCCAAGCAGGAGGCGCGACTGTGAGGACGCGAGAGGCCGTTGCTCACCGTCCGGGGAAGGATGCTGCGCAGCGCGCTGAACGTTCTTTCGGTTGACCAGGATAAGGACGGGACCGGCACGCCGTGAACCTGATTTTCAATCTCGTCGTCTTCACCGCGATCGCGCTCGCCGTCGGCCTGGGCTCGGCGTGGCACATGATCGACCGGGGTTCGGCACTCACGACCGTCCATCACGGCCCGTGGACCGCCTGGTATGCCGCCGGCATGCCGGATGCCGATCCGTACACCAAGGCGCGCGTCGCAAGATCGGGCACGCTGCCAATCGTCTCGACCACGGCGATGAAGTTCATCGCGCGTACCGATGGCGAAGGCGGGGAGCTGGTTTCGGACTGCCATTACCGGGTGCGGGTTCCCGAAGTTCCCGCCTCGTGGTGGAGCCTCGCGCTTTATGATGCCGCCGGCAACCTGATCGAAAACCCGGCCGAGCGCCACGCTTTCAACAGCAAGAGCGTGATCACCGGGCGCGACGGCGAGGTGAACATCGCCCTGGCACCCGGCCCCCGCGCAGGCTACTGGCTGCCGAGCGGTGAGGGTCACAACCTCATACTGGTTTTCCGGGTGCTCCGGCCCTACGACACGGCCAACCTCGCCAGCGGCGAGATGCCGGTCGAGATACTGCCCCGGATCGACAGGGTAAGCTGCGGATGAAGATCTCGTGGTTCACCATCGCGGCGGGGCTGGTCGCAGGCGGGGTCATCCACATCGCCGCCGTGATCGGCGCGCCTTACCTCGCGCGGCAGGATGCCTGGGGCCGGATCACCGCCATGACATCCACGAACCAGCTCTATGTGTTCCCGCCCGGCAGACCCGACGTCGTGCCGGTTCCGCTGATCGCCCCGGATGTCGGCTATGCGTTCTGCCGGTTCGATCTCTCGGACGGTAACGTGGTGTTCGAGGCCAACATCTCCAGCCCCATCTGGACCACGGCCATGCACACGCGCTATGGCGACAATTTCTATGTCATCAGCGGCGCCGATATTCAGCGGGACAGCGTGCGCATGCTGCTGGTGCCGCGCGAACGCCTGGCGCAGGAGGCGAGCACGGAAATTTCCGAGCGCGGCGAGGAACAGATCATCGTCATCAGCCCGTCCATGCGCGGCACCATCACGGTGCGCATGCCCAATCGCGGCCAACCCTTCACGCAGCGCACCATTGGCGCGCTCCAGAACGCGCGTTGCGGCGCGGTGGAAGAAATCGACCTCGCCCCCGTGGAGAAGCAGACGCCGCCCGGCTTCCCGCCGCTGCCCTCGCCGCGCGTGCCGGCCATCACCACCCTGAGCGGAACTGGCGTCATCAACTGATGAGCGGTGGGCGTGACGGGGTGAGCGCATGAACCGGGCGCGATGGGGCATAAGATGGTGGCACATCGCCGCAGCGTTGGCGCTGACCGCGCTGCTCGACCTGTATGAACTGGCCGTCACGATCCCCGAACTCGCCGAGTTTGCTGACGGACCGATTTTCGACACGCGCGTCGGCGGCTACAGCTCTGGCGAAGCCGTCAGGTTGTTGACGGCCCTCGGCTCGGAGGGCCGCTGGTATTACCTGACGCGCCATTTGACCGCCGACACGGTGCTGGCGCTGATCGAGGCGGCGGCGATCATCCTTATCATTCTGCGGGTCACGCGGCCGGGCGCGCGCTTCGCCGTGCCGGTCCCGCCGAAATGGCGGATGGCATTGCTGGCCGCGCCGGTGCTCACGCTCATCTTCGATCTGGGCGAGAACGCGCTGGTGGCGGGCATGCTGGTTGACGCCGCGCCGAGCGCCACGCAGGTCGCGCTCGCTTCGTTGTTCACGCAGGCGAAATGGGTCTTCGCCTCCGTGTCGATCGCGCTCGCGATCGTCTTGCCGCTCACCGCGTGGCGGCGCGGGCGCAAGCACCGGGCGGGTCAGCCGCAGCAGCCATCCCCGCACTGAACCGGCGGGCATTTCACGTCGCCGTAGGAACAGAACACGCAGCAGTCGCCGGGCTCCGGCTTCAGGATCGCCCCGCAGCCTGCGCACTGGTGGAAGAACAGGCAGGCATCCGTCGGCATTTCGAGACGCGCGCTGAACCCGCAATGCGGACAGGTCAGGGTCGAATAGCGCTGGGCGGTGCTCAGGGTCCGTTCAGCCATCGGATGATCCCTGTTTCGTAAATCGGTATGAGGAAAGACAGCCCGACGAAAACCGCCGCGGCAAGCAATAACGCGATCGTTCGCCGGCCGGGCCGCCGTCCGCGCCAGAATGCGGCCACGATACCGCCGCCGACCAGCACGACCGCCGCCCCGGCGAGCCAGGGCTGAAGCCTGACCAGCACCCCGAGCTGCGCGATAACCGTCGTGCTGACGCCGAGGCCGACCAGTATCAAGGGCAGCACGCAACAGGATGCGCCGAGGAACGCGAGAAAGCCCGATGCCGCGCCGCCGCCCGCCAGAAACCCGCCGGCAGTCTCCGGCGCCGGGCCATCCGTTTCGGCTTCCGGTGATTGATCGAACCCATTTTGCGACATGACGTGTTCCTTTGCGCCATCCGAGGCATGTAACCTACAATCCGTAGCGGCTACAGGAACAAGAGGCCGTCATGGGCCGGACGATCACAATCGGGCGACTGAGCGCCGAGACGGGCGTCAACATCGAAACCATCCGCTATTACGAGCGGATCGGGCTGATCGACGCGCCGCCGCGCTCTTCCGGCGGCCGCCGGCTGTACGGCGCGCCTGACATCGCCCGGCTGCGCTTCATCCGGCGGGGGCGGGAACTCGGCTTTTCGCTGGAGAGCATTCGCTCGCTGCTGCGGCTCGAGCGCGAAGCCGAACCCTGCGCCGAAGCGCGGGTGCTGACCGAAGCCCATCTCGAAGAGGTGCGCGGCAAGATCGCGGATCTCAGGCGGCTTGAAGACATGCTGTCGCGGCTGGCGAAGGCGTGTGCCGAGAGCGAATCGGCGCCGTGCCCTGTCATCGAAACGCTGGCGCGGTCCTGAATCCCGGCGATACCGCCTCCAAGCGCTTTCCGATCAATTGGCACCGTGTCATTGCGAGGCCCGCTAGGCCGAAACAGTCTGGAGCACGTCATCCCGAGCGCTGCGCAGCACGCAGTGATGCGCTGCCGACCCGGGACCACGTTGTGCCAGCCGAGAACGATCCCGTGTCTGCGCCGCGTGACTTCGCCCCGCGGCGCGCACG
>JBKGZY010000158.1:0-6310 GCA_046543175.1 Dichotomicrobium sp.
GAGGCGGTGAGTGGAATCGGGCTAGGGCTGTGATGGCTTCCGATGCGCGGCGAGAGCTCCGCCTGGTTGGACGCCTCGAAATACCCCTCCCCGAATCGGCGGCGGCATGATTCAATCGCGCTGACGGCGATTGCGGAGGTGGATGATGCGCGGACAGCCTGGGGTTCTGAGATATTGACGAACGCTATGCGCGGCTGAGCGAGGCGGGCGATCCGCTGGAGAAGCTCGACGCGCTGGTGCCGTGGGAGGTTTTCCGCAAGCCATTGGCCAGGGCGCTGAAGCGCTCGGATGGCTCGTAAGGCGGCCGGCCGCCTTACGAGGCTCCCCCGCAGGCGCGGGGATAGCCCCGTTGCATGAACGTAAAAGGTACATCTCGCCCCGGCTTTACCACAGGCGCGGGGATAGACCTGCGCAGAGATGTAGATGCCCGAGCCAGAAGTCCTCTATTTGTGGCGTGATAAGATGACCATCGCCCTATAGCCAACTCAGTCGAGGGACTGGAAGAAGGGCCGTATGCAACATAATCAAACTAAGTGGTTGTTATAGAAATACATTTTAAACTTGAGTGGCGGAGGGGGTGGGATTCGAACCCACGAGACGGTCTCCCGCCTGCCGGTTTTCAAGACCGGTGCCTTAAGCCACTCGGCCACCCCTCCGAACAACGGCTCCCGCGAGCCGGCGGTCCGTCCCGGCTGCCGACATCCCGGGTATCACACACATTCCATGCCACTTCTGCTTGTGTCAATCGCAGTGCCGCCGTCACACCCCTGCGCCCAGGATTGGGCCCTGAAAGGCCGGCCGTTCCCTCAGCCGCGCATAATAGGCTTCCAGCGCGGGCAGGGCGGGACGCTTGATGTCGAGCGCGAACCAGCGATGCACCATCATGCCGAGCGCGCAGTCGGCGATGGTCGGTTGCGAACCGGCGATATACGCGCCTGTCGCCTGAAACCGGTCCTCGAGAATCGTACACAATCTGGCGGATGCTGCCTCATTCTCGGGGATAGCCGCGTCGTTCGAGCCGGGATTGACCACCAGGGCGAAAAACAGCCGCTGAATCGGCCAGGGAAACTCGCCGAGCGTCCAGTCCAGCCACTGATCGACAATCGCCCGCTGCTGCAAATCTGCCGGATACCAGTTCGGACCATGCCTTGCCGCCAGGTAGCGCAGGATGGCGTGGCTCTCCCAGAGGATGAAACCGTCTTCGTCCAATACCGGGACCTTGGCGTTCGGATTGAGCTTCCTGAATTCCGGCGTGTCCGTCGGCGTATAGCCCCGGCCATAGTCGCGCCGGTCAACGGGCAGCCCAAGCTCCTCGGCCAGCCACAGCACCTTGCGCACGTTCGAGGAATTGGCTCGCCCGTAGATCGTGATCATTGTTCAGCCCCCTTGTTCCGGTTGTCGGCCTGCGCCGTTGGCGCCGGCTCATTGGCGCCGTCAGCGCGGAAATAGTCAAGCATGCGGTTGCGCCGCAGCGGCCCGCGCCGCGCCCGCGTCTGCGGCTTGGCGTGGGGACCGCCGGCACTTCGCGCGAGATTCAGGATGATCGCCAGGTGATGAACGCTGCGCCCCAGCCCGTCGGCGATCTGGTGACGGCAGGAAAACCCGTTGGCGATCAGCAGCGCGTCGCGCCCACTTCGCCGAATGGCCGGGAACAGCGCCAGTTCGGCCATGTCGACGGACATGTCGAGGTTTTCCGACGCATATCCAAACGCGCCGGCCATGCCGCAGCAGCCCGACTCGATGACTTGCGGCTCGAGCCCCGGCACCTGCGAGAGCGTCCGCTCCAGTGCCGACATGGTGCCGAACGCCTTCTGATGACAATGCCCGTGGATCATTGCCTTGGCCTCGATGGGGCTGAGCGAAAGATCCCAGCGTCCGGCCTCCAGTTGGCGCGCGATGTATTCCTCCAATAGCCAGGCATTCCGGCTCAAATCCCTCGCGCGCTCGCCGAGACCGAGCTGCAGGTATTCGTCGCGCAGACTGAACAGGCAGGCGGGCTCCAGGCCGATGACGGGCACACCGCGCAAGATGAATGGTTCAGCGGCGTCGAGCAGCCGGCTCGCTTCCGTGTGCGCCTCGTCCACAAGTCCGGCGGCGAAGAAGGTGCGGCCGCAGCACAAGGGTCGCTCACTATCCCTCGCGTGGAGCACGTGGACACGACGGCCCGCCGCGGCGAGCACCTCCACGGCGGCGCGTAGATTGCCCGGCTCGAACCAAGTGTTGAACGTGTCCGCGAGCAGCGCGACTTCCGCGCCGTCCGCCGGCCCGGCCGGTTCACGGCTCAGGAAAGGCCGCGAACTCCATTGCGGCAGGCGCCGGTGCGCGGAAAAGCCAAGCGCGGCGTCCGAAAGCGTCGCCAGCGAGGGCACGACGTCGCGCGCATTCAGCGCCCACCAGAAGCGGCGCACGCGCGGCGCATAGCGCGGCAGATACGCGGTCAGCCGGTCGCGCCAGCACAGGCCGTCGCGCTGTTGCGCGGCGTTCAGCACCTCGATCTTCATTTTGGCGACATCTACGGCGGCGGGGCATTCGCGCCTGCACGCCTTGCAGGACACGCACAGCTTCATGGTGTCCTGCATCTCTGGCGCGGCGAGGGCGTCGGGGCCGAGCTGTCCCGAGATCGCGAGGCGCAGCGTGTTGGCGCGCCCGCGCGGGCTGTCGCGCTCGTTGCGCGTCACGCGAAAGGAGGGGCACATCTCGCCGCCCGCCAGCTTGCGGCAGGCACCGTTGCTATCGCACATTTCGACGGCGCCCTGAAAGCCGCCGGCCGCGCCCGTCCAGCCGGACCAGTCGAGGGCAGTGTCGAAGTCTGGCACGCGGTAATCGGGGTGGTAGCGGAACAGTTCGCGGTCGTCCATGCGCGGCGCGCCTGTGATCTTGCCGGGGTTAAGCCGCCCGTCCTCGTCGAACAGCGCCTTGACCTCGCGGAACACGCGCGCCGCCCTGCGCCCGAACATCGCGCCGTGAAACTCCGAGCGCACCAGCCCGTCGCCATGCCCGCTTGAATGGCTGCCGCCGTATCTGCGCACCAGCGCGAAGGTTTCCTCGGCGATCCGGCGCATCGCCTTGATGTCGCGGGCCAGCTTCAGGTTCAGCGCCGGGCGCACATGCAGGCATCCCGCCCCGGCATGGCCGTAAAACATCGGGTGGACCCCATGCCGCCGAAGCAACGCGGTCAGTTCTTCGGTGAATGCGGGCAGGTGTTCCAGCGGGACGGTGCAATCCTCGATGAAGGAAACGGGCTTGGCCGCGTCCTTCAACGCGGTCAGCATGTCGAGCGCCTGCCTCTGCACATGCCAGATCACGTTTTGCACCTCGGCGCCGACCGCTTCGACGACCGCATGGCGATGGCCCAGCTCGGCCATGAGTTCGTCCAGGTCTTTCAACTTGCGGATGTTCTCCATGCGCACATCGCCAGTGAACTCCACGAGCAGCAGCGCCGCCGGCTCGCCGCGCAGGAACCGGCTCAGGATCGGCGCGAGTCTGCGGTGGCTGCCGGCAAGATCGAGCAGGGCGGCGTCCATAAGCTCGACGGCGCTCGGCGTCAGTCTGACCAGATGCTGCACGGCTTCCATCGCCGCCTGGAGGCTCGGGAAATGGCACACGCCCAAAACACGGTTCTTCGGCAGTGGAGCGAGTTTCAGTTCGATGCGCTTGGACAGCGCCAGCGTGCCTTCCGAGCCGATCAGAAGCTCGGCCAGATTGTGCGGCTGACGGTCCGGCAGCAGCGCGTCGAGATTGTAGCCGGCGACGCGGCCTGGCAACGCGGGAAAGACACGTCGGATCATCTCCTCGTGCTGCTCCCCCATTTCCAGAAGCGTCAGCACGGCGTCGTCGAACGCACCCGGCGCATCCGGGTCGGGGAACGTTTCAGGCAGTTCGCCGAACACCGCTTCGGAGCCGTCGGCGAGGATCGCGTCGATGGCGGTGACGTTGTCGCGCATCGTCCCGTAGGCCAGCGCGCGCGGGCCGCTCGCCCCGGTCGCCGTCATGCCGCCGATGGTGGCGCGGCTGCCGCTGGCGACGTCCACGGGGAACCACACGCCGTGCGGCGCGAGCTGGCGGTTCAGCGCTTCGAGCGTAATGCCGGGCTGCACGGCGCAGGTCATCGCGCCGATGTCATGAAACACGAGCTTGTTGAGATATTTCGAGACATCGACGACCAGCCCTTCGCCGACCGTCTGCCCGGCCGTCGCCGTGCCGCCGCCGCGCGCGGTGATCGCGACGCCTTCCTCCGCGGCGATGGCGGCGATCGCCAGCAGGTCGTTTTCGGTGCGCGGCACCGCCACGCCCGTCGGGAAAACCTGATAGAATGACGCATCGGTCGCGTAGCGCCCGCGGTCGAAGTCGTCGAACAGCACGTCGCCTTCGATCTCGCTGCGCAGGCGCTCGGCCAGCCGGCAGCGTGCGGCATCATTCAATAATGGCGGCATCTGCGTTAGTGTCTGGGCAGCGCAAGCACGAGCCTGCGCGGTGTTGCAGGATGTGCGCCCGAGTGAGCTGCGGCTGCCGTCGCGCTGACACTGGCGCCGGAATTCGTGCGAACCTCACACACGTGAAAGACATTGTCGCGCATGAATTTTCACAGCAACGAACATGACCATCCGTCCTGGGACGAGATCGACGCGTTCATGGGCAGGCCGGAGAGCTATGCCGAGCAGCCGGAAACGGTGGAGCGCATAGAGACGCATATATCGGTTGTTTTCCTCGCCGGAGACGCAGCCTACAAAATCAAGAAGCCGGTCGTCTTCCCCTTTCTCGACTATTCCACCCCCGAAGCGCGCCGGCGGGCCTGCGTCAACGAGATCCAGATCAACCGGCGCACGGCGCCCGAGCTGTATCAGGGCGTCGTGCCCATCACCTACGACGCTGTGCGCGGGCTGGAAATCGGTGGCAGCGGCGAGGTGATGGAGTGGGCCGTCAAGATGCGCCGCTTCCCCGATGAAAGCCTTTATTCCGAACTGGCGGATGCCGGCCGTCTCGGCCCTGCCGACTATGCCGAACTCGCGGACGCGGTGCACAGCTTTCACGATGAGGCGGCGCGGCGTATCGAAGCGGGGATGGCGGTCGAAGGGCTGTCGCGGCTGATCGCGGAGAACGACGAGGCGTTCGCACTCTATGCGGATGTTTTTCCGCCCGACGAGGTGCAGGCGCTGCGCAGCGTTTTGGAGGAACGACTCGCCGAACTGGCCCCGCTGATCGAGACACGCAGCCGTGAAGGCTTCGTGCGTCACTGTCACGGCGATCTGCATCTGCGCAACGTGGTTCGCCTGGACGGGCATCCCGTGCTGTTTGACGCGGTGGAGTTCGACGACGCCATCGCAACGGTGGATGTGCTGGACGACCTCGCTTTCCTGCTGATGGACCTGATCGCGCGCGAGGCGCCCGGCGGGGCGAATGTCGTGCTGAACAGTTATCTGGCGGCGGACCGCGACCTGCGGAATCTTGAGGGGCTCGCCGCGTTGCCGCTATACTTGGCCACGCGCGCGGGCATCCGGGCCAAGGCGGCAGCGTATCAGGCGCAAAACGCGGAAGCCCGGCGGTATTTCGCGCTCGCGCAGGGTTTCATGGCGTCCGACAAGCCCGTGCTGCTGGCCGTCGGCGGGCTGTCGGGCACGGGAAAGTCGACGCTGGCGCGCGCGCTCGCGCCGGACATCGGCGCAGCGCCCGGCGCGGTGATCCTGCGCAGCGATATGGAGCGCAAGCGCCTGTTCGGCTGTAAGCCCACCGAGCGGCTGCCTCAGCGGGCCTACACCGCGGATGTTTCGGCAACGGTTTACCGGGGGCTCGCCAAGAAGGCACGCGCCGCGCTGCGCGCCGGGCACAGCCTCATCCTCGACGCGGTGCATGCCAGGCCGGGTGAACGCGCCGAAGCGGCCCGGATCGCGGAGGCCGCGGGTGCGGAATTTGTGGGCATATGGCTGAGCGCGCCCGAGGAGGCATTGGTGCAGCGGGTCGAATCGCGCGAGTCTGACGCCTCGGATGCGGATCCGGATGTGGTGCGCGCGCAGTTGGGCTTCGACCTCGGGAGGATCGAATGGGAGCGCGTCGATGCCTCCGGCGCGTTTCACGAGGTGCGCGAGCGGGCCGAAAACGTGCTGCGCAGGCATGGCGTGGGCCGAAAATGATCGGAATCACGTGTTGCGTTATGATGGACGCACTGATTGCCACGCGAGACGTGATGTGGGATAACGCGGAAAGACGATGAGGGACAAGTCCCTGTGTCGGCGCCGCATGCGAATGGGCGAACGGGAGAGCCGGTTGAAATGAAGGAACGGGACACGGACAAGCAGAAGGCGCTGGACGCCGC
>JBKGZY010000159.1:0-6237 GCA_046543175.1 Dichotomicrobium sp.
AACGACGACCGCGAAGAGCGCTATCACATGCCCAATACGCTGAAGGCCGCGGGCACCATCGAGCTGACGACCGGACACGTCCTTTATTCCGACCTCGCGCGCCCGCTGTTCACGATCGCCGCGGACAGCTTCGGCGCGCATGACACCCTCGGCGGCTGTTGCAGCGAACCAAGCAACAGGATGCTTTACGGCGTCGAGGGCGCGTCCGGCTGCCGCGAGAACTTCCTCGCCGCGCTGGCCGGTCACGGCATGGGCCGGCGCGATATCGTGCCGAATCTCAATTTCTTCATGGAGGTGCCTGTCTCGGACACCGCCGAATGTGCGGTCGCTCACGGCCGCTCAAGGCCCGGCGAGTACGTCGATCTGCGCGCCGAACGGGACGTGCTGGCGGTCATTTCCAACTGCCCGCAAGTTCACAATCCCTGCAATGCTTTCAATCCGACCCCGGTCCGCGTCACCGTCTTCCCGCCCCCATAGACGCGGCTTTTGTCGGCGTTGTCAGGTAAAAAGCTGCTTGTCGCTCCAGGCGCTGTACCCTGCTTGGTGCGATCGGCACGTGCCCTCCGCGACAAATGCCGGGCTGCCATGCGACGTAGCGCATCCGCCACCGCGCTCGACATGTTAAACCGCGGCATCATTTGCGGTATTCGCTCGGTCGCATGCCGTCATGGGAGGCTCCCGTAACGACGCTCACTTCGCAGTCCCCGGCAACGCGCCTGCGCCATCGCGACGTGCTGGCGATCGCGCTGCCCATGATCTTCTCCAATGTCACCACCCCGCTGATCGGCGCTGTCGACACTGCCGTGATCGGCCAGCTCGGCATGGCGCATCTGATCGGCGCCGTGGCGGTCGGGGCGACCATCTTCACCTTCTTCTACTGGGGGTTCGGGTTTCTGCGCATGGGCACGACGGGCCTGACGGCGCAAGCGAGCGGGGCGGAGCGCCAGCGCGAGGTCCTGGCTACGCTATACCGGGCGCTGCTGGTCGCCGGGACGGCGGGCATGGCGATTATATTGCTGCAATGGCCCATCGCCGAGGCGGCCTTCACGCTCATGGGCGCGTCGCCCGATGTCGAGGCGGCGGCACGCACCTATTTCGCCATCCGTATCTGGAGCGCCCCGGCAGCACTCGCCAATTACGCGCTCGTCGGCTGGTTCATCGGGCTGGGCCGCGCCGGCATGGCCTTCCGCCTGCAACTCCTGCTCAACCTGACCAATATCGGGCTGGACGCCCTGTTCGTCCTGGTTTTCGGCTGGGGCGTTGCCGGCGTGGCGGCGGGCACGCTGATCGCCGAGACCGGTGCGGCCGTCGTAGGGCTGGCGGTGGCGCTGCGCGCCGCGGGCAGTCTGCGAATACGTGCCTGGCGCGTTTTCAACGCGGCCAAGCTCAAGCGCATGGTCTCGGTCAACGGCGACATCATGATCCGCACGCTCAGCCTGCTCTTCGCCTTTTCGTTCTTCACGGCGCAGGGCGCGCGCAGCGGCGATTTCATCCTCGCGGCCAATGCAATCCTGATGCATTTCATGTCAGTGGCCGCCTATTTTCTTGACGGCGTCGCCTATGCGACCGAGGCGCTGACGGGCAAGGCGATCGGCGCGCGCAATCCGGCTCGGTTCGCCGATGCCGTCAGGTTGTCGTCTATCTGGGCGGCGGGCCTGAGCGTTGCCACCGGCGCGGTTTTCTGGCTCGGGGGCGACGCGGTCATCGACGCGATGACTGTGACCGAAGCGGTGCGCGCCACGGCGCGTGACTATCTGCCCTGGGCGGCCGCCGCGCCGGTTGTCGGCGTCGCCTGCTTTCAGCTCGACGGAATTTTCATCGGTGCGACGCGCACGCGGGACATGCGCAACATGATGCTGGTAAGCTTGGGCATTTATCTGGTGGCCTGGGCAGTCCTGACGCCGTCTTTCGGCAATCACGGGCTATGGGCGGCGTTGATGGTGCTGTTCGTGGCGCGGGCGGTGACGCTCGGTCTTCGCCTTCCGGCATTGAAACACGCCGCCTTTGCCGGACAGCACGACAGTTAGCTCAGGCGCCCGGACGGAAGGCGTCGCGGATATGCCGCGGCGCGCTCCATGGACATATCAGGACGGCATCGAAGGTAATCTCGCGATCCGCGTATTCGGGATGCTCGTGAAGCCAGATTTCCGCGGCGCCGGTAATACGCGCCTGCTGGCGTGGCGTAATCGCTTCGCCAGCGTCTGTTTGTGATGATCTGCGCTTCACCTCGACGAACGCCACGGCACTGCGATCCGCGACGATCAGGTCGACCTCTCCCGCCGGCGTCCGATACCGTTTATCGAGAACGCGGAACCCCTGCCTGCGCAGCACCTGCGCCGCGACATGCTCTGCGTCGACGCCCTTCGCGTAGGCGGTCGAGCGCTTGTTCCCGGCGTTCACCCTCGCCGGAGCACCCGGCGCGCCGGCTTGCCTCCCGAAGCCCTTGGACTTCAAAGGGGAAATTGCTTCACATGGAGGCTCACCCATCAACTCCTCCCGATAAGCCACGACCGCCCTCTTCCCAAGAGGGAACCATCCACGGGCAACCGAAAAAAATCTTCGCGCGGTCCCGTAAACACGCGACGCCACCACCCCTCGCGTCCGATAAATCGGAAACGGAATACCGGTGTGCATCTCCCGTCCGACGGCAGCGAGACACGGCCTTCATTTGTCTTTCTGGCGTGAGATCATCAGCCTGTAGACATGCTTTCGTTGAATTTTTAGCATATCTGCAACCGCATCAACAGCATCCCGCGGCGTCATCCACTGCATCCGTTCGTCCAGCTGTTGCACAATCAGCGCATCATCGACCTCGGCGTGCCGCGGCGGGCTGATCATCAGCACGATCTCGCCCTTGAGTTCTCGTCCTTCCAGCGTCTCCAGCAGTGCCTGCGCCGTGCCGCGGTAATGCGTCTCGAAGCGTTTCGTCATCTCCCGGACGATCACAACATCACGCGTGCCGAGGACTTCTGCAACATCCTGCAGGACGGCGTGTAAACGGTTCGGGCTTTCGTAAAGGACCAAGGTGGCATCGATGGCCGCCAGTTCCTGGAGACGCCGGAGTCGGGCCGTGGCCTTCGATGGCAGGAAGCCTTCGAACAGGAAGCGGTCGGTCGCCAACCCGCTGACGCTCAGGCCGGCGACGGCCGCCACGGGACCGGGGACGGTCCGCACAGGAATGCCGACCGCAATGGCCTCATGCACCAGCTTGAAACCCGGATCGGAGATCAGCGGCGTCCCTGCATCCGAGATCAGCGCGACCGACTGGCCCGCTTGCAGCCATTGCAGGATCTGCGGGCGGGTTCGCGCGGCGCTGTGTTCTTCATAGACCTTCAGCCGGCGGTCGATGCCGAAATGCGTCAGCAGCTTGCGCGCACGCCTCGTGTCCTCGCACAGCACGATATCGGCACGGGCCAGCACCGCGAGCGCCCGCAGGCCGATATCGCCGAGATTGCCGATGGGCGTTGCAACGATATGCAGGCCCGGCGCTGCGCCTTGCGCCAGCAGCGCTTCTAACTGGCTGGCCGCGCGCGCGACGATGCGCTCATCGCCTTCCGCCTTGCGGTCCGCACCTGGTTCCTCGTCCCTCATGGACAATCGGTAGCATAGCCCGCGGGCCGCGGAAACGCCGCTTCGGCACATCGTGAAGGACACGAGAAATGCCGCGCGCAATGCTCTCGCCACAAATGAGCCACAGCTTTGTTGATAGGTTCGGGCGCGATTTGCCATATCGCGTTGCGCCGTGGGCCATATCGTCCGGCTTTTTCCGCCGCCGATGCGCAACTGCGCGTATTTTCCGCAAGGGACTCGATGCCAGCCATCGCCGATGTCAGCCGCAGCAGCGCGCCCCGTTTCACGCAGGGAACGCGCCGCCCGCTCCGTCAGGTTTCGCACTTCTGTCTCGCCGTGACCGCCCTATTCGCGCTTGCCGCTATTCTTGGATCCTGCACTGTCGGCGGGCCGCGAACCGCGCCCGGGTCCGAGATTTCGGGCAGTGCCACTGAAGACGACGGGCCGGCGCGCAAGCGGCCCTCGATCAAGGTCGCGGTGCTGCTGCCGCTGTCGGCGGACGGGAATACGAAAAAGGTCGCCCAGGCCATGAAACAGGCCGGCGAACTGGCGCTGTTCGACTTCAAGAACCCGGAACTGCAACTGATGGCGAAGGATACGCGCGGCACCGCGGAAGGCGCCAAGGCCGCCGCAACAGAAGCGGTCCGGGACGGCGCGGAGCTTATCATCGGCCCGCTGTTCGCCGAGGCCGTCTCCGGCGCGGCGCCCATTGCGCGCGAGGCCGGTGTGCCCATCGTTGCGTTTTCGAGCAACCGGAAGGTGGCTGGCAACGGCGTCTATCTGCTCAGCTTCCTCGCCGGCAGCGAAGTCCGCCGGATCGTGTCCTATGCCATGAGCCAGGGGCAGCGCCGGTTCGCCGCGCTGATTCCGGAAAACGAATTGGGCGCGATCGTCCGGAAGGCGTTCGAATCCGCTGTCGAGGACACCGGCGGCCGAATCGTGGCTCTTCAGACCTACAAGCCAGACGCTAACAGCATGCTCAAGCCGGTCGAGAAGATCGCCGCGCTGGCCAAGAAAGGCGAGGAGGAACCGCAGTTCGACGCGCTGTTCCTGCCCGGCAGTTCGGACACCCTGCCCGCGCTCGCGCCGCTGCTGCCCTATTTCGAGGTCGATACCGAAGCGATCCGGATTCTCGGCTCCAACGGCTGGGACTATTCCGGCGTCGGCCGCGAGAAACCCTTGCTCGGCGGGTGGTATCCGGCCGCCGAGCCGAGCGGATGGCAGGACTTCACCAAGCGCTACGTGGAAGCCTATGGCGATCCGCCGCCGCGTCTCGCCAGCCTGGCTTACGACGCGGTCAGCCTCGCGGCGACCCTGTCGGAGGGCTCGAAAGGCAGCCGCTACACGGCCGACCGGCTGACCCGGGACAGCGGCTTCTCCGGCGTGGACGGGCTGTTCCGGCTGCGCGACAACGGCCTGTCGCAGCGCGGGCTGGCGATTCTCGAGGTTCAGCGGTTCGGCTCGGAAGTGCTCGATGCCGCGCCGCGCACCTTCGCCGGTGCGCAGTACTGAAGGCTCAGCCGGCTGCTTCGGCCGCGGCCTGGAGCGATGCCGGGACAAGCGCATCCGCCAGCCTGAGCGCGACCTGATTGAGCAGCAAGCGCCCATCATCCGTCACACGCAGCCGGTCGTCCGCAAGCGTGACAAGGCCCAGCCCGCGCAATTCTTCGACGGCGGCGATGGCGATGTCGTGCCCGCTCAGCCGGCGCAAACGTGCAAGCGGCACCCCCTCGGCCAGCCGCAGCCCCATCAGCAGGATTTCCTCGGCCTGTTCCAGCAGCGACAGCGCGGTTTCCGCTTCCACGCCGTAACCGACCCGCTCGACCTGCGCGAGCCAGGCCGCGGGATCGCGCAAGGCTTCGGTTGCCACGCGCTCGCCGTTTGCCCTGCTCAGCCGGCCATGCGCGCCGGGACCGACGCCAGCATAGTCGCCGTAGCGCCAGTAAATCAGGTTGTGCCGGCTTTCCTCGCCCGGAACGGCGTAATTGGACACCTCATAGGCTCTAAGCCCTGCCGCGTCGCAAATCTCGCAAGTCGCCGCGTAGAGATCGGCGGCCTTATCGGCGTCCGGCACCGCCAGCTTTCCCGACGTATGCAGCCGGTGAAACGCCGTCCCCGGCTCGATGGTGAGCTGATAGGCCGAGAGATGACGCACGCCCAAATCAAGAGCTTCGCGCAGCTCCTGCCGCCATCCATCGACGGACTGAGCGGGTCGTGCATAGATCAGGTCGATCGAGACCCGCTGGAAATGCGCCAGCGCCACCTCGAGCGCCGCGCGCGCCTGTTCAGCCGAGTGCAGCCGACCGAGAAAGCCCAGCGCATCGTCATGCAGCGACTGAACGCCGAGCGACACGCGGTTCACGCCGGCTGCACGGTACCCCGCGAAGCGCGCCGCCTCCACGCTCGAGGGGTTCGCTTCCAGCGAGATCTCCGCGCGAGAGGACAACGTCCACAGGCCGGCGATCGCATCAAGGACCGCCGCGACGGTCTGAGCGCTCATGAGCGAAGGTGTCCCGCCGCCGAAAAACACAGTATCCACCCGCCGCCCCGGCGTCCGGGACGCGTAATGGCCGAGTTCGCGAATCAGCGCGCGGGCAAACCGCGCCTCATCCACCGCGCTGCGCGGGACATGGGAGTTGAAGTCGCAGTAAGGGCACTTGGCCGCGC
>JBKGZY010000160.1:0-6223 GCA_046543175.1 Dichotomicrobium sp.
TCACGATCACCGCCTTGACCGTTTCGCCCGACGCCTCGTCGGGGATGCCGACCACCCCGGCCTCCAGAACCCCGGGATGGGAAGCGATCACGGACTCGATCTCGTTGGGATAGACGTTGAACCCGGACACGTTGATCATGTCCTTGGTGCGGTCGACGATATAGACGAAGCCATGTTCGTCGATCCGGGCCATGTCGCCGGTGCGCAGAAAGCCGTCCTCGGTGAAGGCGAGCGCCGTTTCGTCGGGGCGCTGCCAGTAGCCCTTCATCACCTGCGGGCCGCGGATGCAGAGCTCGCCGGTCTCGCCCACCGGCAGTTCCTCGCCGTCGAGCGAGCGGATCGAAACCTCGGTCGAGGGAACCGGAAGGCCGATGGAGCCGGTGTATTCCTCGATATCCAGCGGGTTGATGGTCGCGGCGGGCGATGTCTCCGTGAGCCCGTAGGCTTCCACCAGCGGCTTGCCCGTCACCTCCTTCCAGCGCTGCGCCACGCTCTTCTGCACCGCCATGCCGCCGCCGAGCGTCAGGCGCAACGGCGAAAAGTCCAGCCTGGCGAAGTCGGGATTGTTCAAAAGCGCGTTGAACAGCGTGTTGACACCTGTGAGCGCGGTGAACGGCTCCTTGCCCAGCTCCTTGACGAATCCGGGGATGTCGCGCGGATTGGTGATGAGGATGTTCTTGGCCCCGATCTTCATGAAGGTCAGGCAGTTCGCCAGCAGCGCGAAGATGTGATAGAGCGGCAGCGCGGTGATGATGACTTCCTGGCCCTCGCGCACATGCGGGCTGATCCAGGCCTGCGCCTGTTCCAGATTGGCGATCATGTTGCGGTGGGTGAGCATCGCGCCCTTGGGGATGCCGGTCGTCCCGCCGGTGTATTGCAGGAAGGCGAGATCCTCCGGCGCGACATCCGCCGGCTGAAAATCGTGCTGCGCGCCGGCCTTCAACGCATCCTTGAACCATGCCGCGCCGGAGATGTCCCAGGCCGGAACCATCTTCTTCACGTGCTTGACGACGAGATTGACGATGTTCGCCTTGGGAAAGTCGAGCATGTCGCCGAGCCGGGTAACGATGACGTGCTCGACCTCCGTCTGGTCGATGGCCTGTTCCAGGGTGTGGGCGAAGTTCTCGACGATCACGATCGCCTGCGCCCCGGAATCCTGCAACTGCCCGCCAAGCTCGCGCGGCGTGTAGAGCGGGTTGCAGTTCACCACCGTGTAGCCCGCGCGCAGGATGCCGAGCATGGCGACGGGGTATTGCAGGACATTCGGCATCATGATGGCGACGCGCGCCCCGCGCGGCAGGCCCAGATCATGCTGGAGCCAGGCGCCGAAGGCGGCCGACAGCCGGTCGATCTCGGCATAGGTTAACGCCTTGCCCATGCACGAAAAGGCGGGTTCATCCGCAAACCGCGCCGCGCTGTCCGCGAACATCTCGCCGATGGAGCGGTACTTTTCCGGGTCGATTTCCGCGGGAATGCCCGGCGGATAGCTGTCGAGCCAGATCGGGTCCATCGCCTCCCTCCCGTATTGACCAGCTCGTTGAAGACGGCCGGATTTTGCAGCGTTAGCG
The DNA here is from genome assembly GCA_046543175.1 of Dichotomicrobium sp. Lineage (GTDB taxonomy): Bacteria > Pseudomonadota > Alphaproteobacteria > Rhizobiales > Rhodomicrobiaceae > Dichotomicrobium. Next base: position 1,569 of record JBKGZY010000160.1, read on the forward strand.
GTAAGTTAAATGGTACACTATGGCAGTTTAACCAAGGCGGAAAGTCCCATTTCACGGCTGCGCAACCCGGTCATCCTGCGGTATTCTGGGTGAGAGGACATCTGCTTGCCAGGAGGAAGAATGCCGGACCGCGAGCTTTTCAGTGAGGTCGATAGCTATATCATCGACCGCTTCATCGAGGACGATCCCGCGCTCGACGCGGCCACCGCCGCCGCCGAAGCCGCCGGCCTGCCCGACATCGCGGTTTCACCGGTCATGGGCAAATACCTGTATCTGCTGGCAAGGCTGATCGGCGCGCGGCGCATTCTCGAGATCGGCACGCTCGGCGGCTACAGCGCCATCTGGCTGGCGCGCGCGCTGCCGGAGGATGGGCGTGTCATCACGCTGGAATACGCGCCGAAGCATGCCGGCGTGGCCCGGGCCAACCTCGACCGCGCATCGGTCGGGCCCTGGGTGGAGATCATCGTCGGCGACGCGATGGACTCGCTGCGCGAACTGGAGGAGCGCGGCGAGGCGCCCTTCGACATGGTGTTCATCGACGCGGACAAGGAGAACCTCGTCGGCTATCTCGACTGGTCGATCCGCCTGAGCCGGCCGGGCGGGCTCATCGTCGCGGACAATGTGGTGCGCGGCGGCCGCGTTCTGGACGCCGACACGACCGACGGCCTCGTCCGTGGCGTGCAGGCTTTCAACGATGCGCTTGGCAGGGACGACCGCGTCGATGCGATCGTGACCCAGATGGTCGGGCTCAAGGGCCATGACGGCATGGCGCTGGCGATGGTCAAGCGGGACTGACCGGCGAACCGCCCGTCTGCCGTGCGCGTAGGACACTCTGATCTGAAGTTACGCCATCGAAAGGCACCGGAGATGAAACGACAGCTTGCCGCCGCCCTAGCCCTGGCCCTGATCGGCGCGATGACCGCAACTCCCGCCGCACCCCTCGCCGCCGACCGGCAAGCCGGATCAGCGCATGACTTCACCTTCACCTCGATCGACGGCAGCCGGATGCCGCTGAGCCGGTTCGCCGGCAAGGTGCTGCTTGTGGTGAACACGGCCTCCATGTGCGGGTACACGCCGCAATACCAGGGCCTGCAATCGCTGTGGCAGACATACCGCGATCGCGGTCTCGTCGTCATCGGCGCACCGTCCAACGACTTCGGCGGGCAGGAGCCGAAAAGCGAAGGCGAGATCAAGGAGTTCTGCCAGGGCGCGTTCGGCGTGAATTTCCCGCTGACCGAGAAGGTCCACGTCAAGGGGCCGGAGGCGCATCCGTTCTACACATGGGCGCGCGAAGTCGGCGGCGAGAAGAATGCGCCCGGCTGGAACTTTCACAAATACCTGATCTCGGTGGACGGCAAGCTCGTGGGCGCGTTCAGCACGCGCACGAAGCCCGAGGCCGAGGAAGTGACCGAGGCGATCGAAGAGCAGCTCGCGGCGGTGCGGACGAACTGACCGGCGCCAGCATCGCCCGGCACGGCTAGTCCATCTTTGACGCATTTGTTCGCTCCCGGACTCGCTGCTTGGTGAAGCGAATGAATGCGTCGATGCACTAGCGCGTGCCCCCATGACATCACTCCGTCGCGATTGGGGTGAACTGATGCTGACCCGACATTATGTATAGTTTAACGGTATTGTGAGTTTATGGTGACCTCCGCCCTCCGGCCGGCCGCGTAAGGTGCCCGGACATGGTGTGTGCTTGTTTCCAGCGGGAGCCCCAGTAACGTGAGTGCCTCGGGAAATGGCATCCAGGACAAGCTGGCCGGGCGCGCCGGACGGCAGCAGGACGCCGACCAGCCGGGTCCGCTGCGCCGCACCTTCATGCGCTTTTCCACGTCGTGGAAAAGCATCCTGCTGATCCTGGGCCTGACGATCCTGTCCTGGATCTCGACCTATACCGGCATGCTGGAGCTGATCACCGCCAATGCCGGGCGTATCAGCCTGATCATCACCATCGCCGTCGGTTTCGCGGTCGCCATTCTCCAGTTGATGATCCTGTTCATACTGGACCAGTTCTTCTCCAGGAGCTTTTACCAGGGCAAGCGCGTGCTCGCGATTTTCCCGCTCTACCTGGCGGGATACCTGTTTCTGACCCTGATTTCCGTGGGGTTCGGCTTCGGCTTTTACTGGAAATATCTCGAAGCGCGCACCGAGGCGAGCGCGTCCGCCGAAGCCTCGATCTCGCAGGTCCAGTCGCAGCTCCAGCAGGGCGCCAGCCAGCTCGAGCAGCTCCAGTCCACGCTCGGCACGCTGGCGACAATCTCCGCGGAACGTGCCGAAACCGAACGCGAGGAAGGCGGCACCTGTCTGCAAAGCGGGCCCGGCGCAGGGCCGCGCATGCGCCTGCGCGAAGCCGATGCCAGCCGTTTCGCCTTCGCCCAGGAATTCGTCGGCTCGCGCACCGGACAGATCCAGGACGATATCCAGTCCCTGTCCCGGAAGCTGGACAGGGTCATCGCCAACGATCCGTCCACCATCGACCGGCAGAGCGGAACCCGCAACGCCTTCCTGAGTGGCCTGAACCGCGACCTCAACCTGGTTTCCAGCCGCTTCAACGCATTGCGTAACAACTCGCAGCTGCTGTCGCTGCGCGACGAGTTCGCCGAGCGGGCGGACCAGACCGTGTTTCAGAGCAACGGCGGCACCTTCCGCTGCCCCGACCAGGCGCTGAGTTCCGCGCTCAACGGCGTGGTCCGCGCCATCGACGAGCTGCCCCGGCTCGATCCGCCCCGGATCAACCCGGTGGAAGGCTCAGCCGCCGTCGTCGAGGCGTTCCGCCGGCTGACGACGAGCCTTTACGGGGTGTTGCAGCTCGACGTGGCGCCAACGCCGGAGGAACTGCGCGAGGCGCGCGAGCGCGCCGTCGCCGCAGGGGAAGACCCCGCCACGGTCGAAGCACGCAGCGGGCTGGGCACGCGCGACTTCATTCCGCTGGCCATCGCCATCTTCGTCGATTTCTGCATCCTGCTGGTGTCGATGAACCGGCCCTTCCACGCCTTCCGTGCCTTTTACGGCGGCGTGGAAGAGGCGCGCACGCGCGAGATGGGCGAGTTCATGCGCATGTTCCGCGAGGTGTTCTTCGACGAGTTCCATCGCCGGCCGTCACCCGATGAAATGCTCTCGCCCATACAGGATGTCGTGTTCGACCATCGCGGCGACTATTACGCGGCCGTCCCGCTGGAGGTCGGCGGCGCAGACACCGACCGGCGGCGCAAGGCGCGGTATATCGCCAATATCCTGTTCGCGCTGGAAACGCGCGGGTTCGTCAACCTCATCAGACGCAGGGCGCGCGCGCATGGCAGCGAGGAAGCGCCGAAGGCAACCCGCCTGGAACGCATCACCGGCAAGCATGGCTGGGCCGACCTGTCGGCCTTCGCGCGGGGCCAGTTGAAGGACCGGGGCAGCGAGTTCGCGGGCGCGAACGATTTCCGCATCTACAAGTTCGCCAAGGGCAAATGGCCGGAGATCGCGTTGCGCACCGTGGTCAGCGCGCACAAGGAGGAAGCCAACTATCGCCAGGAATTCCCGGAGATGCGCCCCATTCCCTCGCGCGAAGTTGATCGCGGCGCCTTGGAAGCGGCATCGGAAGAGCGGCCTGCCGAACTCGAGGGGGACGATCCACCACGGCGGCTCACGCATCAGCGTTCGGACGAGGATGCCGAAGGGGAACCCGGGCAGGACTGGCACGGCGCCGCCGACGAACAGGCAGGCTATCCGGATACGCCGCCCCTTTACGACCGTGACGAGGACCCCGATCCGGATTTCTACACCGACTCGCCGTGGCCGGACCACCACGGCGGGCCGCCCGGCAGTGCAACGGGCGAGACCGACGATCCCGAAGAGACGGACCGTCCCCGCAAGCCCAACGGCGGGCCCGACGGCCAGCACGACACGTAAGCACGCGATACGCGGAGACGGCGCATGGCCAGAGCCAGGAAGCTGTTCCACAACCTGAAAGACGGCGGCCCGGCGCAGGCAAGCGAAACCGCCTTGCGCGCGGGCGTGGCCGAGACCGCCCGGCGCATGAGCGCTACCGGCCTGAGCCCCGGGCGCTCGGGCAACGTCTCGGCGCGCTGGGCAGGCGGCATGCTGATCACGCCTTCCGGCGCGGCCTATGACACGCTGAGCGCCGAGGACATCGTCTTCGTCGACGACCGTGGCGAACCGCGCCCCGGCGACGGCGTTCCCTCAAGCGAGTGGCGCTTTCACCAGGCCGCCTACGACGCGCGCCCGGATGCCGGCGCGGTGGTGCACTGCCATTCGCGCTGCGCCACGGCGCTGGCCTGCGCGCATCGCTCGATCCCGGCGTTCCACTACATGGTCGCCGTGGCCGGCGGCACCGACATACCGCTGGTGCCCTATGCCACCTTCGGCACCGACGAACTGGCGGCGCATGTCGCCGACACGCTTTCGACGCGCAAGGCCTGCCTGCTCGCCAATCACGGGCAGATCGCCACGGGGGCGGACCTGGCGTCGGCGCTGGAACTGGCCGGCGAAGTGGAAACGCTGGCGGCGCAATATCTCGAAGTGCTGAAGCTGGGCGAGGTCCAACTGCTGGACGAGCAGGAGATGGCGCGGGTGCTGGAGAGGTTCGAGACCTACGGCAAGCCCGCCTAGCGCAGTGACACAGACACTTGATCCACACTTGCAGCACGCTC
>JBKGZY010000161.1:0-6199 GCA_046543175.1 Dichotomicrobium sp.
GCGAAAGCCTGCCAGATGTCGTCGTAAAGCCCCGCCTTTTCGATCTCGTCGAGATAGATCGCATCCGCCGCGCGCAGAATGTCCAGCTTCTCCGGCGTCACCGCGCCGGGAATGCGGATCGCCAGTCCCGGACCGGGGAACGGATGGCGGCGCAGAAACCCGTCCGGCAGACCGAGTTCGCGCCCCAGCTCGCGCACCTCGTCCTTGAACAGCTCGCGCAGCGGCTCCAGCAGCGTCATGTTCATGCGCTCGGGCAGCCCGCCGACATTGTGATGCGACTTGATCGTCACCGACGGGCCGCCGGTGAAGGACACGCTTTCGATCACGTCGGGATAGAGCGTGCCCTGCGCGAGGAAATCCGCGCCGCCGATGCGCCCGGCCTCTTCCTCGAACACCTCGATGAACAGCCCGCCGATGATCCTGCGTTTCTCCTCCGGGTCCGCGACGCCGTCCAGCGCGGACAGGAAGCGCGGGGCGGCTCTGGCATGGACCAGCGGGATGTTGTAGCTGTCGCGGAACAGCGTCACGACCTGCTCGGCCTCGCCCGCGCGCAGCAGCCCGTGATCGACGAAGATGCAGGTCAGCCGCTCGCCGATCGCCTCGTGGATCAGCACCGCGGCGACGGCGGAATCGACGCCGCCGGACAGCCCGCAGACGACGCGCCCCTGCCCCACCTGCTCGCGGATGCGCGCGATCGCCGTGTCGCGGAAATGCGCCATCGTCCAGCCGCCCTTGCAGCCGGCGATCTCGTGGGTGAAGTTGCGCAGCATCGCCGCGCCCTGCGGCGTATGCACGACCTCGGGGTGAAACTGCACGCCGTAGAGCCGGCGCTTTTCGTCGGCGATGGCGGCGAAGGGTGCGTGCGCCGTGGCGGCGATCACCTCGAAGCCCTCGGGAAGCGCATCCACGCGGTCGCCGTGGCTCATCCACACCGGCAGGCGGCTGCCGGGATCGCCAAGCCCCGCGAACAGCGGCGAAGGCTTGGCCAGCGTGATCTCGGCGCGGCCGAACTCGCGCTGCTCGGCCCCTGACACCGCGCCGCCAAGCTGCGCGACCATCGTCTGCTGGCCGTAGCAGATGCCGAGCACCGGAACGCCCGCCGAAAACACCTCTTCGGCCGCGCGCGGGGTGTCCGCATCGCCGATGCTGGCCGGGCCGCCGGACAGGATGATGGCGCTCGGCTGCATGCGCGCAATCGCGTCGGCGGCGTCGGTGTACGGCACGATCTCGGAATAGACGCCAGATTCGCGCACGCGCCGGGCGATAAGCTGTGTCACCTGGCTGCCGAAATCGATGATGAGGACGGTTTCGCTCATGGACCTGCCGGGGAAAGGCGTGTTCACGTCGCGGACGCCACGGCCCGCGTCATTCCGGCGATAGAGCATCCCCCGGCGCGGATGGTCAAGCCGGATCACCGCCTGTCCGCTGTCAGTCCGTCCCCGCCGCGCTCGCCGGGGCTGTCTCGATCGCCTTCGGCCCGTCTTCGTCACTCGGCTCGGCGATGTCCGTGTCGTCCTCGGTACCGGGCGCGGCGGCCTCTTCCGGGCCCGGCACATTCCAGTATTCCGCGCAATTCTGCGGGGCCGGCGACGATCCGCCGGCGCGCGCCTCGATCTCGCTGCACGACCACTGCCGCAGCACCTCGGGCATCAAGCCGTTGATCCCCGCCCAGATCGCGTCGTCGCCAGCTTCCGTCGTGTAGGTCGCGTACATCCAGTAGCCGAACACCACGAACACGATAATCAGGATGAGTCCGAAGAACGTCTTGATTACACCCATGAGGCATCCCCCCTGACCAAAGCGCAGTTCAATACGCCCTCCCATTGAGGCAATGCTTTGGCACAGCCACTGGTTATGGACTCATACGGCGCGCCGGAAGATCGCCACGAAGAACCCGTCGGTGCCATGCGTCGCCGGTGTCAGCAGGAGCGCGCCGAAACCGTCGGCCCTTCCGGCGCTGCCGGGAAAGGGCACAGGCAGGCGCTCCGGCCAGACCTCGGTGACCGGCACGGCCTCGAACTGATCGTATGTCGCCAGAAACCGCGCCGCCTGCCCGGTGTTCTCGCTCGGCAGCACCGAACAGGTCACGTAAACCAAATGACCGCCAGGGCGCACCAGCGGCGCGGCCTTTTCCAGCACCGCCCATTGCTCATCGCGGCGTTTCGCCAGCGCCTCCGGCGACAGCCGCCATTTCGAATCCGGCCGACGCCGCCACGCCCCGGAGCCGCTGCACGGGGCATCCGCAAAGACGATATCCATGCGCCCCGTCAGATCGGCCAGCGCCGCCTCGTCGCCCGCCGGCAGGACCTGCACATTGCGCGCGCCGGCGCGCTTGAGCCGCTCGAAGATCGGGCGCAGGCGCAGCTTGTCGGTGTCGTAGGCGTAAAGCTGGCCCGTGTTTTCCATCTGCGCGGCGAGCGCGAGGCTCTTGCCGCCCGCGCCCGCGCAGATATCGGCGACCTGGTCCCCCGGTTTCGCGCCGGCCAATAACGCGGCGAGCTGCGAGCCCTCGTCCTGCACTTCGAACCAGCCCTTGCCATGCGCGGCCTCGGCCTCGAGATGCGGCGGCTTGGCGTCGCGCGACCGCGCCGGAATGCGGATGCCCACGGGCGAGAGCGGCGTTTCCCCGGGCGCACCCGAATGCAGCGCCTTGAGCACCTTCGCGCGCGTGGCCTTCAGCGTGTTGACCCGCAGGTCGATGGGCGCGCGCTCGGCCAGCGCCGCGCCCTGCTCCGGCGCATCCGCGCCGAAGGCGGTCTGAAACTCCTCATCCAGCCATTCGGGATAGTCGCCCGACACCCAGCCCGGCGCCGCCGCGTCCAGCCGCGCCTCGAACCCGGCCAATTCGCCCTCCGTCAACGGCTCCGGCCCGTGCGGCTCCGCGCACATCGCGTCGATGGATTCGGCATCCTCGCCCCAGAGATGCGCCATGACGCCGAGCGCCAGCGCGCGGGGCGCATCGCTGCCCATCAGATACCCCAGCGAATTGCGCCGGCGCAGCGCGTCGAAAACGATATTGCCGATCGCCGCGCGGTCGCGCGAGCCGGCAAAACGGTGGCTGCGCCCCCAGTCGCTCAACGCCTGCGCCGCCGGGCGGTGCCGGCTGCCGATATCGTCGAGCACCTCGATTGCCGCCTGGAGGCGGGCGCCGGGCTGCATGACCGTGACCTTTCAGATGTCGGTTTCGCGGCCGGGGCGCGGGACTATTCGAGGCGGCCGGGATAGTTCGGGCTTTCGCGGGTGATCGCAACGTCATGCGTGTGGCTTTCACGCACGCCGGAACCGCTGACGCGGATGAATTCCGCCTTCTCCTGGAATTCCGCGATCGTGGCGGAGCCGGTATAGCCCATCGCGGCGCGCAGGCCGCCGACCAGTTGATGCAGCACGCTGGCGATCGGCCCCTTGTAGGGCACCTGCCCTTCGATACCTTCGGGCACCAGCTTGAGCGTGTCGCCGACTTCCTGCTGGAAATAGCGGTCCGCCGAGCCGCGTGCCATCGCGCCGACCGATCCCATGCCCTGATAGGCCTTGTACGACCGGCCCTGATACAGATAGACCTCGCCGGGGCTTTCGTCGGTGCCCGCGAGCAGAGAACCGACCATCACGCAGCTCGCGCCGGCGGCGATGGCTTTCGCCAGATCGCCGGAAAAGCGGATGCCGCCGTCGGCGATCACCGGCACATCGGCCGCCGCCGCGACCTCCACGGCATCCTGAATCGCCGTCAGTTGCGGCACGCCGACACCGGCGACCACGCGCGTGGTGCAGATCGAGCCGGGGCCGATCCCGACCTTGACCGCGTCGCTGCCCGCGTCGATGAGCGCTTTCGCGCCTTCCGGCGTGGCGATATTGCCGGCGACGACCTGCACGGAATTCGAGAGCGTCTTGACCCGGCGCACCGCTTCGATCACGCGCGCGGAATCGCCGTGCGCGGTGTCGACGACCAGCATGTCCGCGCCAGCCTCGATCAGCCTTGCGCTGCGCTCGTAGCCCTGCTCGCCCACGGTCGTCGCCGCGGCGACGCGCAGGCGCCCCTGGTCGTCCTTGGCGGCGTTGGGGTGCTGGACCGCCTTTTCGATGTCCTTGACCGTGATCAGGCCGATGCAGTGATAGTCGTCATCCACCACCAGCAGCTTCTCGATGCGGTGCTGGTGCAGCAGGCGCCTTGCCTCTTCCGAGCTCACCCCGTCCCGGACCGTGACCAGATTGTCCCGTGTCATCAGCGCGGAGACCGGCTGGTCCAGCTTGTCGGCGAAGCGCACGTCGCGGTTCGTCAGGATGCCGACGAGCCGCCCCTCGCGGCCGCCGTTTGCCGACGGCGTGACGACCGGAATGCCGGAAATCGCGTGCCGGCGCATCAGATCGAGCGCCTCGGACAACCGCGCCTCCGGGTGGATCGTCACCGGATTGACGACCATGCCGGATTCATACTTCTTGACCTGGCGAACCTGATCGGCCTGCGCCTCCGGCATCATGTTCCTGTGCAGCACACCAATTCCTCCGGCGGCCGCGATAGCGATCGCCAGCGGCGCTTCGGTAACGGTGTCCATCGCCGAGGAAATGACGGGAATGTTCAGCGGTATCGCCGGCGTCACGCGCGTGGAAACATCCACCTGCGCCGGCAAGACATCGGAGTGACGCGGCTTGAGAAGTACGTCGTCGAAGGTGAGTGCCAGCTTCATCGCCGCCAACTCCTTTCATAACGATTACGCGGCCCCGCAGACAGGCCTGCGGTGCCGGACGCTTGAGCATAATGCATGGCTGAAGCGCCCTGTCAGTCACAAAACGGAGGCAGCGTCAATGAGCCGGCCTGAAGCGGCAGCCGTCCTCAGCGCCGCAGGATGCGCCGTCCGCCGGCGTCCTGCTGGGACGGGTCCGCGGCCTGTGCCTGTTGAGGCTGCGCCGCCTGCTGCTGCTGCTGACCGTGGGAATGCTGCATGGCCCCTTCCTGCTGATCCGTCTTGCCGTCGCCCCTGAACGCGAAGGCTTCCGGGTCTTCGGTCCATTTCAGGGTGCCGTCGTAGCGGGTGCCCATCTCGATGCCGATGCCCTGATGGAAGATGTCGCCCTCCACGCGCGCGGTCGAATGCAGCATAACGCGCTTGCTGCGGATCGAGCCGGAGACATTGCCGAACACGATGACTTCGTTGTTGGCGACGATCCCTCCGTCGATACGCCCCTTTTCGCTGACGATCAGCGAGGCGCAATGCATATCGCCCTGCAGCTTGCCGTCCAGCTTGAGATTACCCTTGGAGGTCACGTTTCCGATTATTGTCAGGTCTTCGCCGATAACTGACTCACTCATTGTCCACCACACTCCACACTTTTTACAGCCTAGCCTCGGGCAACGCGCCCGGCCATCGGCCCCCTTACTTGAGCGATGTCTTATCACTTTCGTTCAAAAGTGCAAAGCCGTTCGCGCGCCGCGGCTTTACTGTGACACGGACTCATTGACATCCGCGCCACGGAAGCCCGACGCCAGCACATAGGTCTCCGGCGATTCCGTCCGGCTCGCCGGGGGCTTGACATGGCGCACGGTGGAAAAGCTGCGCTTCATGAGATCGAGCATGTCGCGTTCCGCTCCGCCCTGAAACACCTTGGCAAGGAAACTTCCGCCCGGCGCCAGCACGCCACAGGCGAAATCGAGCGCGGCCTCCGCCAATGCGATGGTGCGCAGATGATCGGTCTGGCGGTGTCCCGTCGTTGCGGGTGCCATGTCCGACAGCACGACATCGGCCTTGCGCCCGCCGAGCGCCGCGTTGACGGCCGTGAGCCCGCTGTCTTCCAGGAAATCGCCCCGCAGGACGGTGACATCGGGCAGGCCGGCCATTTCCAGAAGATCGATGGCGATGACCGTCCCGCCCGGCTGGACGCGCAGCGCCGCGACCTGCGCCCAGCCGCCGGGTGCCGCGCCGAGATCCACGACGAGCGCGCCGGGGTGCAGCAGTCGATGCTTGTCGTCGATCTCGATGAGCTTGTAGGCCGCGCGCGAACGGTAACCCTCGCGCTTGGCGGCAGCGACATAGGGGTCGTTCAACTGGCGCTGGAGCCAGCGGGTCGAGGACGTCTTGCGGCGCTTCGCGGTCCGGACGCGGACAGCCATGTCGCGACGGCCTTTGCCCGCGCCCGAACCTCCGCGCCTGCCGGATTGCTTGCGTGCCATGGTGATCTTGTCGCGTTACGCGCTCGTGGAGCGAATTTG
>JBKGZY010000162.1:0-6161 GCA_046543175.1 Dichotomicrobium sp.
TCCCCGTCCTGCTCGACGGGTTCATCAGCACCGCTGCGGCAGCCGTGTTGCATGCGCTGGACGAGCGGCTGCTCGATCATGCCCTTGTCGGCCATGTCAGCGCGGAAAAAGGCCACCGCCGGCTGCTGCGGGCGCTGGGTAAGCGGCCCGTGCTCGATTTCGATATGCGGCTCGGCGAAGGCACCGGCGCGGCGCTTGCGCTTGGCGTCGTGCGCGCGGCGCTGGCGTGCCACAACGGCATGGCGACTTTCGACGAAGCAGGCGTCAGCAGCGGATGAAAGCGGCCGCCCGGAGGCTTGCCGAACTGCGGCTGGCGCTCAGTTTCCTGACCCGCCTGCCCGTTCCGCCTGACGAGCGGCGGCCGTGTTCCGTGGCGGAGGCCGGCTGGGCATTCCCCGTCTGCGGCGCGGCTGTCGGGCTGTTCGCATGGCTCGGCTACGCCATTGGCGCTTCGCTTGCGCTGCCCGGCCTGCTTTGCGCGCTGTTCGCCGTAGCCGCGGGTGTGCTCGTCACAGGCGCGCTGCACGAGGACGGGCTTGCAGATTTCGCCGACGGCATGGGCGGCGGAGCGGACCGGGACCGCAAGCTGGCGATCATGCGCGACAGTGCCATCGGCAGCTACGGCGTGCTTGCGCTGATCCTCGTGGTCGCCGCCAAGTCGGTGGCGATCGGGGAACTCGACGGGCCGGCAACCGCGCTTGCCGCGCTCGTCGCGCTGGGCGCGGCAAGCCGTTTCGCGATGCTGCTGGCGCTGGCCGTCCTGCCACCGGCCCGCCCGGACGGGCTGGGCAGGGACGCCGGCAGGCCGGGCCATTGGCGGCTCTGGGTGGGACTTGCCGTGACGCTACTCGCATTGGCGCCACTGGGTGTGACAGGCGGCGCAGCCTTCTCCGGCGTGTTGATTGCCGCCATCATACCCGCGACTCTGGCCTGGCGGCAGATCGGCGGGCAAACGGGCGACGTGCTCGGCGCGATCCAGCAGATTGCCGAGCTCGGCGGCTGGATCGTCTTCGTGGGATATGCCTGAGGAAGCCGGTGCGTGAAACCCAGTCTCCCGCAACCCCGCACACAGCTTGTGGCAGAACAGGCACAGCAGACCGCAACCATAAGCGGTACCCAGAAAACTTTCGCACGTATCGCACAGACATGTGACGCGCGAACCGTTCCGGGACTCTATCAGTAGTTGCATGTCGAGCCAGGCACACGCCGGATCGACAACGCCGTTCCCCGCATTGGGACGGCGGCGCAGTCGTGGCCCGGCCCAAGGTCGGCGTCACGGTTTCATTTGTAGGTTACGGCAAGCGCGAAAATGCGAGCGGGATTGGCGGGCTTGCCTGAGCATCGAACACGGAATCGAGGGTATGATGGCGAGACGTTATACAACGGCAAGTGCTCTGGCGCTTGCGACAGCATTGGCGGGTCTGGCTCCGCCGCCTCTCTACGCTGAGGAGGATTCAACATGCGCGTCCATGCGCGCCGATACCGATGGGGCGGTGGCGATCAGGACTGACAGCGCTGGCAATGGGGCGGTGGCCAGCCTGCAGGATCAGGTCGTTTTGGGCACGAGCAATCATCTCTACAAGGCGCCGGACGTGCTATCCGGCGACCTGTTCATGACCGCCAGGCGCAGCCGCCTCGCGCTTTCGGGCAGTCCGGGACTCCCCGCCGACGGCGGGCATGTGCTCTGAGGCGGCGCCCGGCACTTCGCCCGCTGCCCGGAGCGCAATACGGCACACTCGTTAGCGCCTCTGGTCACGGGGGACAGTGCGTGGCGGCCGCCATTGGGGTGGCGCGCCGGGGTTGAGCCCGACACTGACGGGAGTACCTGTCATGACGTCACGTATTGTTACCAGCCTATGGGGTGTGGTGAGCGCCGGGCTGCTTGCGGGCTTGCTGGCCGGCATCCTCGCCGCCCTGCCGCCCTCAACGGACGCGCCGGCGACGGCCGGCCAATCCGCGACGGAACGCTCGGAGCTTCCCGACGCTTCCAAGCTCGACAGGATGCCCCCGCCAGGCTGATCGCACTCAGTCATGCAGGAGAGACGCGGCAAGATTGCTTTTGCCGCCAGCCTTGAACCGTCTCGCCTATCACCATCGACCCGGAGTTGGCGCGTTTCCGGCCGTCGAGGGCGGCGCCCGCAAGGGCCATTGTTCAAGAGGGCAGAATCGCCAGGCGCGCATCCACCCCTTTGACCAAACGCTACGCACTGTCGTTCGTCAACAATGCGCGCAGCGCTTCCCGCAAGCGGTCCGGCCCCATGCCGGCGACGCGTCGATCGACCTCGTCATGGGTCCGCTGCCAGATCGGGATTGCGCGCGCCAGCAGGTCCTGCCCTTCCCGCGTCAGCGTCAGAACGCGGCCGCGCCTGTCGTCCGGGTTTCTCATCACCTTGACAAGGCCGCGTCGCTCCAGCGGCTTGAGTGCGGCGGTCAGCGTCGTGCGGTCCATGGCGAGAAGCTCCGACACTTCCCCCATGCCGGGCGGCTTGGGCCGGTTGAGCGACATCATCAGAGAAAACTGCCTGTTCGTGATCCCGAGCGGCCGGAAAGCTTCGTCGAAGCGCCGGCCGAGGGCGCGCGCAGCGCGCTGCACATGCAGGCACAAGCAAGTGTCACGCACGTGAAGAACCGTTTCACGCGGGACAGGATTGGCCTTTGACATGTCACATTTTATGTTGATATCAACGTAACTTGTCAAGTGACGACAAGGCGCGGAGACGGCACGGAGGATTGGAGGCCACCATGACGAAGCGAGGCGCGCGCGAAGTGACACGCCGCACGGTACTGGCGGGGGCCGCGGGCGCCCTGGCCGTGGCCGGGACAGGACGGCCGGGCGCGGCGGGTGACGGCAAACAGAACGCGCTGCGTACCGCGCTCGGGCCTTATGTCGAGGACGGCTTCGTTCCCGGATTCGTAGCGGCGGTATGGCACGAGGGCGACACGGTTATCGAAGCAGCCGGCGAGCAGGCCTATGACGGCGCGCCGATGCGCCCCGACTCGATCTTCCGGATCGCCTCGATCACCAAGCCGATAACGGCCTTCGCGGCCCTGATGCTGGTGGAGGAAGGCCGCCTGGCGCTCGACGAGCCGGTGGACGACTTGCTGCCGGAACTCGCGGACCGCCGGGTGCTGCGCAGCATCGACGCCGAGCTTGACGATACGGTTCCCGCCAAGCGGGCGATCACGCTGCGCGACCTCCTGACACTGCGTTTTGGACTGGGCGCGATCATGGTCTGGCCGCCCGAGCACCCGATCCAGAAGGCCATGCAGGCCGAGGGATTCGCGCCCGGCTACAAGCTTCCCACCGTCGATGCCGATGCGTACATGGCGCGTCTGGGGTCGCTGCCGCTGGCGGCGCAACCGGGCGAGGCATTCTTCTACGACACCGGCATGCATGTCGTCGGCGTGCTGATCGCGCGCGCCACGGAAATGGCGCTGAGCGCATTCTTGCAGGAGCGGCTGTTCGCGCCGTTGGGAATGACCGATACCGGCTTCTGGGTGGCGCCGCGCGACCAGGACCGGCTGACCGCGCTTTATCTCCACAACTCAGAAGACGGGGAGCGCGTCGACCTCGGCCAGTCCGAGTTGCCCTTCACCGCGCCGCCCGCATTCGAGTCCGGCAGCGGCGGACTGGTTTCCACGGTTCCCGACTATCTGCGTTTTGCCAGGCTGCTGCTCGGGCGTGGCGAGATCGACGGGAAACGGCTGCTTTCCGCCGAGCATTGCGATCTCATGGCCACCGACCAATTGACGGCGGAGCAGCGGAAGAGCCCGAACGCGGTGAAGATCCTCGGCCCGAACTCCGGCTGGGGCCTCGGCATCGCGGTCGATCACGGCGGCGGCGAGCTTGGTCTCGGAGCAGGCAGCATAGGCTGGCATGGCGGCTACGGCACGAGCGCCTATGTCGATCCGTCCCGCCAGCTGATCGGGGTGCTGATGACCCCGAGGGTGATGGCCTCGCCGGAACCTTCCCCCACCTATGTCAAGTTCTGGCGTGCCGCTTACGAAATCGGCGCATGACAGCACGAAGCGCCGTACTGGCGTAACGCATTGTGCAACTGCAATCCCGCAAATGGAGCTTGATGATGTCGCGAGCCACATCCCTCACACCGGCCATGGATCTGGCCATGCGGAACGAGGCGCGTTTTCCCAACGAAAGCGATGAATACCGACAGGCGCGCAACGCGCTGCTTGCCGAGGAGATCGAGTTGAGGCGTCACATTGAGCGCGTCGCGGAGCAGCGGCGCGCGCTCCCGCCCGGTGGCGAGGTGCCGAAAAACTATGACTTTACAGGTGAGCAGGGGGCCGTGCGGTTCGCTGACCTGTTCGGCGATAAACAGACACTGGTCGTCTACAGCTACATGTACGGCCCGCAGCGCGCGCGGCCATGCCCGATGTGCACGTCATTGCTCAGCGCATGGGAAGGCGAGGCGCAGGACATGGAACAGCGAGTTGCGCTGGCGGTCGTCGCGCGTTCGCCAATCGAGCGGCTTGTCGCGTTCAAGAACGAGCGTGGCTGGCGCCATCTCAAGCTGTATTCGGATATGAGCGGCGACTACACGCGCGACTATGTCGGTTCGGCGGATGCCGACATTCCCGCGCTCAACGTCTTCACGCGCCGCGACGGCAAGATCCGGCATTTCTGGAGCGGGGAGATGACTTTCGCAATGGCCGATCCGGGCCAGGACCCGCGCGGAGCGCCCGACCCGGCGCCGCTGTGGACCGTCCTCGACATGACGCCCGAGGGGCGCGGCACCGATTGGTACCCCAAGCTGAATTATGAATAGGGGCGGTCCTGCCGGTCAGTTATCCTGTTCAACAAACCGCCGAATAGTGGCGCGGTCAATCAAGGAGCAAGGCGGTGACGTCACTGACACCTTACCTGTTTTTCGACGGCAATTGCCGCGAGGCGATGGAGTTCTACAAGTCCTGCTTCGGCGGGGAACTGACGGTGATGCGCTACGCCGACGCCCCGGAAGGCGGCGGCTGCCCGGAGGCCGACAGGGACAAAGTCATGCATGCATGCCTCACGGGTGGCGATGTCGGCCTCATGGCATCGGATAACCCGACGGGCACACCGACACCCGGCGATCACGTCGCCTTGAGCATTCACTGCGACACCATGGCGGATATTCAGAGGCTGTTCAAAGCGCTTGGCGCAGGCGGCAAGGTGATCATGCCGCTTGCCGATCAGTTCTGGGGCGCGCATTTCGGGATGCTGATCGACAAATACGGCTTTCACTGGATGCTCAATCATCCGTTGGGAGATTAGAGAATCGCCAACGGTTGCTTGCCCGTCGGTGGCGGAAAGATCTGGTCGAGCGCATCGAGATCCGCCTCCGTCAAGCGGAGGTCCAGCGCCGCGCGATTCTGCTCGACGTGGCGCGGTGTGCCCGCCTTCGGAATGGCGAAGACGCCATCATGGCGCAGCAGCCAGGCGAGTGCCATCTGCGCCGCGGTCGCGCCGTGCCGCCCGGCCACGCTCTGCAAACCGGAATTGCCAAGCAGGCGGCCCTGCTCTATTGGCGAATAGGCCATGATCGGCAGGCCGCGCTCGCGGCTCCAGGGCAGCAGGTCCCACTCGATCCCGCGCCGCGTCAGGTTGTAGAGCACCTGGTTGGTCTGCACGGCGCTCCCGCCGGGCAGGCCAACGAGTTCCTCCATGTCGGACAGGTCGAAATTGCTGACGCCCCAGTGCCGGATCTTCCCTGCCTCGGTGAGCGCCGCGAAGCCCTCCAGCGTTTCAGCGAGCGGCGTCCCGCCGCGCCAATGCAGCAGGTAGAGGTCGAGCCGATCCGTACCGAGCCGCCTCAGGCTCCGCTCGCAGGCGGCAATCACGCCTTCCCTGGTCGCGTTGCTCGGCAGCACCTTGCTGACCAGGAAGACCGCGTCGCGGCGCCCGGCGATCGCCTCGCCGACCAGATCCTCCGACGCACCGCCGCCATACATCTCGGCGGTGTCGATCAGGCCCATCCCGAGGTCGATCCCCAGGCGCAGCGCCGCGATCTCGTCATTGCGGCGTCGCCGGTCGTCGCCCATGAACCATGTCCCTTGCCCGAGCACGGGAATCGCCTCGCCCGAGGGCAGCTTGAGCGTTCGTGCGGCCGATGGTGACATTATCAATCTCCTGAACGACAGCATCGGGCGATAAATCCGGATCG
>JBKGZY010000163.1:0-6133 GCA_046543175.1 Dichotomicrobium sp.
TGCGCTAACGCACCGTCATGCGGCGCACCCGCGAGCTCAGGCGAATTCCGGTTCCGTGTCGGGCGTGTCCCGCTCGCCGCCGCTCAGGTCCGGCTGGTTGCGGTCCATCTGTGGCGACCGGCCGAAATACTCGCGGTAACGCTTGGAGAAATGCGAGGCCGAGACGAAGCCCGACGCCACCGCCACCTCGATGATCGGCAGGTTGGAGTGGCGCAGCAGGCGCTTGGCGCGTTCCAGCCGCACTTCGAGGTAATAGCGTGCCGGCGAGCGTGACAGGTGATGCCGGAACAGCCGCTCGATATGCCGCCGCGAGATGCCGGTCGTTTGCGAAATCTGGGCCAGCGAGACCGGCTCGGCGATGTTGGCCTCCATGATCTCGATGATCATGAGCAGGCGCGGGTTCTGGATGCCGAGCCGCGAGCCGATGGGCAGGCGCTGGCGGTCGTTGGACGGACGCACGCGGTCCATGAGGCAGACCTCGCAGACCTTCTCGGCCATCTCCGCGCCGAAGCGCAGCCCGATGAAATAGAGCATCATGTCGAGCGCGACGGTGCCGCCGGCGCAGGTGAAGATGTCGCTGTCCACCTCGAACAGGCTGGACTTGACGTTCACGTCCGGGAACCGCTCGGCGAAGCTGGGCAGCATTTCCCAGTGGATCGCGCAGCGGCGGTCTTCCAGCAGCCCGGCCTCGGCGAGAATCCACGCGCCGGTACACAGGCCGCCGATGCTCACGCGGCGGTTGTGCATGCGCCGCAGCCAGCTGAACACGGCACGGTGGTGGAAATGTTCGACATCCACGCCCGAGCAGACAATGACCATGCTCACGTCGCGCGGCTCGCTGAAATCGTTGAGCACCTGCTCGAGCGAGGAATCGACCGTCAATACGACCCGGTTGCTCGCCTGGACCGGCTTGCCGTCTTCCGAGATCAGGCGCCACTCATAGGCGGTTCGCCCCAGCGCGCGGTTGGCCAGGCGCAACGCCTCGATCGCCGAGGAGAAGGCGATCATCGAGAAGTTCGGGATCAAGAGAAAATAGATCTTTTGCCGATCCAACGCGCGCGCTTCCATCGCACGCCCTCCAGCCACACTCGCCATAACGAAACGAGCGCCTCAACCATGCGAGGCCTCCCGCCATGCGCGCCAATTCGGGACACGCAGACCAGATCGATCCCGAATACTCGCGCAAAAACACACCGTCCACAAGAGGCCGCGCAATCAAGCCCTTACACATTTAGTTGGGTGTGTGACGGCCGCGTGACAAGCGTTTTCACGGCAACAGGCCGGTTCGCGCCGCTGCGCAAAACCTTGTCCCGCACCGCATGTCGCAATCGGACAAAGATGCGACGAGGCTGAACCGCGATGGTCGGCCTTTGCCCGGCAATATGCGTCCACGCGGGGTAGATGGCGCGTCGGCTCAAGGTAAACGCGGCACGCCCGCGCGGACACGGCGTCAAGCCACCCACCCGGCCGGAACGGATATGTCACATGCTCGGCTTCAAGGGCGCGAGGTAAGCCGCGCGTATGAACCGTCTCGCCATGCGAATTTAGGGAAACTGCCATGCTGAACGCCGAGGCAAAACTGCACTCTGCCGCCGCCGCCGATACGCCCGCCAAGTCGCGGCACGGTTCGGACCTGGAAATCGCCCGCGCCGCGAAGCTGCGTCCCATCGCCGAGATCGCCGGGCGCCTGGATGTGCCGGAATCCGCGCTTTATCCATTCGGGCATCACATCGGCAAGATCGAGGACTCGTTCCTCAAGGGGATCGAGGACCGGCCGGACGGCAAGCTGATCCTCGTCACGGCGATCACGCCGACGCCCGCGGGCGAAGGCAAGACGACCATGACCATCGGGCTGGGTGACGGGCTCAACCGGATCGGCGCGCGCACCGCCATGTGCATTCGCGAGCCGAGCCTGGGGCCCTGCTTCGGCATGAAGGGCGGCGCGGCCGGCGGCGGCTATGCCCAGGTCGTGCCGATGGAGACGATCAACCTGCATTTCACCGGCGATTTCCACGCGATCACTTCGGCGCACAACCTGCTGGCGGCGATGATCGACAATCACATGCACTGGGGCAATGCCCAGGACATCGACCCGCGCCGCGTGACGTGGCGCCGCGTCATGGACATGAACGACCGTGCCCTGCGCCGCATGGTTGTCGGCTTGGGCGGACCGACCGAGGGCGTCCCGCGCGAGGACGGCTTCGACATCACCGTGGCCAGCGAGGTGATGGCGATCTTCTGCCTTGCCAAGAATTTCGAGGATCTGCATGAGCGCCTCGGCGCGATGGTGATCGGCTATCGCCGCGACAAGTCGCCGGTCTATGCCCGCGACATCGACGCGCCCGGCGCCATGTCCGTGCTGTTGCAGCAGGCCTTCAACCCGAACCTCGTGCAGACGCTGGAGAACAACCCGGCCTTCGTCCACGGCGGGCCGTTCGCCAACATCGCGCATGGCTGCAACACCGTGCGCGCGACGCGCGCGGCGCTCAAGCTGTCGGATTATGTCGTCACCGAGGCCGGCTTCGGCGCCGACCTGGGCGCGGAAAAATTCTTCGACATCAAGTGCCGCAAGGCCGGCCTGACGCCGAACGCGGCGGTCATCGTCGCCACGGTGCGCGCGCTGAAGATGCATGGCGGCGTGGCCAAGGGACAGCTCGGCACGCCGGATGTCGAGGCCGTTCGCCGGGGCGCGGTGAATCTCGGCCGGCATATCGAGAATGTCCGCAAGTTCGGCGTGCCGCTCGTCGTCGGCGTCAACCGCTTCGGCACCGATACCGAGGAGGAGTTGCAGGCCGTCGTGGACTACTGCGCGGAGCAAGGCGTCGAGGCCTATATCTGCACGCACTGGGCCGATGGCAGCGCGGGCAGCGAAGAGATCGCGGCGCGCGTGCGTGACCTCGCCGACGGTGCGCCGACCGAGACCTTCGCCCCGCTCTACAGCGAAGAGCTTTCCGTCGAGGACAAGATCCGCAAGATCGCCACGGAGCTTTACCACGCCAGCGATGTTGTCCTGTCGGACGCGGCGCGCCAGGAAATCCGCCGGCTCACCAAGCTCGGCTATGGCGCGCTTCCGGTGTGCATGGCAAAAACGCAGTACAGCTTCTCGTCGGATGCGGCCCTGCTCGGCGCGCCGGAGGGGCACACGCTGGAAGTCCGCGAAGTGCGGCTGTCCGCCGGGGCCGGCTTCATCGTGGTGGTCTGCGGCAGCATCATGACCATGCCCGGCCTGCCGAAAGTGCCGGCGGCGAACGCCATGTACGTCAACGCCCAGGGGCAGATCGAGAACCTGTCCTGAGCGCCGTTGCCGCCTTCACCCAAGAGGTGTCGCCATGCAGAAATATTCCGCCTTTCGCCTGTTCCGCGAGGGGCTGCGCGGCCACAAGGGCTGGCGGCCGGCCTGGCGCGACGCCGAGCCGAAGGAGCGCTACGACGCGGTGATCATCGGCGGCGGCGGCCACGGCCTGGCGACGGCGTATTATCTGGCCTCCGAGCACGGCATGACGAATATCGCCGTCGTCGAGAAGGGCTGGATCGGCGGCGGCAATGCCGGGCGCAACACGACGATCATCCGCTCGAACTATCTGCACGACGAAAGCGCGGCGATCTACGAGCACGCCCTGAAGCTGTGGGAGGGGCTGGACCGCAAGCTCAACTACAACATCATGATGAGTCATCGCGGCGTGCTGAACCTCGCGCATGAAGATGGCGAGGCGCGCGCCCTGAAACGCCGGGTGGAGGCCAACCGGCTCAACGGCATCGACAGCGAATATCTCGACGCCAAGCAGGTCAAGGCGTTCTGCCCGCCGATCGACATTTCGCCGGATGCGCGTTTCCCGATCATCGGCGCGTCGCTCCAGCGTCGCGGCGGCGTCAACCGGCATGATGCCGTGGTCTGGGCCTATGCCCGCGCGGCCTCGGCGCTCGGCGTGGACATCATCCAGAACTGCGAGGTCACGGACATCAAGACCGAGGCCGGCGCGGTCACGGGGCTGGAGACCACGCGCGGCACCATCAAGACCCCCCGCGTGGCGAGCGTGACGGCGGGGCACACCAGCGTCATCGCGAAGATGGCCGGTGTGCGCCTGCCAATCGAGACCCACCCGTTGCAGGCGCTGGTGTCCGAGCCGGTCAAGCCGGTCATGCCCTGCGTGACCATGTCGAACACCGTGCACGCCTATTGCAGCCAGTCGGACAAGGGCGAACTGGTGATCGGCGCGGGCATCGACGCCTACCTGTCCTATACCCAGCGCGGCGCCATGAACACGGTCGAGAACGAAATCTCCGCGCTGTTGAGCATGTTCCCGCAATTCTCGCGCCTGCGGATGCTGCGGCAATGGGGCGGTATCGTCGATGTCTGCCCCGACGCCAGTCCGGTCATCACCAAGACCCCGGTCAAGGGGTTCTACATCAATGGCGGCTGGGGCACCGGCGGCTGGAAGGCGACGCCCGGTTCCGGTCACGTCTTCGCCGATCTCGTCGCGAAGGACGAGCCGAACGCCATCGCCGCGCCCTACACGATGGAGCGCTTCTATACCGGCGCGGTCGTCGCCGAACACGGCGCCGCGGCCGTGGCCCATTAGCCGCCCGTAGAGGACAGGCCATGTTCATTATCAGTTGCCCGTATTGCGGCCCGCGCGATCAGAGCGAATTCTCTTATGGCGGTCAGGCGCATATCTCGCGACCCCTGAACAGCGAAGAACTGAGCGACAAGGAGTGGGCGGAATTCGTCTTCATCCGCGACAACACCAAGGGCCTGTTTGCCGAGCGCTGGAACCATGCCGCCGGCTGCCGAAAATGGTTCAACTGCCTGCGCGACACCGCGACCGACCGGATTTACGCGATCTATGAAATGGGCGAGGCGCCGCCGCAGATCGACGCGCCTGAACTGAGCACGCCGGCGGGCGAGCCGCCGATCGGCTCGGGCAACGACGGCACGAAGGTCGCCGTGACGACGACGGATGACGCTACGGCCGAACCGTCCGGGAAGGGACCAAGCGAATGAGCGGACCGATAGCAAGATCGCGTCAGCCCTGCCGGCTCGCGGCGGGCGGGCGCATCGACCGGCGCAAGACGGTCAGCTTCACCTTCGACGGCAAGACCTACGAGGGCTTCGCCGGCGACACGCTCGCATCCGCCCTGTTGGCGAATGGCGTGCACATGGTGGCGCGCAGCTTCAAGTATCACCGCCCGCGCGGCATTCTCGGCGCCGGGGCGGAAGACCCGGCCGCGCTCGTGCAGATCGGCACCGACGGTGCGCGCACCGACCCGAACACCCGCGCGACCGAGGCCGAAATCTACGAGGGCCTGACGGCGCAGCCGCAGAACTGCTGGCCGTCGCTGCGTTTCGACCTGAATACGGTCAACGACCTGATGTCGCCGTTCCTGCCCGCGGGGTTCTACTACAAGACCTTCATGGGACCGCCCGGCAAATGGTCGTGGTTCGAGCCGGCGATCCGCCGGGCGGCCGGGCTGGGCAAGGCACCGCGCGAACCCGACCCGGACCGCTATGAAAGCATCAACCGGCATTGCGACGTGCTCGTTATCGGCGGGGGCGCCTCCGGCCTGATGGCGGCGCTGTCGGCGGCGCGGTCCGGCGCGCGCGTGATCCTCGCCGAGGACACGGCCGAGCTTGGCGGCTCGCTCCTGTCGATGAACCCGGGCGATACCGGGATCGGCGGCGCTCTGCCGCATGAATGGGTGGCGCAGGCCGAGGCGGAACTGGCCGAGGCAGCGGAAACGCTGGTGCTGAAGCGCACGACCGCGACCGGGTATTACACCGACAATCTCGTGTTCCTGCATGAGCGCTTGCAGGATCATCTGCCGGACTCCGAGCGCGACCGCGATCAGCCGCGCCAGCGCATCTGGCGGGTCCGCGCCGGGCGGGTGGTTCTGGCGACGGGCGCCATCGAGCGCCCGCTCGCGTTCGACGGCAATGACCGGCCCGGCATCATGCTCGCGGGCGCGGTGCGCACCTACCTGCATCGCTACGGCGTCCTGCCCGGCCAGAAGGCGCTGGTCTTCACGAACAACAACACGGCCTGGCAGACCGCCTTCGACCTGAAGCGCGCGGGCGCGGAGGTCGCGGGTATCGTCGATCTGCGCCGCGACATCGAGCCGGTGCTGCGCGCGACCG
>JBKGZY010000164.1:0-6122 GCA_046543175.1 Dichotomicrobium sp.
GCATCCGCGCTGGCGACGGAGCTCCCCAGCACGGCTCTGCCGCACTGGGGAGCGTAACGCTGGCGTCGCTCCCGCGTGTCATCCCGTGCGCGCCGCGGGATGTAATCCTGCGGCGCAGACACGGGATCGCTCTCGACTGGCACAACCCGGTCCCGGGTCAGCAGCGCACCACTTCGTGCTGCGCAGCGCCCGGGACGACAGCCGCGTGGCACCTGTGGCTGGATTGCTTCGGCCCTGCGGGCCTCGCAATGACGTGGTTCCGATTGATCGGGAAATACTCTAAATACTGCCCGGCCCCGGCAGGCCCAGCAGATCCGCCACGCGCTCCGACCACCAACCCCTGAACAGCCGGCGCTCATGTTCGGCATACGCTTCGCAGACCATGCCGAGCTTGTCCGCGTCGGCCGCGAGCCGCTCGACCTCGCACCAGCGGTTCCATTCCCGGGTGATCGTCCATTCCGCCACGCCGAAATTCGCATCCGGCAGCCGATAATGGAACGTCGGCCGACCCTTGACCCGCGCATCTGTGATGCTTGCGCGCACGCGCGCCTCGTCCAGCCATGCGAACAGCGGCAGCATATCCAGTTCGCGATTCCGGGTGGGGTTATGCATCAGGTAATCATCGATCAGCCCGGTCTGATCGGGCCAGTATGCCGGGGCCGCGACCATGCGCACATAGTTCCTTGGAAACGGGTCCGCGAATGCGAACACCCGCCGCGTCATATCGACCGCGATCACCTCGCGCAGCCACGGCGACAGCAGCAGGTAGGCCTTGAGCACCGAGGTTATGTAATCGCTGCTCTTCTGCGCGATGTCGGGGTTGAGCTGCGCGCCGAAGGCATAGAGCGGATTCTCGCGCGTTCCGGTCGCGCCGAGCCGGGTCAACTCGTCGATGGTCCGGTCGAGCAAATGAAGATCGTCGAGCGGCATGGGCGGGCAGACGATCTCGCACGGGATGACGGAGGCAGCGATATCCCCGACGATCTCGCCGAGCGAGGTCTGAAACCAGCGCAGCCATTCATCGAGCTGACCCGCCAGCACCGGCGATCGCTCCGGCGACTCCAGCCGGTGGATATACTGCGAATCCAGTTCGACCTCGAAGTCGCCGTGGCTGGTGTTTTCAAGCTTGATGCGGTGCGGGGTCAGCGCCGTGATCTCGCCGCCGAAGATGTCCTGAACGCATTCCGCGGCCTGGCGCGGCGACACGGTGGCGAACTCGATCTCCACGCCGACCTTGCGCGGCTCGCCCAGCCAGTTTTGCGGAAACGGCGGCGCCACCGGGGTCATGTGCGGCTGGGAGGACGGCATCGCAGTAATCCGATGGCGGCGCGAACTGTGGCGGCCGGGGCAGCGGATGGTGGGCGCGACTGGGATTGAACCAGTGACCTTTCCGGTGTGAACGGAACGCTCTCCCGCTGAGCTACGCGCCCTCTTGACCGGGATTTCAATGCGCGTTGCCGTCTGGCCCGCGCCTCGCGTGTATCTAGTGCCGGAAATCGCGGCCGGTCAACCCTTTCACGACACCCCAGGCGCTCATGCGTCCGCCGAGCGCGACTCCTTCGCTTCGAGCAGCGCGGCCACCGTTTCCGGCAGTTCGGCCAGGCTATCGATGATGCGATCCGGCGCGAGGCTCTCGACCGGCTCCTCGGCATAGCCGTGCTTGACCGCGATGCTCGGAATGCCCGCCGCCCGCGCGGCCTCCATATCCGGCGCGCTGTCGCCGACCATCACCGCGCGCGCCGCATCGCCGCCGCACCGCGCGATGGTGGTCAGCACGTGATCCGGATGCGGCTTGCGGACCTCCAGGCTGTCCGCGCCCAGCACCGCGCCGAAATATCCGTCCAGTTGCAGCGTTTCCAGAAGCAGCACGGCGTTCGCGTGACGCTTGTTCGTGCACACGCCCATGTTGCAGCGCGCCGCGGCAAAATGGTCCAGTGCGGCGACGAGGCCGGGGAACGGATGGCTTTCCTCTGCGATATTGGCAATGTAATACTGCGTGAACATGTTCAGGAGCGGGTCCATCTCGACGCGGTCGGGCGGATGCCCCGCCGCATGGAGCGCGGCGGTTATCATCGCGCGGGCGCCGCCGCCGACCGCCGGCACGATGATCTGCGGTGAAGCAGGCGGCAGGCCGGACTGGACCATGACATGATTGGTGGCCCGCACGAGATCGGGCGCGGTGTGGATCATGGTGCCGTCGAGGTCGAAGACGACCGTCGCGCCGGCAAGTCCGCTCGTGCTTGGATGGATGTCCATAGGGTAACTCTTGCGCCCGTTTATCGGGCCATGTCTTGAGGTAGTAGCAGAGTTCGCAGCCGAAAACCGCCCCCGAAGGATATAGGCGCCGGCCCCCGCATACCAAGCGCGATCCGGGAGCCTGTGGTCGCGCGGTCTCTCGGGGGCAAACGACAGGAGGATGAAAATGGATCAGATCGCACAAAGCCTGGTGCGCCAGCAGTGCTACGTCAACGGCAAGTGGATCGGCGAGCCCGCGGTGCCCGTGACCGACCCGGCCACCGGCGACGAACTGGCGCGCGTGCCGAATTTCGGCGCGGCGGAAACCTCGGCGGCCATCGACGCCGCCAATGCCGCTTTCCCGGCCTGGCGTGACATGCTCGCCAAGGAGCGCGGCGCGGTGCTGCGCCGCTGGTTCGACCTCGTGCAGTCGCACGCGGAGGAACTGGCGCACCTGATGAGCGCGGAACAGGGCAAGCCGCTGGCCGAGGCGCGCGGCGAGGTCGCCTATGGCGCCTCGTTCATCGAGTATTTCGCGGAAGAAGCCAAGCGCGTCTATGGCGAAACCATTCCGAGCCCGCGCAAGGATGCCCGCATTCTCGTCATCAAGCAGCCGCTGGGCGTTGTCGCGGCGATCACGCCGTGGAACTTCCCGCTGGCGATGATCACCCGCAAGGTCGCCCCGGCGATGGCCGTGGGCTGCACGGTCGTGTGCAAGCCCGCCCCGGACACGCCGCTGACCGCGCTGGCGCTGGCGCAGCTTGCTGCCGAAGCGGGCGTGCCGGCAGGCGTGCTCAACATGGTGACGAGCGACACCGCGGGCGCGGCCGAGATCGGCAATGAAATGACCTCGAACCCGCTGGTGCGCGGCATCGGCTTCACCGGCTCCACGCGCGTCGGCAAGCTGCTGATGGAGCAGTCGGCGGGCACGGTGAAGAAGGTCTCGCTGGAGCTGGGCGGCAACGCGCCGTTCATCGTGTTCGACGATGCCGATCTGGACCGCGCGGTCCAGGGAGCCATCGCCTCGAAATACCGCAACACCGGCCAGACCTGCGTCTGCGCCAACCGCATCCTCGTGCAGGACGGCGTCTACGACGCCTTCGCGGAAAAGCTGGCCGAAAAGGTCCGCGCCATGAAGGTGGGCCGCGCCACCGAAGCCGATGTCATGCAGGGACCGCTCATCAACGAGCAGGCGCTGCAAAAGGTCGAGGCGCATGTGGCCGACGCCGTGGAGAAGGGCGCGAAGGTGCTCACCGGCGGCAAGCGTCACACGCTGGGCCGCACCTTCTACGAGCCGACGATCCTGACGGATGTCACCAGCGATATGAGGCTCGCCGGCGAGGAAACCTTCGGGCCCGTGGCGCCGCTGTTCCGCTTCCGGACCGAGGAAGAGGCGATCGCCACGGCGAACGACACGCCGTCCGGCCTCGCGTCGTACTTCTACACCCAGGATCTTGGCCGCGCCTGGCGCGTGTCGGAAGGGCTGGAATTCGGGATGGTCGGCGTCAACGAAGGCGTCATTTCCACCGAGCTCGCCCCGTTCGGCGGGGTCAAGGAGTCGGGTCTCGGCCGCGAAGGTTCCCATCACGGCATCGATGAATTCGTCGAGATGAAATACATCATGATGTCCGGGCTCGGGCAATGACGGCAACCTCCGGCGAGGGCGATGGCGACGCCCGCAAGCGGCTGGTCGCCCGGCACGCCCTGGAACTGGTCGAGCCCGGCATGAAGCTCGGACTGGGCACCGGCTCCACGGCGGCCGCGTTCATCGACGCGCTCGGCGAACGGGTGCGCGAGGGGCTGGATGTCCGCTGCGTGGCGACGTCAGGCGCGACGCAGGCGCAGGCCGAACGGCTCGGAATTCCGCTGAGCGACCTCGATACGCTGGGCGAGCTTGACCTGACCGTGGACGGCGCGGACGAGATCGACGGCGAGCTGCGCCTCATCAAGGGCGGCGGCGGCGCGCTTCTGCGCGAAAAGATCGTGGCGATGGCCTCACGGCGCCTCGTGATCGTGGCCGACGACAGCAAGCTGGTGGACCGGCTCGGCGCGTTCCCCCTGCCCATCGAGGTCGAGCCGTTCGGCGCGCAATTCACGCTGACGATGATCGGCATCGTCGGCCGCGAGGCCGGCTGTCACGGCGAAGTGACCCTGCGCGGTGGTCCTGACGGGGTGTTCCGCACCGATGGCGGCCATTACATCGCCGATTGCGCGTTCGGCGCGATCCCGGACCCGGCATTGCTCGGCGACATGCTGGCGATTATCCCCGGCGTGATCGAGCACGGGCTGTTCATGGGGATCGCGGATGCCGCGCTGGTGGCCGGGCCGGAGGGCGTCAGCGTGATCGAGGCGCCGGACAGGGACGATGCGCAGACACCCGGGTAAAGGTGAGGCGGGATGAGCGAATACGACTACGACCTGTTCGTCATCGGCGCGGGCTCGGGCGGCGTCCGCGCGGCCCGGCTGGCGGCGCAACTCGGCAAGCGCGTCGGCATCGCGGAGGAAGACCGCGTGGGCGGCACCTGCGTGATCCGCGGCTGCGTGCCGAAAAAGCTGCTGGTCTATGCCGGCCAGTTCGGCAAGGCGATCGAGGATGCCGCCGGGTTCGGCTGGAGCGTCGAAGGCAAGAGCTTCGACTGGCCGACGCTGATCGCCAACAAGGACCGCGAGATCGACCGGCTCAACGCGGCCTATATCCGCAATCTCGAACGGGCGGGGGCCGAACTGTTCCACAGCCGCGCGGAAATGACCGGCCCGCACACCATCCGCCTCGCCGGGGATGGCCGCGAGGTCACCGCCGGGACGGTCCTGATCGCCACGGGCGGGCGGCCCTTCGTGCCGGACGTGCCCGGCAAGGAACACGCCATCACCTCCGACGAGGCGTTCCATCTCGATCACCTGCCCGGGCGCATCGTGATCGTCGGCGGCGGCTATATCGGCATCGAGTTCGCCGGCATCTTCAACGCGCTGGGCAGCAAGGTGACGCTGGTCTATCGCGGCGAGCAGATCCTGCGCGGCTTCGATGACGATCTGCGCACCGGCATCATGGAGCAGATGCGCAAGAACGGCATCGAACTGTGCCTGTGCGCCGACGTCGAGGACATCCGGCCGACCGGCGGCGGCCTGCGCGCGACCTGCTCCGGCGGGGCGGTCTACGACGCCGACGTGGTGATGTTCGCCACCGGCCGCGTGCCCAACACCGAAGGTGTGGGCCTGGAGGAGCTGGGTGTCGAGCTTGGCTGGAACGGCCATGTCATCGTGGACGAATATTCCCGCTCATCCGTTCCGCACATCTATGCCGTCGGCGACGTCACGCACCGCATCGCGCTCACCCCCGTGGCCATCGACGAGGGCGCGCGCTTCGTCGAGACGGTGTTCAAGGACAACCCGACCCCGGTCGATCACGACTACATCCCCACCGCCGTATTCTCCCAGCCGGAACTCGGGACGGTGGGGCTGACCGAGGCGCAGGCGCGCGAGCGCGAGACCGGCATCGACATCTACAAGGCGCGGTTCCGGCCCATGAAGCACACGCTGTCGGGGCGTGACGAGCAGATGCTGATGAAGCTGATCGTCGACCGGGTGTCCGACGTGGTGCTCGGCGTGCATATCCTCGGCCCGGACGCCGCGGAAATGGCGCAGATCGCGGCGATCCCGCTGCGCATGGGCGCGACCAAGGCCGATTTCGACGCGACGATGGCGCTGCATCCTACCGCCGCGGAGGAACTCGTCACCATGCATGAGACATGGCAGCCGCCGGCGGCGCAGGCGGCGGAATAGCGCCTTGGCACAAGTGCGACCAGATTGAACCGCTCCCGCACGTCACCCGCGAGGTCCGCGAGGGCCGAAGCGATCCAGTAGTGCGGCGTGCCGGGGCTGGATTCCTT
>JBKGZY010000165.1:0-6120 GCA_046543175.1 Dichotomicrobium sp.
CATCCCGTGCGCGCCGCGGGATGCAATCCTGCGGCGCAGACACGGGATCGTCCTCCCCCGTGTCTCGGAGCGGTCCCGGACCAGCGGCGCACCGATGAATCGCTGCGCCGCATCCGGGACGACGCTTCCCGGCTGCCCCGCGTGAGGCCCGCTGTCGTCCCGTGCGCGTTGCGGGACGAAGTCACGCGACGCAGACACGGGACCCGGGTCGAGCGATAGGATAGCGGTCCCGGGTCGGCAGCGCACCACTACGTGCTGCGCAGCGCCCGGGATGACCGGTCAAACCGTCGCCACCACAAGCCCCGTTTGTCCTTGCAAGAATCGCGTCAGCATTCCCCTACTTGTACCATAGCGCCAGTTCTGGAAACATGATCACCAGCGCCAGCGCCGTGATCTGCAGGGCGATAAAGGGCAGGAGCGAGCGGAATATCAGCCCGAGCGATATATCGGGCGGCGCCACGCTTTTCAGATAGAAGGCCGCCGGTCCGAAGGGGGGCGACAGGAACGAGATCTGCATGTTCAGCGAGAACAGCACGCCGAACCAGATCGGATCATAGCCCAGCGCGACGACGATGGGCGCGAAGATCGGGATGGTCAAAAGGGCGATCCCGACCCAGTCCAGGAACATGCCCAGCACAGCGAGGATCAGCATCATCACGATCAGGATCACCAGCGGCGTGTCGGATACACCCGTCAGCGTGCGTTGGACGAAGTCGATGCCGCCCATGAGGTTGTACACGCCGATGAGGGCCGTGGCACCGACGCCGATCCAGACGATCATGCCACAGGTTCTCAATGTCTGAAGGGCGCTGTCCGACAGCATCTTCCAGTTGAACTCGCCCCGGATGATGGTCGAGAGCACCACGCCGACGACGCCGATCGCCGAAGCCTCGGTCACGGAGGCGATGCCGCCGTAGATCGAGCCGAGAACAAACACCACGACGAGCAACGGCAGGATCAGCCCTTTTAGGAGCGCCAGCTTGCGGGCCAGTTCGACGGTTTCGTCCTGCTCGGGAACCGGCGCCATTTCCGGATAGCGGTTGCCCATGAAGAGCACGTAGCCCGCATAAAGCGATGCCAGTATCAATCCGGGCACGAAGGAAGCGGTGAAAAGCTGTGCGATCGAAACGTTCGCCGACAACCCATAAATGATGAGCACGATACTCGGCGGGATCATGGTGCCGAGCGCGCCGCCGGAACAGACGATGCCAATGGCGAGGCGCCTGTCGTAGCCGAGGCGCAGCATCTGGGGCAGGGCGAGCAGGCCGAGCAGCACGATTTCGCCGCCGATGATCCCCGACATTGCGGCGAGCACGACGGCCACAAGCAATGTCTGGACGCCGACGCCGCCGCGCAGCCGTCCCGCCACCAGCCGCATGGCATCGAACAGGTCTCGGGCGATCCCCGATCGATCCAGGATCGAGGCCATCAGCACGAACATCGGAACCGAGAGGAACACGTACTGCGTAATGAACGAGTAGATGCGCGTGGTCACGATCGGCACCGCCATCGGTCCGAACCAGCCTAGCGCGAAGATCAGCGCCACGAGGATCGTGACGAAGGCAAGCGGCATGCCGGTAATCAGCAGCCCCAGGAGCATGGCGAACATGACGATGCTGCCGGCCTCGATGCCGAGGGCTGACAGGTCAAGCATCGTCGTAGATTCCCTTGCCCGGCTCGCCGTGATGGGTGTCGAGATCGGGGTTCCGGCGGATATGGCGTATCGCCTGCAGGGCGAACTGCACGCACATCACGCAAAGCATCGCGAACAGGATCGCCTTCACGATTGCCGGGGTCGCCGGGTCCCAGGCGCTGCCGCTGGTCTCCAGCCGGAATTCACCGGTGGGCCTCCAGAACGCTTTCGCGACCGCGCCCCACGCGGCCCAGGCCATCAGCCCGCAGGCAGCGCAGCCCACCACGGAGATGGCGACGTCCAGCCAGCGGCGTATATGCGGGCCGACCGCGTCGTAAATCAGCACGACGCGGATGTGCTTGTCGAGCGCAAGGCAATAGGCGCCGGCGAAGGCGAAGCAGCCGGCCGTGAGCGCGGTCGTCGTCTCGTGGACCCAGAAAGTGGGCGCGTTGAAGGCGTAGCGCATCACCACCTCATAGAAGGTGAAGGCGGTCACCACCAGGAAGACGATACTGACCGGCCGTCCCAGCGGCGCCAGGACGGCCGAGAATGGGTCCTGCGGCACGCCGGGCCGGTCGCGCTCACTCGCCCGCGGTTCCATGGATGTTCTCCCCTCGGCTGCCGGGCGGTTGGCCCGCCCGGCCCGATATTATCGTATCAGGTCGCGGCCCCTCAGAGCAGGCCCTCCGACTCCAGATAGGAGGTCAGTGTCTCATAGACCTTCTTCGCGTTCTCCGAGCGCTCAGCGTATCCCTGCCACTGGTCCTGCGCGATCTGGCGGAACTCCTTCTTGGCCTCTTCCGACCAGGTGTGGATCGTGACGTCGTCGCGTTCGCGCAGCTCCGCCGCGACTTCCTCGTCTTTCGCGCGGATGCGCTCAGCCAGGGTCTCGGCATACCACTTGACCGATTCGGTCAGGATCTGCCGGTCCTCCTCGGACATCGAGTCCCAGGTGGCCTTGGTGATCGACACCTCGTTGAGCGGCAGGGAGTGGAAGCCCGGCCAGATCGGATGCTTGGCGACATCATGCAGGCCCATGGAATGGTTGGTGGCCAGCGTCGTGGCGTCGGCTGCACTGATCACGCCCTTGTCGAGCGCGGTAAACACCTCCGACTGCGGCAGGTTGACCGGCGAAGCGCCCGCGGCGTCGAAGGCCGACTGAACCATGCCCTCGGGCGCGCGCATCTTCACGCCCTCGAGGTCCGCGACACTGTCGATCGGCTCCTTCGAGGGGACAGCCTCGGCGGTCTGTGCCGCGGGACCGATGAAATGCACACCGTAAGGCTCCAGGATCTCGTTATAGAGTTCGGTTCCCCCGCCCTCGTTGAAGAAGGCACGCAATTCTTCGGGGCTCGAATAGGCGCCGACCGGGTTGCCGATCAGGGCGAAGGCCGGGTCCTTGCCCGTGAAGTAGGAACTGTCGGTAATGTGCCCGTCGAGGATGCCGGAGCCGATGGCGTCGAGGGTCTCGTTATATTCCACGATCGATCCGACCGGCAGCATCTCGACCTTGATGCGTCCGTCCGACATCTCCTCGACCTTCTTGGCCCAGTCCTGCTGGATCTCGAATGCCGCGGTACCCGCGTTATCGCTGCTCTGGAACTTGAGGTTGTAGGTTTCCTGCGCCGACGCCGACGTGGCCAGCGCACCGACCGCGACCGCGGTCATCAACAGACGCTTGATCATGTGTTTTTCCTCCCAGGTCTATCCCAATGTAGCCAGAGGCCGTTGTGGGGCCTGTGTTAGTACGGGGCACCTTCACGTGCCCGGAGAAAGTGTCTGATAACTGCGATGAATAATCAAGGGATGACATTTTGAAATCATCCCATGATAATAACGCGAGCGGTTTCAACGCCCTCGCCAGGCAGCGGCGCCACGCACAGGTCGGGCGCGATGGCGAGAAAGCAAGAAGGTTAACGAGCGTACGAGCATGTCCGATATCGAGGCCCCGGAAAGTGAAAAGCGGTCGCCGGACGGCCGGGTGGGTGAGCTTGCCGAAACGCTCGGGCGGCGCATTGCCTCCGGTGTTTACCCCCCCGGCACGGCGCTGCCGACCGAGCCGGAACTCGCCGCCTCGCTGGGCGTCGGCCGCAACGCCATCCGCGAAGCGGTCAAGATGCTGGCCGGCAAGGGCTTGTTGCGGACCGGACGGCGGGCCGGCACCATCGTGCAGCCAAACAGCGAATGGAACGTGCTCGACACAAGCCTGCTCTCCTGGTTGCTGGACAACACGGAGGACCGGCACCGCCTCGTGGACGAACTCATCGAGATGCGCGCGATCATCGAACCGGAAGCGGTGGCGCTGGCCGCGGAGCGCGCCAAGATGAGCCAGAAGCTTCGGCTGTGGGAAGCCTTCGAGGCGATGGAGGCACACGCGGACACCCCCGAGCAGGCGATCGACGCCGACGTGCGTTTCCATCGCGTGATTTTCGAGGCCGCCGCTAGCCGGCTGCTGCTGGGCATGTTCCATGCCATCGAGCTGTTGCTGCGCGTGAGCTTCGCGACAGGGATGCAGAACGGCTCGGCCTTCATCGACAATCTTGCCCACCACAGGTGGATTTGTGACGCGGTTCAGCGCGGCGACGCGGAGGGCGCGCGAACAGCGATGCGGGAACTCGTGGCGCGGAACCGCGATGACGTGAACCGGGCCCGGCTGATTGATCCCGGGGCGGGCCGATCACCACGGAATAGGGCAGGGTCACCTCAGACATCGCGCTCATCTCGCGACCGCTGATGTCGATACTGTCGGCAAGCTCCGGCACGGGACGACCGACGGCTTTCGTGCGCTCCCGGTCAATCGCCCCTGTGGTGCAGGGGTTTTGATGCTAAGGTAATGGACACGTCGTCCGCCGCCCGGCATCGCCGGTCGGCACGCATCGCAGGGCATGGCACGCCCTGTCCGATCAACCAAGCCCCCAAGGTTTCATGCTGCATACGCTCCGCGCCCGGCGCGCCATGATCACCGCGCCCCACCACCTCGCCGCGCAGTCCGGGCTCGCCGTCATCCGCGAGGGCGGGAACGCCATCGAGGCCATGATTGCCGCCGCGGCGACCGTCGCGGTCGTCTACCCGCACATGAATTCCATCGGCGGCGACGGCTTCTGGCTGATCGCCGAACCGGGCCGGGCGCCGATCGGGATCGATGCCTGCGGCCCCGCCGCCGGCCTCGCGACGCCGGCATTCTACGAAGCGCAGGGCGTGACGGGCGCCATTCCCGCGCGCGGCGGCATGGCGGCCCTGACGGTCGCCGGGACGATCGCGGGATGGGAACTGGCGCACGGGTTGGCGCGGCGTGCGGGCGGCAGCATGCCCCTTCGCCGCTTGCTTGAAGACGCCATCGGTTACGCGGGTGACGGCATCATCGTCACGGACTCCCTGTCCGAACTGACCGGCGCTAAACGCGACGAATTGCAGGACGTGCCCGGCTTCGCCGAGACGTTTCTTTCTGATGGCCGGGCGCCGGCGCCCGGCGGCCTCCTGCGGCAGCCGCGCCTCGCGGATACGCTGGAACGCCTCGCGGCTGCGGGCCTGCGCGACTTTTACGACGGCGACACCGCCCGCATGCTCGCCCGCGATCTGGAAGCGGCGGGCAGCCCGCTGCGGCTTGGCGATCTGGCGGGCTTCACGGCGCAGCAGGTCGCCCCGATCAGCGTGGATCTGGATACCGGAACGCTTTACAACATGCCGCCGCCGACACAGGGGCTGGCATCGCTGCTGATCCTCGCGATCTACGAGCGGCTGCGCGCCGGTCAGGCGGAAAGCTTCGATCACGTCCACCGCATCGTCGAGGCGACCAAGCGCGCCTTCGTCCTGCGCGATACGCATGTCACCGACCCGCGCTTCGCCGAGGTTGCCGTCGAAACGCTGCTGGCGCCGGAGCGGGTCGCGGCAGAAGCCGCCGCCATCGACCCGGCGCGGGCCGTGCCGTGGCCGCCGCGCGCGCCGGGCGACGGCGATACGATCTGGATGGGCGCGGTCGATGCCGAGGGGCGCGCCGTCAGCTTCATCCAGTCGCTCTACTGGGAATATGGCTCGGGCGTCGTGCTGCCCGGCACCGGCGTGCTCTGGCAGAACCGCGGCATCAGCTTCTCGCTCGATCCTGCCGCGGTGAATCCGCTGCAACCGGGCCGCAAGCCGTTCCATACCCTGAACCCGGCGCTTGCGCGTTTCAACGACGGGCGGGTGATGACTTATGGCACCAAGGGCGGCGAAGGGCAGCCGCAGACGCAGGCCGCGATCTTCTCACGTTACGCGCTGCACGGGCAGGGGCTGCAACAGGCCGTCACAGCGCCGCGCTGGCTGCTCGGCCGGACCTGGGGCGAACAGAGCACCAGCCTCAAGGTCGAGGACGGCTTCGGTGATGCGCTCGTGAGCGCCCTTCGCCAGGCCGGGCACGACGTCGAGATCGTGGACAGGTTCGCGCAGATCATGGGCCATGCCGGCGCGATCGTCCTTCACCCGGACGGCAGCACAGAAGGCGCGAGCGA
>JBKGZY010000166.1:0-6108 GCA_046543175.1 Dichotomicrobium sp.
CGCGCCCGCGCCACCACCGCGCGCGGCAGCCCGGCCAGCTTCGCCACCTGGATGCCGTAGGAGCGGTCGGCGGCGCCGGGCGCGACCTCGTGCAGGAACACGATCTCGTCGCGCCACTCCTTCACGCGGATGGTCGCGTTGGCCACGCCCGGCAGCCGGTCGGCCAGCGCGGTCAGCTCGTGATAATGCGTGGCGAACAGCGCGCGGCAGCGGTTCACGTCGTGCAGGTGCTCGGCCGCCGCCCAGGCGATCGACAGCCCGTCATAGGTCGCCGTGCCGCGCCCGATCTCGTCGAGGATGACCAGCGCGCGCGGCCCGGCCTGGTTCAGGATGGCGGCGGTCTCGACCATCTCGACCATGAAGGTGGAGCGCCCGCGCGCGAGGTCATCGGAGGCGCCGACGCGACTGAACAGCCGGTCCACCACGCCGATATGCGCGGATCTCGCCGGCACGAAGGCGCCGGCCTGCGCAAGTATGGCGATCAGTGCGTTCTGCCGGAGATAGGTGGACTTGCCGGCCATGTTCGGGCCGGTCAGCAGCATGAGCCGCGCGGCATCGTCCGCTTCGGCCGATAGTGCGCAGTCATTGGCGATGAACGGGGCGCTTCCGCCGAGCGCCTGTTCCACGACGGGGTGGCGCCCGCCCTCGATGGCGAACGTGCCGCTGTCATCCACCGTCGGGCGAACATAGTTGCGCTCTTCTGCGAGTTCGGCCAGAGCACAGATCACGTCGAGCCGCGCGATCGCCTCGGCAAGGGCGCTGAGGCGCGCCTGCTCGGCCAGCACCGCTTCGCTGAGCGAGGCGAATATCTCCTGCTCGATGGCCCGTGCCCGCTCACCCGCCAGCGTGATCCGCGTCTCGGTTTCGGCGAGTTCCGGCGTGGTGAAGCGCACGGCGTTGGCCAGTGACTGGCGCAGCCGGAATGTCTCGCTGTGCGGCGGTTCGCGCAGGGTGCCGGCCTGGGCGGCGCTGACCTCGAGAAAATAGCCGAGGATATTGTTGTGGCGCACCTTCAGTGACTTGAGCCCGGTTTGTTCAGCATACTTGGCTTGCAGTCCGGCGACGACCGTGCGGCTGTCGTCGCGCAGCTTGCGGTTCTCGTCCAGATCGGCGTCATGGCCCGCGCGGATGAAGCCGCCATCGCGCGCCGAAAGCGGCAGTTCGTCCTCCAGCGCCGCTCGCAGCGTCGCGCCGACGGGCAGGCCGGCCTGCGCGAGCGTTTCTGCGACGCCTGCAAGCTCGCCGGGCAAGCCGCCCGGCATGTTTTCATCCGCGACCAGGTCGCGGAGCATTTCGGCGCAATCCAGCATATCGCGGATCGCCCCGAGATCGCGCGGACTGCCGCGGCCAAGCTTGAGCCGGGACAGGGCGCGTGCGCCGTCCGGGGCTTCGCGCAGCTTGGCGCGCAGGTCCGAGCGCAGGCGCGGCGCATCGACCAGAAAAGCGACGGCGTCGAGCCGCTCGGCAATCGCCGCTGGTGAAGTCAGCGGCCGGTTCAGCCGCGCGGCAAGTTCCCGCGCGCCTGGCGCGGTCACGGTCCGGTCGATGGCCCCGAGCAGGCTGCCCTCGCGCCCGCCGCCGGTCGCCTGCATCAGTTCCAGGCTCGCGCGCGTGGCCGGGTCCATGATCATGGCGTCCTGCACGGCGGCCTTGCGCGGCGGCTCGAGCAGCGGCTTCGCGCCGATCTGGGTCAGTTCGATGTATTTCAGCGCCGCCCCGGCCGCCGACAGTTCGCCGGGTGTGAAATCCCCGAACGCCTCGATGACGCTGACGCCGAGGGCCGCCTGGATCGCGGCCTCGCCTGCGCGCGCGCTGAAATGGGCGTCCGGCACGGACGTCAGCGCCGCGGCCTGTCCGCACAAGGCGGCATCAAGAGCCGCATCCGCCCGCTCGGGCACGAGGATCTCGCGGGGCGCGAGCCGCGCCAGTTCGCCGGCCAGGTCGGCCGCTGTCACTTCACCGAGGCTGAAGGCGCCGGTTGAAATATCCACCGAGGCCAGCGCATAGCCGGCGCCGCCATCGTCCGTTTGCGTGGTGCAGACCGCTGTCAGGAAGTTGTTGCCGCCGGCTTCCAGCAAGCCGTCTTCGGTCAGCGTGCCCGGCGTCACGAGCCTGACCACGTCGCGGCGCACGACCGCCTTCGCGCCGCGCTTCTTGGCCTCGGACGGGTCTTCGGTCTGGTCGCAGACCGCCACGCGGTAGCCCTTGGCGATCAGCTTGTGCAGGTATTCTTCCGCCCGTACGACCGGGACGCCGGCCATCGGTATATCTTCGCCCAGATGCTTGCCGCGCTTGGTGAGATGAATGCCCAGTGCCGAGGCGGCTTCGACCGCGTCGTCGAAGAACAGCTCGAAGAAGTCGCCCATCCGGTAGAACAGCAGATAGCCCGGATTGGCCGCCTTGATCTCGAGATATTGCGCCATCATCGGCGTGACGGCGTCGCTGCTGTTCTCGGCGGCTGTCTTTTTCACGGTCCCGTGCATCGCCAGTGCCCTTTTGTCACGCTCCGCGGATCCCGCGCCAAGCGATGAAAACGATGTACTTGAAGGTGACGCCGGCACTGTCTATGGTCACATCTTTTCATCCGCCGCGCAGCGTCGGCGCTTGAAGCTGTCGGCCTAACCCACAGAAAAATCAGAACCGATGTCCATCAGGTCCAAGGAAACGCAATTCACCCACCAGGAGGCGCTCCAGTACCATCAGCAGGGCCGGCCCGGTAAGCTGGAGATCAGCGCCAGCAAGCCGATGTCGACCCAGCGTGATCTCAGTCTCGCCTATTCGCCGGGCGTGGCTGTGCCGGTGAAAGCCATCGCCGAGAAACCCGCTCTCGCCTACGACTACACCACCAAGGGCAATCTCGTCGCGGTCATTTCCAATGGTACGGCGATTCTCGGCCTGGGCAATCTCGGCGCCCTTGCATCCAAGCCCGTGATGGAAGGCAAGTCGGTTCTGTTCAAGCGCTTCGCGGACATCGACGGCATCGACCTGGAAGTGGACACCGAGGATGTGGACACCTTCGTCCAGGCGATCCGCTACCTCGGCAAATCCTTCGGCGGCATCAACCTGGAGGATATCCGCGCGCCTGACTGCTTCGTTATCGAGCAGCAGCTTCGCGAGTTGATGGACATTCCCGTCTTTCACGATGACCAGCACGGCACGGCGATCATCGCCATTGCCGGCCTCATCAACGCGCTGCACCTGACGGGGCGGGAACTGCGCGACATCAAGCTGGTCATCAACGGCGCGGGCGCCGCCGGAATCGCGTCGCTGGAGCTCGTCAAGGCGATGGGCCTGCCGCATAACCAGGCGATCCTGTGCGACTCGAAAGGCGTCATCTATCAGGGCCGCAAGAGCGGCATGAACCAGTGGAAGCTGGCACATGCCGTTGATACGCCGGCGCGGACGCTGGCAGATGCCCTTGAGGGCGCGGACGCGTTTTTCGGCCTGTCGATTGCCGGGGCGGTCACGCAGGAGATGGTCAAGAGCATGGCCGACAAGCCGATCATCTTCGCGATGGCCAACCCCGATCCCGAGATTACCGCGGAAGAGGTCGCGGAGGTCTGCGACGACGCGATCATGGCGACCGGACGCTCCGACTACCCGAACCAGATCAACAACGTGCTCGGCTTTCCCTACATCTTCCGCGGCGCGCTGGACGTGCAGGCCAGCACCATCAACGACGCCATGAAGATCGCGGCCGCGGAAGCCCTGGCCGAGCTCGCACGGGCCGATGTTCCCGACGAGGTCGCCGCCGCCTATCAGGGGCGCCGCCTGCGCTACGGGCCGGAATACATCATCCCCGCCCCGTTCGATCCGCGCCTCATCAGTCATGTCTCCGCGGCGGTGGCCAAGGCGGCGATGGATTCCGGCGTCGCCTGTCGCCCGATCGTCGACATGGAAGGCTACAAGGCGCGGCTGTCCGAGCGCATGGACCCGACCGCCGGCTTCTTCCACATGATTTTCGAGAGCCTGCGGCAGTCGCCCAAGCGCGTCGTGTTCGCCGAGGGCGAGGAAGAACAGGTGGTGCGCGCGGCCAGCGCCTTCGCCGAGGCGGGGCTGGGCACCCCGGTTCTGGTCGGACGCGAAGCGCATGTCCGCGAGACCATGGAGCAGGCCGGCATCATGCGCCAGTGCGACGAGATCGAGATCGTCAATGCGCGCGTGTCCGAGCACAACACGCAATATGCCGAGTTCCTGTATACCCGGCTCCAGCGGCGCGGCTTCCTGAAACGCGACTGCCAGCGGCTGGTCAATACCGACCGCAACATCTTTGCGGGCTGCATGGTGGCGATGGGCCATGCCGACGCGATGGTCACGGGCGTAACGCGCAACTGGGAGACGGCTTATCAGGATGTGCGCCGCGTGCTCGACCCGAAGCCGGGGCATACGCCGATCGGCGTGTCGCTGATTCAAAGCCGCGGACGGATGGTGCTCGTTGCCGACATCTCCGTGCACGAGATGCCCAGCTCCACCGAACTCGCCTATATCACGGTCGAGGCGGCGCGGGTGGCCCAGCGGCTCGGCTTCAAGCCGCGCGTGGCGCTGCTCGCGCATTCTTCCTTCGGTCATCCCACAGGGGAGCGGGGCGAGAGCGTGCGCGAAGCGGTGCGCATCCTCGACGACTGGGGCGTGGATTTCGAGTATGACGGCGAGATGGCTGCCGACGCCGCGCTGAGCCGCAAGGCGATGGCGGCCTATCCGTTCTGCCGGCTTTCGGACACCGCGAATGTGCTGATCATGCCGGCGGTGTACTCGGCAAGCATTTCCACGAAGATGCTCCAGGAACTCGGCGGCAGCAAGGTCGTCGGGCCATTCATCGTGGGCCTGAACCGTCCCGTGCAGATCGCCGGGCTGGGCGCGACGGACAACGATCTGGTCAACTTCGCCGCGCTGGCCGGCTACGACGTGGCGGGCTGAGGCGCCGCGCTTTCGCCGGTGACAAGCAGGCGCGGCCGGTTGGCACGGGCGGGTGTCTGGGGCATAGTGCGCGCATGAGTGAGCCAGCCGGCCAGCTTGAGCCCTTCCCGATATCGGTGGTGGCCGATGTCATGTGCCCCTGGTGCTTTGTCGGCAAACGCCGGCTGGAGCGTGCGCTGGAGCGTCTGCCCCATCTCGAGACGACGGTAAGCTGGTGGCCGTTCCTGCTCGACCCGACGATCCCGCCCGGCGGCATGGACCGCGGCGAATACCTCCAGAAGAAATTCGGCTCGGCCGATGGCGGCGAGATGTATCTGGCGCTGCGCGAGGTCGGGCGCGAAGAGGGAATCGAGTTCGCCTTCGATGCGATCGAGCGCTCGCCGAACACTGTCGACGCCCACCGGCTGATCTATTGGGCGGGCGATCCCGCGACGCAGAACGCGATCGTCGAGCGGCTGTTCCGGCTCTATTTCCTCGAAGGCGCGGATATCGGTGATCCGGACGTGCTTGCCGGCGCGGCGCAGGCCGTCGGCATGGACGTGGAGGATATCCGCGCGAAGCTCGCCGATGACCGCGACCGGGACAAGATTCTCAAGATGGCCGAGGAAATGACAAGGGCGGGCGTCAACGCGGTTCCCTCCTTCGTTCTTGGTGGCAAGCGTGCCGTGGTGGGCGCGCAGCCGGTCGACCTGCTCACCGAGCAGATCGAACTGGCCGAAGAGGAATTCCGCAACGGGCCAGAGTAGCAAGTAGCAGGTAGCCCGGATGGAGCGCAGCGAAATCCGGGGCTTTCAACCGTTCCCGGGTTCCACTTCGCTTCACCCGGGCTACGGGGACGCGAGCAGGTAGCGGGTAGTGGAGCGAATTTGACATTTGAGTCCCGCTTGCGGCTCGTGTGATGATCGGGAAATTCGCCACAGTTCGCGGCATGTCCCAGAGCGAATTTCCCGATCTGAATCACACGAGTAACTCCTTGAATCGCGTGTCCCTTTTGATTCCGAAGTTCGCACAGGGAGCGATTTGCAAACTCAAGCGAACTTCGGAATCGGGACACGCGGCTCTCGCTCAAATGTCAAATTCAAAAGCTCCACTAGACTCAATAAGTTGCTAGTGGTCCTTGTGATTCAGACATTTGCTCGGACGAGTGCTGCGACGGGAGGCAAATGTCTGAATCGGACCACTAGCGCGGAT
>JBKGZY010000167.1:0-6103 GCA_046543175.1 Dichotomicrobium sp.
CCGCTCGAAGCCGCGGTTGATCTCCCAGTCAGTCACGCGGCGGTCGTACTCGCCCTGCTCCCAGCGCGCGGCATGCACGTAGTGGTCGATGACATCGTCGCCCAATGCGGCGCGCAGCATTTCCGAGCGATCGGCCGCCGCGGCGGCGTCGCGCAGCGTGCCTGGAATCACCCTTCCCTCACCGGAATAGGCGTCACCCCGGAATTCCGGCTCCAGAGTGTAGTCCCTTTCGATGCCCGCGAGGCCGGCAGCAATCTGCGCCGCAAACGCAAGATAGGGGTTCAGATCGGCGCCGCCCACCCGGCATTCGACGCGCACCGCCTTCGTCCCCTCCCCGCAGATGCGATAGCCCGCCGTCCGGTTATCCCGGCTCCAGACCGCCTTGGTCGGCGCGAAGGTCTGAGCCTGGAAGCGCTTGTACGAGTTGATGTTCGGGGCGAGAAACAGCGTGATCTCGTCCGCATGGGCCAGCAAGCCGGCCAGATAGGCGCGCATCATGTCCGACATGCCGTATTCGCCGTCAGGGTCGAAGAATGCAGGGTTGTCACCGCGCCATAGCGACTGGTGCAGGTGGCAGGACGACCCCGCCGCGGTGTAATCGTACTTGGCCATGAAGGTGACGGCATGCCCCTGCTGCCATGCGATCTCCTTGGCCGCGTTCTTGACCACGACATGGGTGTCGGCGGCCTCAAGCGCGCCGGCATATTTCACGTTGATCTCTTCCTGCCCGGCCCAGGCTTCGCCCTTGGAGTTCTCGACCGGAATCCCCGCGCCGTATAGACCGTTGCGCAGGGCTCGCATGACGTTCTCCTCCTTCGAGGTCTGAAAGACGTGGTAATCTTCATTATAAGGAGCAATGGGCGTCAGATCGCGATACCCGTTGGCGTGCGCCTCCTCGAAACTCTCCCGGAAGAGATAAAACTCAAGCTCGGATGCGGCCTTCGCCGTCAGCCCTTTCTCCGCGAGACGGCGCACCTGTCGCTTCAGGATGGCGCGCGGAGAAACGGGGACTTCGTGGTGGCCGTGATGGTCCAGGATGTCGCAGAGCACGAGCGCCGTCCCTTCCATCCACGGCGTGCGGCGCAGGGTCGAGAGGTCGGGCTTCATCATGTAATCGCCATAGCCCTGCGACCATGAGGCCGACTTGTAGCCCGGCACCGGCTCCATCTCCGCATCCACGGTCAGCAGGTAGTTGCACGAATGGGTCTCGTGAACGCCGCTATCAAGAAAGTGCCGGGCGTGAAAGCGTTTGCCCATCAGGCGGCCCTGCATATCGACCTGTGCCATCACGACCGTGTCGATTTCACCGGCCGCAAAGGCTTCCTTCAACTGATCGATCGTGAGATTTCCCGGCATCGACTGTCCTCTTATCGGGGTGGACGGCCCCGGAAAGCGCCGTCAGAACCGTTGGATGTTAGGGTTGAGCGGCCCCGGCGTCCGTCGGCACCGGAGCCGCGCGCCATCAGGCGTAACGGTAAGGCCGGCCGGCCTTGAGCATCACGTCGTTGTAGTCCTTGATGATCTCGACCACCTTTTTCCGGGTTTCATTGTCCCCGGCGACCTCGTCCCAGAAGGACTTGGCCTCCTCCTCAACCTTCCCCCAGTCCTCGTCGGGAATCGAGGTGAGTTCGAGCTTGTCGCCGCGCACGCGGAGCTCGGCCTCGCCGCCCCAGTACCACCACTGACGGTAGTAGTGGCTGGAGTCGAAGGTGACGCGCAGCAGTTCTTTCAGGTTGTCGGGTATTTCGTTCCAGCGGTCCATATTGGCGAAGAAGTGGCCAATCCAGGCGCCGGAGATGTTGTTGGTCAGGAAGTAGTTGGTGACATCGGCCCAGCCGACGGTATAGTCCTCGGTGATGCCGGACCAGGCGATGCCGTCCAACTCGCCCGTCTGCAGCGCGACCTCGACGTCCTCCCAGGGCAGCGTCACCGGCACCACGCCAAAGCGTCCCAGGAAGCGTCCGGCCGTCGGGAAGGTGAAAACGCGCTTGCCTTCCAGATCGGCGAGGCTGCGGATCGGGTCCTTCGTCGCGAAGTGGCACGGGTCCCAGGCGCCCGCGGAAATCCACTTGACGCCGACATCGGCGTATTGCTGGTCCCAGATTTCGCCGAGGCCGTACTGGTTGAACAGCACGGGCACGTCGAGTGAGTAGCGCAAGGCGAAGGGGAAATAGCCGCCGAACACGCGGACGTCGGTCGGCGAGGCCATCGAGTCGTCGTCCGACTGCACCGCGTCGAGCGTGCCTCGCTGCATCGCGCGAAACAGTTCGCCGGTGGGCACAAGCTGATCGGCGAAGTACAGCTCGATTTCCATCTGGCCTTCGGCGATCTTGTTGAAGCTGTCCACCGCGGGCTTGATGACGTGCTCGGCCAGGGCCGGCCCCGCGTAAGTCTGCATGCGCCAGCGGATCGGCGACTGCGCCTTGACGTATGGCGCCGCAAGCGCGCCGGTTCCAGCGGCTGCGCCGGCGGCACCGGCTGTACGAAGAAAGTCGCGCCTCGTGGTCATGATGTCCTCCTTTGTTGACCTCGACCCACGCTCAATTCCCGTAGACCGTCTGCGGCAGCCACAGCGCGATCTGGGGGAACGCCATCACGATCGCCAGTGCCAGGATCATGACCCCGACGAACGGAACTATGGACCTGTAGATGTCGCCGATTCCGATTTCCGGAGGCGCCATGGCGCGCATCAGGAAGAGGTTGTAGCCGAACGGCGGCGTCATGTACGCGATCTGGCACGTGATCGTGTAGAGCACGCCGTACCAGATCAGGTCGTAGCCAAGGCTTGCCACCAGCGGCACATAGAGTGGCGCCACGATCACCAGCATGGCCGTGTCGTCAAGAAATGTGCCGAGCAGCAGAAACGAGAGCTGCATCAGGATCAGGATCATCAGCGGATCGAGCGCGAGCCGCTCCACGAACAGCGTTTCGATGGCCCGGACCGCGCCGAGACCGTCGAACACAGCCGCGAAACACAGCGCGGCGACGATGATCCACATGAACATGCAGGAGATGCCGAGCGTCTTCCTCACCGAAGTCTCGAAGACATCCCGGGTAAGGCGGCCTTTCGCCCCAGCGGCGATCAGCGCGGTGAGCGCACCGAGCGCGGAACTCTCCACGAGCGAGGTCCAGCCGTTGATGAAGGGGACCATCATTACCGCGAAGATCACGAGGGGAAGGATGCCGGCTTGCAAGAGCCTGAACTTCTCGGCGCGGGAGACATTCCGCTCATCGGCCGCGAGGGCCGGGCCGAGCCTCGGCTGAAAGCGGCAGCGGATAC
The DNA here is from genome assembly GCA_046543175.1 of Dichotomicrobium sp. GTDB lineage: Bacteria > Pseudomonadota > Alphaproteobacteria > Rhizobiales > Rhodomicrobiaceae > Dichotomicrobium. The sequence continues at coordinate 3,281 of JBKGZY010000167.1, forward strand.
CGATATAGAGGATGAACAGCGCAGCCATCATCAGCCCGGGGACTACGCCTGCCAGCCAGAGCTGGCCCACCGGCTGGCGGGCAATCATGGCGTAGAGAACCAGCACCACCGAAGGCGGCACCAAAATGCCGAGCGACGATCCCGCCTGGATGACGCCGGTGACCATCTGCTTGTCGTAGCCCCGGCGGAGCAACTCGGGCAGGGCGATCGTCGCGCCGATGGCCATGCCCGCGACCGACAGGCCGTTCATCGCGGAGATCAGCACCATCAGCCCGATCGTGCCGATCGCCAGCCCCCCGCTCACCGGCCCCATCCAGACATGGAACATGTGGTAGAGGTCGTCTGCGAGCCGGCTCTCGGCGATGATGTAGCCCATGAAAATGAACATCGGCAGCGTGAGCAGCGGGTACCACTTCATCGCCTTCATCGCGGCCGTGAAGGCGAACTGATTGCCCCCTTCTCCGTACAGCGCAAGCGCCGCGACCACCGCGACGAACCCGATCACGGCGAACACCCGCTGCCCCGTGAGCAGCATCGCCATCATGGACGCGAACATGGTCAGCGCGATCGCTTCGTAGGACACGCTTAGATCTCCTCGCCGCGGGTTATCGCGATATCACGGATCAGGGTCGCAATGGCCTGCAGAAGCATAAGGACGCCGGCGAGCACCATCAGGCTCTTGATAGGCCACATCAGCGGCGCCCAGGACGAATAGCTGCGCTCGTTATATTCGAAGGAGTAGATCGTCGAGGATATTCCGCCCCAGATGAAGAGGCCGAGATAGACAAGAAGGGCCACGACCGTAAACGCATCGACCCAGGCGCGCTGGCGCTGGGTCCACCGGCTGTAAAGCAGGTCCATTCGGACATGCACGCCCATCTGCATGGAGTAGGGACCGCCCAGCATGTAGTAGGCGACGAGCGTGAACTGCGCCATCTCCAGCGTCCAGTGCGACGGCAGGAAAAAGGTCTTGGAGATGGAGGACCACAGCAGGATTGCCATCATCGCGAAGAGCAGGTACATGACAACGCGCCCGAGCCGGTAATTGATGGCTTCGACCCAGCGGACATATGCGCGCACCCAGCTCGGCATGGCTCAGGTCTCCTCGTCCAGCGCGTCGAGCCCGGCGCGCAGCAGCGCGGCGAGATCCTGGCCAACCCGCTCCTGCGACTGTGTGTCGGGAACGAGGTCCGAACGAATTTCCAGCATCACGTTTGCCAGCCCCCGAGGCAGGGCATGGGTGCGCAGCGTATGTGTCACGCCGTCCGCCGGGCCATAGGGCGCATTCCGTTCGGGTCGCAGCCCCGTCATCTGCTCCGCGCGCTCAAGCAGCGCGTCCGCGAGACGGCTATCAACGTCATGCAGGATCCCGAGCTCGACCTCACGCCGCTGACCGTCGTAAACCGGCGTAAAGGTGTGAATGCTGACCAAGGCTTGCGGCGACCTGCTCGCGATCATGGCAGCCAGGGTGTCGTGAAAAGGTTGCCCGATTGCAGCCGCGCGCCGGGCGCGCTCGTCCTGGGAAAGACCGGCATTTCCGGGCACGTCGACGCGTTCGCTTCTTGCCGTAACGGCATCCGCGCGTTCGGGCGAGCGGTTGCAGTCATAAGCCAGGCGGGAGAACCGGGCGGCCACGAGAGCCGCGTCAAGGGCCTTTGCCATCGTTCTTGCGACAGCGAGCGCGCCGGGGTCCCAGGCCACGTGGCTGTTCAGGTCATCGCGCGACAGCCCGAGGTCGTCCAGCGCCTTAGGCAGCGCCGCGCTTGCATGCTCACAGATCAACAGCACCGCCGCCGCGCCGGCCTGGTTTTCAACCGCCACCGGCGGGCCGTCGGACGGCGTCAACAGCGGATTTGAATTGCCCTCTTCCAGCACCATTTGTAAAGAATTGTTCAGGCTTCTGCGATCTGTCAATTATTTTATAAGGGAAGGGGCTACCCCTCTCGCGAGTTCGGCAATGACCGATGCCACCACTGTCGAGGAACGTTTGCGAGCGCGCTATGACTGGCTGACCCGCGCCGAGCGCCAGGTCGCCGCGGCGTTGCTGGAAAGCTATCCCGCGCTCGGGCTGTCCTCGATTACCCACCTCGCCGCGACCGCGAAGGTTTCAACGCCGACCGTGTTGCGACTGGTGCACAAGCTCGACTACGAAGGTTTCGGCGCGTTCCAGGATGCGTTGCGTGCCGAGTTGCAGGCGCGCGTATCGGGGCCGATCGACAAACGCGCCGTCCGCTCGGTGGGCGCGCCGGGAGGGCACATCCTCAACCGTTTTGCCGAGGCGGTCGTTGCAAACCTTCAGGGTACTCTCACGCAGGTGGAAAGCGAAACCTTCGACGCCACCGTAAAGACCATTTCCGATCCGCAACGGCGCGTGTTTGTAACGGGCGGCCGCATCACGCGCGCGCTGGCGGATTACCTGTTCACGCACCTGCAGGTGCTGCGCCCCGGCGTCACGCAGCTCGGTACCGCGCCCGGCGTCTGGCCTCACTACCTCCTGGACATAGCCGAGGGCGATGTGCTCGTCCTGTTCGACATACGCCGTTATGAAACCGTGCTTCAGCGGCTCGCCGAACTGGCCCATGCCCGCGGTGCGCAAATCGTGCTCTTCACGGACCAGTGGGGATCTCCGATTGCGCCGCTGGCACAGTACCGTTTCGCGTGCCGGGTCGAGGCACCCTCAGCCTGGGACTCCACCCTCGCCCTCCTGTTCGTGGCCGAAGCTCTCATCGGCGCCGTAGAGGAAAGAGGATGGCCGCAGGCCAGAGAACGGATGCAGACGCTCGAAAGCATCTTCGATCAGACGCGGTTGTTCCGGAAGTTCAC
>JBKGZY010000013.1:0-25565 GCA_046543175.1 Dichotomicrobium sp.
CACTGCGTGCTGCGCAGCGCCCGGGACGACGCATGGCCAACTGTCATTGCGAGCGGAGCGGTCGGCGCCAAGCGACGACGCAATCCAGTGGCCGTCCGCGCACCTCGCTGCATCGCTTCGGCCCGGTGGGCCTCGCAATGACGTAGCCCGAACGAATCGCTTCGATCAGGACGCGTGCGAGCTTTCGATTGCGGCCCGACCCGGGCGGCTTCCCGTTGCACCCTGCCCGCGGCGCGCTTATTGTCCCCGGCACGGGCGGTTAGCTCAGCTGGCAGAGCGCTTCGTTTACACCGAAGATGTCGGGAGTTCGAATCTCTCACCGCCCACCACGTGTCGGCCGCGCCGAAACGCATGTGCGTCTTGACGCCGGGGACCGCCTCACGTACATCACTTGCAATCTCATCGATTCCGCCGGTCCATGATCGCGCGCTGTGGGGGTGTAGCTCAGTCGGTTAGAGCGCTGGCCTGTCACGCCAGAGGCCGCGGGTTCGAGTCCCGTCACTCCCGCCACATCTCCCTTTAGAACTTGACAAATTTTCGCAGGAGTGACGGGGATCAGGGGTGGTCTGCGGGTGCTGCAATGCGGTAACATCCCGGCCAACTCGGGGTATGGCCGTGGCGAGACGCATGGACGCGTCCGGCGCGGCGCTGGCACGGAGGCAAAATGACCGACCTTCTGCAAGATTATCTTCCGCTTCTTATATTTCTGGGTGTGGCCGGAGTCATTGGCCTGGCGCTGTTGATTGCGCCCTTCATCGTGGCCCCGAGCAACCCGGACCCTGAAAAGGTGTCGACCTATGAATGCGGCTTTCCCGCATTCGAGAGCGCCCGGATGCGCTTCGATGTGCGCTTTTACCTGGTGGCGATCCTGTTCATCATCTTCGATCTGGAGGTCGCCTTCCTGTTTCCCTGGGCGGTCGCCTTCGAGGAGGCCGGGCTGTTCGGCTTCTGGGCCATGATGGTGTTTCTCGCCATACTGACGGTCGGCTTCATCTACGAATGGCGCAAAGGAGCGCTGGAATGGGATTGATCAAGCCTGGAACCAACACGGACGACCCGGTGCTGCGGGCGCCGGACGGCGCCACGGCCAGCGCGCGCACGCTCGCCGACGACGCCACCTTCACGGAACTGTCCAACAGCTTGGCGGACAAGGGCTTTCTCGTCACCACATCGCAGGATCTGGTGAACTGGGCGCGCACCGGCTCGCTGATGTGGATGACCTTCGGGCTCGCCTGCTGCGCGGTGGAGATGATGCAGTCCTCTATGCCGCGTTACGATGTCGAGCGGTTCGGCTTCGCGCCGCGCGGCAGCCCGCGCCAGTCCGACGTGATGATCGTCGCCGGGACGCTGTGCAACAAGATGGCGCCGGCGATCCGCAAGGTATATGACCAGATGCCGGAGCCGCGCTACGTCATCTCGATGGGAAGCTGCGCGAACGGCGGCGGCTACTATCACTATTCGTATTCCGTGGTGCGCGGCTGCGACCGCGTGCTGCCGGTGGATATCTACGTGCCGGGCTGCCCGCCGACGGCCGAGGCGCTGGTCTACGGCATCATGCTGTTGCAGCGCAAAATCCGCCGCACCGGCACGATCACGCGTTAGGAGAAGCCATGCCGACGGTGCAAAGGGCAGGAGCGCTTGAAGAGGCGCTCGGCGAGCTGGCCGAACATATCGCCGGTTCCCGCCCCGATGCGGTGGATAGCTGGCATATCGCGCGCGGCGAACTGACCATGCATGTCAGCCGGGAGAACATTGCCGCGCTGACGGCATTCCTGCGCGACGATCCGCGCTGCCAGTTCACCTGCCTGATCGACATCTGCGGGGTGGACTACCCCGACCGCGCGAAGCGCTTCGAGATAGTCTATCACCTGCTGAGCGCACGGCAGAACAAGCGCATCCGCCTCAAAGTGGAAACCGACGAAGTCACGCCGGTGCCCAGCGTGGTCAACGTCTTCCCCGCGGCGAACTGGTACGAGCGCGAAGTGTTCGACCTCTACGGCGTGTTCTTCTCCGGCCATCCGGACCTGCGCCGTATCCTTACGGACTACGGCTTCCAGGGCCATCCGCTGCGCAAGGATTTCCCGCTGACCGGCTTCGTCGAGGTGCGCTACAACGAAGACCTCAAGCGCGTGGTTTACGAGCCGGTCAAATTGCAGCAGGAATTCCGCGACTTCGACTTCATCAGCCCGTGGGAGGGCGCGGAATACCTCCTGCCCGGCGATGAAAAGGCCTCGACCGAGGACACGGGCAGGAAATGAGCAACCGGCCGCACGGGCGGCAACAGAAAATGGGAAGAATCGATGGCGGCGGGAAACGAGGTCACAGGGCGGTGTCTGTGCGGCGCGGTGCGTTACACCGCGACGCTCAACAAGCGTGAAGTGGATGCGTGCCATTGCACGATGTGCCGGCGGTGGTCAGGCGGACCGCTTCTCAATGTGGAGACGAACGACGACATGCGTTTCGAAAACGCGGAACGCGTCGCCACGTACCGGGCCTCGGAATGGGGTGAGCGGGGATTCTGCCGCGACTGCGGGACGCATTTGTTCTGGCGGATGCAGGACGGTTCGCATGTTGCGCTGAGCGTCGGGACACTCGACGACGATACGGGCCTTGCTCTGACGTCGGAAATCTTTATCGACGAGAAGCCGGCTTACTACGAATTCGCCAACGCGACCACGCGGCTGACCGGACAGCAGGTGTTCGAGATGTTCGGCGCGAGCGAAGAGAAGGACTGACGGGCCGATGGCCGAAGCTGAGGCGGAACTCCGCAACTTCTCAATCAATTTCGGGCCGCAGCACCCCGCGGCGCATGGCGTCCTGCGCCTCGTGCTGGAGCTTGACGGCGAGGTCGTCGAGCGCGTCGATCCGCATATCGGTCTGTTGCATCGCGGCACCGAAAAGCTGATCGAGTACAAGACCTATCTCCAGGCGATCCCCTATTTCGACCGGCTCGATTACGTCGCACCGATGAACCAGGAACACGCCTTCTGCCTGGCGATCGAGCGGCTGGTCGGCGTCGACGTGCCGATTCGCGGCCAGATCATCCGCGTGCTGTTCTCCGAGATCGGCCGGCTGCTCAGCCATCTGCTCAACATCACCACGCAGGCGATGGATGTCGGCGCGCTCACCCCGCCGCTCTGGGGCTTCGAGGAGCGCGAGAAGCTGATGATCTTCTACGAGCGCGCCTCCGGCTCGCGGCTGCACGCCAATTATTTCCGCCCCGGCGGCGTGCATCAGGATCTGCCACCCGAGTTGATCGACGACATCGCGGCGTTCTGCGATCCGTTCCTGAAGGTGCTCGATGATATCGAGGCGCTGCTGACGGAGAACCGCATCTTCAAGCAGCGCAACGTCGATATCGGCGTGGTCACGCTTGACGAGGCGCTCGCGCGCGGCTTCTCCGGGGTGATGGTGCGCGGGTCGGGCGGCGCCTGGGATTTGCGCCGCGCGCAGCCCTACGAAAACTACAACGATTTCGAGTTCGACATCCCGGTCGGCAAGAACGGCGACTGCTACGACCGCTACCTCGTGCGCATGGAAGAGATGCGCCAGTCCGTGCGGATCATGAAGCAGTGCATCGACAAGCTGACTTCGGGCGAGGGACAGGGCGAGGTGCTCGCGCCCAACAACAAGGTGACGCCGCCACGCCGCGGCGAGATGAAGCGCTCAATGGAGGCGCTGATCCACCATTTCAAGCTGTTCACCGAGGGCTTCCACGTGCCCGAAGGCGAAGTCTACGCGGCGGTGGAAGCGCCGAAGGGCGAGTTCGGCGTCTATCTCGTCGCCGACGGCACGAACCGCCCGTATCGCTGCAAGATCCGCGCCCCCGGCTACACGCACTTGCAGGCGATGGAATTTCTGACCAAGGGGCACATGCTGGCCGACGTCTCGGCGATCCTCGGCTCGATCGACATCGTCTTCGGCGAGGTGGACCGCTGACCGGCCCGGAGGACCATTCATGAGCGTACGCCGTCTCGACCCGATCCAGCCGGAGAGCTTCGCGTTCACCGAGGAAAACCTGGCCTGGGCGAAGCAACAGATCGCAAAGTATCCCGAAGATCGCCAGTGGGCGGCGATCCTGCCGCTCATGTGGCGCGCGCAGGAACAGCACGGGTGGCTGCCGGAGCCGGCAATTCGCTATGTCGCAGACCTGCTGGAGATGCCGTATATCCGCGCATACGAGGTTGCGACATTCTACACGATGTTCAACCTGTCGCCGGTCGGCAAGTATCACGTGCAGCTTTGCGGGACGACGCCGTGCATGCTGCGCGGCGCGGAAGACCTGAAGGCCGTGTGCCGCGATCGGATCGGCGAGGTTGGCGAAGTCACGGAAGACGGCTTGTTTTCCTGGGTTGAGGTGGAATGCCTCGGCGCCTGCGTGAACGCGCCAATGGTGCAGATCAACGCCGATTATTACGAAGACCTGACGGCGGACAGTTTCGCGCAGCTTCTCGACAATCTGCGCGACGGCAAGCCGGTGACGCCCGGCCCGCAGGTCAAGCGCCAGAAATCCGCGCCGGTCAGCGGGCTGACGACGCTCACCAACCGCAGCATCTACGAGCGCGGCGCCGAACCCGGCGAATGAGTCAAGGGAGCCGAGAGCATATGCTCGACGACAAGGACCGCATCTTCACCAACCTGTATGGCCTGCACGACTGGGGCCTGCACGGCGCGCGCAAGCGCGGCGCCTGGGACGGAACCAAGGCGCTGCTGGAAGAAGGGCGCGACGCCATTCTGGAGGAAGTGAAGGAATCCGGTCTGCGCGGGCGCGGCGGCGCGGGCTTCCCCACGGGGCTGAAATGGTCGTTCATGCCCAAGGAGAGCGACGGCCGCCCGCATTACCTCGTCGTCAACGCCGACGAATCCGAACCGGGCACCTGCAAGGACCGCGAGATCATGCGGCATGATCCGCATATCTTCCTCGAAGGCTGCCTCCTCGCCGGTTTCGCGATGGGCTCGCACACCTGCTACATCTATATCCGCGGCGAATACATCCGCGAGCGCGAAATCCTCCAGGCGGCCATCGACGAGGCTTACGATGCGAACCTGATCGGGCCGAACAACATCCACGGCTGGGATTACGATATCTACATCCATCACGGCGCCGGCGCGTATATCTGCGGCGAGGAAACCGCGCTGCTGGAAAGCCTGGAAGGCAAGAAGGGCCAGCCGCGCCTGAAGCCGCCGTTCCCGGCCAATGTGGGCCTGTGGGGCGCGCCGACCACGGTGAATAACGTCGAGTCCATCGCCGTCGTGCCGGAAATCCTGCGCCGCGGCAGCGCCTGGTTCGCCGGGCTGGGCCGGCCGAACAACACCGGCACAAAGCTGTTCTGCATCTCTGGGCATGTCGAGGAGCCGTGCACGGTCGAGGAGGAGATGAGCATCCCATTGCGCGAGCTTGTCGAGCGTCATGCCGGCGGCGTGCGCGGCGGCTGGGACAACCTCCTCGCGGTGATTCCGGGCGGCTCGTCGGTGCCGTTGGTGCCGCATTGGCAATGCGACGACCTGTTGATGGATTTCGACGCGCTGCGCGACGTGCAGTCCGGCCTCGGCACTGCCGCTGTGATCGTCATGGACAAGTCAACCGACATCATCGCCGCGATCACGCGCATCGCGTATTTCTACAAGCATGAAAGCTGCGGCCAGTGCACGCCGTGCCGCGAGGGAACGGGGTGGATGTGGCGCGTGCTCACCCGCATGATCGAGGGGAACGCGACCAAGCGGGAAATCGATATGCTGCTGGACGTGACGAAACAGGTTGAGGGTCACACGATCTGCGCGCTGGGCGACGCCGCGGCCTGGCCGATCCAGGGGCTGATCCGCCATTTCCGCGGCGAGATCGAAGGGCGCATCGAGGCGATCAGCCGGCGCGCCGAGGCAAAGGGAATTGCAGCGGAGTAAGCATGAAATATCTTGCCCAGATCAATATCGCCCGCTTGCGCTACCCTGAAGGCGATCCGCGGGTGGCCGAGTTCTTCGACAACCTTGACCGGGTGAATGCCGCTGCGGAGCGGATGCCCGGCTTCGTCTGGCGTCTTCAGGACGATAGCGGCAATGCCACGGCGATCAGCGCCTATGACGACCCCATGATCATCGTGAACATGTCGGTCTGGGAAAGTCCGGAAGCATTGGAGAGCTTTGTCTGGCGCACTGTTCACGCCGCCTTTTACAAGCGGCGGACCAACTGGTTCGACACGATGGACAGTGCCCACTTCGCGATGTGGTGGATCGACCCGGCTCATCGCCCCGGCGCGCTAGAGGGACGCGAAAGGCTGGAATACCTGCAAAAGCATGGTCCCAGTGAGCATGCCTTTGGCTGGGAAAGCTTGCCGTCGGCGAGATTGTGGCGCGAGGCGCGCTGTGCTTGAGCTTCGAGATGGACCTTCTGGGCCGTCGAGCGATACGCAGAATTCACGGATGGCCCCCGCGCGTTAGCTGATCGTGGGGCAGAGGAAATGAGCAGCATATGCCAAAGCTGATCATCAACGATCGCGAGATCGAGGTCGAGGACGGGATCAACCTGCTGCAGGCCTGCGAGGAGGCCGGCGAGGAAATCCCGCGCTTCTGCTACCACGAGCGCCTGTCGATCGCGGGCAACTGCCGCATGTGCCTCGTCGAGGTGGTCGGGATGCCCAAGCCGATCGCGTCGTGCCACATGAGCGTCAACGACATGCGCCCGGGCCGTGACGGCAGCCCGCCGCAGGTGCGCACCGACAGCCCGCTGGTCAAGAAGGCGCGCGAAGGCGTGATGGAGTTCCTGCTGATCAACCATCCCCTCGACTGCCCGATCTGCGATCAGGGCGGCGAATGCGATTTGCAGGACCAGGCGATGTTCTACGGCGTGGACGGCAGCCGCTTCCACGAAAACAAGCGTGCGGTCGAGGACAAGAATATCGGCCCGCTCATCAAGACCATCATGACGCGCTGCATCCACTGCACCCGCTGCGTGCGCTTCATGACGGAAGTGGCGGGCGTGTCGGAGCTGGGTGCGATCGGGCGCGGCGAGGACATGGAGATCACGACCTATCTGGAGCAGGGCATGACGTCGGAGCTTTCCGGCAATGTCATCGACCTGTGCCCGGTCGGCGCGCTGACCTCCAAGCCCTATGCCTTCACAGCGCGGCCGTGGGAACTGAGCAAGACCGAGAGCATCGACGTGATGGACGCGCTCGGCGCGAACATACGGGTGGATTCCCGCGGCCGCGAGGTGATGCGCTTCCTGCCGCGTGAGCATGCCGATGTGAACGAGGAGTGGATTTCCGACAAGACGCGCTTCGTCTGGGACGGGCTGCGCCGCCAGCGGCTCGACCGGCCCTATGTGCGCAAGGACGGCACGCTGCGCGAGGTCAAATGGGGCGAGGCGTTCAACGCCATCGCCGCGCGGCTGCGCAACACGGCCTCGCGGCGCATCGGCGCGGTGATCGGCGATCTCGCCCCGGTCGAGGACGCCTTTGCCCTGAAATCGCTGATGGATGGCCTCGGCTCGCCATTCGTGGAGTGCCGGCAGGACGGCGCCGCGCTGAACCCGAGGCACGGCCGGGCCAGCTACATCTTCAACACCGGCGTCGCGGGGATCGACGAAGCCGACGCAATCCTGCTGATCGGCTCCAATCCGCGCAAGGAAAGCGCCGTTCTCAACGCGCGCATCCTGAAGAGCTACCGGACCCGGCACGCAAAGATCGGCGTGATCGGCGAGCGGGCCGATCTCACCTACGACTACACCTATCTCGGCGCAGGGCCGGAGACGCTGCGCGAAATCGCCGAAGGCCGGCACAGCTTTGCCGAAGCGCTCAAGAACGCCGAGCGTCCGATGCTGATTGTGGGGCAAGGCGCGCTGGCGCGGCCCGACGGCGAAGGCGTCCTGCGGCTGGCCGCGCAGACAGCGGTCAACACTGGCATGCTGAGGGCCGACGAGGGCTGGAACGGCTTCAACGTGCTGCACACCGCCGCGGGGCGCGTAGGCGCGCTGGATGTCGGCTGCGTCCCGTCCGAGGAAGGCGTGGGCCTGGAGCAGATGCTCGCCAAGGTCGAGACTCATGAGATCGACGTGCTGTACCTGCTCGGCGCGGATGAGTTCGACGTCAGCCGGACGGGCGACGCCTTCGTGATCTACCAGGGCAGCCACGGCGACAGCGGCGCGCGGCTGGCCGATGTCATCCTGCCCGGCGCGACCTATACCGAGAAGGACGGTACCTACGTCAACACCGAGGGCCGCGTTCAGATCGCCCCGCGCGCGGTGTTCCCGCCCGGCGAGGCGCGCGAGGACTGGGCGATCATCCGCGCACTGTCGGGCCATCTTGGCAGGGCCCTGCCCTTCGATACATTGGCGGAGTTGCGCACGGCGCTGTACCGCGATCATCCGCACCTTGCGCAGATCGACGAATTCTTGCCGGGTGCCACGGCCGACATCGAGGCGTTGGCGAAAGGCGATGCCGAGGTGGGGACGGCGCCGTTTACCACGCCCATCGAGAGCTATTACCTGACCAACCCGATCGCGCGCGCCTCGCATGTCATGCAGGAACAGGCGGCGCTGGAGCAGGCCGACACCACGGGAGTGACGGGAACCGATGGCTGAATTCTGGACCAATTACGGCCTGCCGACAGCAATCATGCTTGCCCAAAGCACGCTGCTTCTGTCCAGCGTGCTGTTGATCATCGCGTTTCTGCTGCTGGCCGACCGCAAGATCTGGGCGGCAGTGCAGCTCCGCAAGGGACCGAATGTCGTCGGGCCGTTCGGGCTGCTGCAATCCTTCGCCGATTTCATCAAGTTCGTGCTGAAAGAGCCGGTAATCCCCGCAGCGGCCGACCGGCCGGTTTTCCTGCTCGCGCCCGTCGTCATGTCGGTGCTGGCCATGTCCGCCTGGGCAGTGATCCCGGTGGCCGACGGCTGGGTCGTGGCCGACATTAATGTCGGCATCCTCTACATCTTCGCGATTTCCTCGCTCGGCGTTTACGGCGTCATCATGGGCGGCTGGGCGTCAAACTCGAAATACCCGTTCCTCGGCGCTCTGCGCTCCGCAGCGCAGATGGTGTCGTATGAAGTGTCCATCGGCTTCGTCATCATCACCGTGCTGCTGGTGGCCGGCTCGCTCAACCTCACCGACATCGTGAACGCGCAGCGTGGCGACTGGGGCCTGTTCAACTGGTACTGGCTGCCGCTGCTCCCGATGTTCATCGTGTTCTTCATCTCCGCGCTGGCGGAGACCAACCGGCCGCCCTTCGACCTGCCGGAGGCCGAATCGGAACTGGTGGCGGGTTTCATGGCGGAGTATTCCTCAACGCCGTACCTGCTATTCATGCTGGGTGAGTATGTCGCGATCACCGTGATGTGCGCGCTGACCACGATCCTGTTCCTCGGCGGATGGCTGCCGCCGTTCGACATCGCCCCGTTCAACTGGATTCCCGGCGTGATCTGGTTCACGCTGAAGGTCATTCTCGTCTTCTTCATGTTCGCGATGGTCAAGGCCATCGTGCCGCGTTTCCGCTATGACCAGCTCATGCGCCTGGGCTGGAAAGTGTTTCTGCCGCTTTCGCTGGCGATGGTCGTCATCGTCGCGGGTGTCCTGCAATACACCGGCGCCGCAGCGCAGTAAGGAGGTCTCATGAGCCGAATCGCCCAAATCCTCAGGGGCGCCGTGCTGGCGGAGTTCGCCGCCGCCTTTTGGCTCGGGCTGAAATACCTGGTGTCGCCGAAAGCCACGGTCGATTACCCGTTCGAGAAAGGCCCGCTCAGCCCGCGCTTTCGCGGCGAACACGCCCTGCGCCGCTACCCCAACGGCGTGGAGCGCTGCATCGCCTGCAAGCTCTGCGAGGCGATCTGTCCCGCGCAGGCCATCACCATCGAGGCCGGGCCGCGGCGTGCCGACGGCACGCGGCGCACCACGCGCTATGACATCGACATGGTGAAGTGCATCTATTGCGGCTACTGCGAGGAATCCTGCCCGGTCGACGCCATCGTCGAGGGGCCGAATTTCGAGTTCGCCACCGAGACCCGCGAGGAGCTTCTGTACGACAAGGAGAAGCTGTTGGCGAACGGGGATCGCTGGGAGCGCGAGATCGCCAAAAACCTTGCGCTGGATGCGCCGTACCGTTAACCCTCACGAGCGTCGATTCAACCGAGCGGAACGTCTAAGGCATGGTCGCGGGGGCTTTCTTTTACATCTTCTCGGTGATCATCATCGGCTCCGCGCTGATGGTGATCACGGTGCGCAATCCAGTGCATGCCGTCTTGTTCCTGATCCTCGCCTTCTTCAATTCCGCCGGGCTGTTCGTGCTGCTGGGCGCGGAATTTCTCGCCATGATCCTCGTGGTGGTCTATGTCGGCGCCGTTATGGTGCTGTTCCTGTTTGTCGTCATGATGCTCGACGTGGATTTCGCGGAGATGCGTGCAGGCTTCGTCAAGTACCTGCCGATCGGCGCGGCCATCGGCATCGTTCTGCTGGCGGAATTGACGCTGGTCATCGGCGCCTGGAGCATCTCGGAGCAGAGCCTGGCGCAGCGCGCCGCCCCCATCGCCGGCAACGACATGACCAATACCGAAGCCCTCGGCGCGATCCTTTACACCGACTACGTCTATTTCTTCGAGCTTGCCGGCATCATTCTTCTGGTGGCGATGATCGGCGCCATCGTCTTGACATTGCGCCAGCGTGAAGGCGTAAAACGCCAGGACATCGCCGCGCAGGTCGCCCGCCGGCCTGCCGACGCCATCGAGGTCCGTCACGTCGAACCCGGCCAGGGCTTGTGATGTCTTTCATTCCGCGGCGTCCGCGCATGCGCGATCCGTATCGCTTGCTGCCAGTCGCGGCGCACAGGAGCACGACAACATGGATATCGGACTGGCCCACTACCTGACGGTCGCCTCGATCCTGTTCACGCTGGGCGTGTTCGGCATCTTCATCAACCGCAAGAACGTGATCGTCATCCTGATGTCCATCGAGCTCATCCTGCTCGCGGTGAACATCAATCTGGTCGCCTTCTCGGCGTTCCTGAACGATCTCGTGGGGCAAGTGTTCACCCTGTTCGTCCTCACGGTCGCCGCGGCGGAAGCGGCCATCGGACTGGCGATCGTTGTGGTCTATTACCGCAACCGCGGCACCATCGCGGTCGATGAAATCAACGTGCTCAAGGGCTGACGCGGGTTTAGCGACGGGGACGGCTGAAAAACAATGTATACCGCCATCGTTCTTCTTCCAGCGTTCAGCGCGGTCTTTATCGGCCTGTTCGGCCGATACATCGGCGACGCGGCATCGGGCTGGCTGGCCAGCATCCTGCTCGTCGTCAGTGCGATTTTGTCGTGGATCGGCTTTTTCGCGGTCGGCTTCGACGGCGAGACCGCGCGCATCACCCTGTTCGAGTGGATCGTCTCGGGCGACCTTGTGGCGGAGTGGAGCCTGCGCATCGACACGCTGACGGCGGTCATGCTGGTCGTCGTCACGACCATCTCCAGCCTGGTGCATATCTATTCCATCGGCTACATGGAGCACGACGAGGGCCAGCCGCGCTTCTTCGCCTACCTGTCGCTGTTCACCTTCGCCATGCTCGCGCTGGTCACGGCGGACAATCTGCTTCAGCTATTCTTCGGCTGGGAGGGCGTCGGGCTGGCGTCCTATCTGCTGATCGGGTTCTGGTATCACAAGCCCTCGGCGAATGCCGCGGCGATCAAGGCGTTCGTCGTCAACCGCGTCGGCGATTTCGGCTTCCTGCTCGGCATCTTTGCGATCTTCGCCAGCTTCGGCACGATCAGCCTGGACGCGATCTTCGCCGCCGCGCCGGGCAAAACCGACGAAACGATCCATTTCCTCGGGCAGGATTTCGACCTGCTGACGACCGTTTGCCTGCTGCTGTTCATGGGCGCGATGGGCAAGTCGGCGCAGTTCCTGCTGCACACCTGGCTGCCCGACGCGATGGAAGGCCCGACGCCGGTCTCCGCATTGATCCACGCCGCGACCATGGTGACTGCGGGCGTGTTCCTCGTCGCGCGCATGTCGCCGCTGTTCGAGCTTGCGCCGGTCGCGCTGACGGTGGTGACGGCCTTCGGCGCCATGACCGCGTTTTTCGCCGCGACGGTGGGCATCGCGCAGAACGACATCAAGCGGGTGATCGCGTATTCGACCTGCTCGCAGCTCGGCTACATGTTCGTCGCGATGGGCGTCGGCGCCTACTCGGTCGGCATCTTCCACCTGTTCACGCACGCCTTCTTCAAGGCGCTCTTGTTCCTGGGCTCCGGCTCTGTGATCCACGCGCTGCACGACGAGCAGGATCTGCGCAAAATGGGGGGCATCGCGCGCAAGATTCCGCTCACCTGGGCGATGATGCTGATAGGCACGCTCGCCCTGACCGGCTTTCCACTGACCGCAGGGTTCTTCTCCAAAGACGCCGTTGTCGAGGCGGCCTATGCGGCGCAGAACCCGGCGAGTTTCTACGCCTTCTGGGCGACCGTGATCGCGGCCTTCCTGACCTCGGCCTATTCCTGGCGATTGATGTTCATGACCTTCCACGGCACGCCGCGTATGAGTGAAGAGACGTTCTCCAAGGTGCACGAGTCGCCCTACGTGATGACTGTGCCGCTGATCGCGCTGGCCGTCGGCTCGCTGGCGGCGGGCTATGTGTTCTACCCGCTGTTCATTGGCGAGGGCCATGCGGCCTTCTGGGGCGGATCGCTGTTCACCGCCGAAGGCAACACGATCCTTGAAGACCTGCATCACGTCCCCGGATGGGTCGTCGGCGCGCCGACGGCGATGATGATTACGGGGCTGGGTGTCGCGTGGCTATCCTACATCGCCCTGCCGTGGATCCCCGGCTTCCTGATGCGCGCCTTCAAGCCAATCCACCTGTTCCTGCTGAACAAGTGGTATTTCGACGAGCTCTATGACTGGGTTTTCGTGCGGCCCTATACATGGCTGTCCCGCCAGTTCTGGAAGATCGGCGACGGCGCGATCATCGACGGTCTCGGCCCGGACGGCATTTCCGCCCGGGTGGTCGATATCACCAACCGGGTCGTGCGCTTTCAGACCGGCTTCGTCTACCACTACGCTTTCATCATGCTGGTCGGCGTGGCGATCATCATCAGCTATTTCCTTTATCTCATCCTGAGCCGCGGGGGCTTTTAAGGCATGTCCGACTGGCCGATCCTGTCAGCCACGATCTTCCTGCCGCTCGCCGGCGCGCTGTTCATCTTCCTGATCCGCAGCGACGACGCCATCGCCGCGCGCAACGCGCGCTATGTCGCGCTGTGGACCACGGTCATAACCTTCGCGCTGTCGCTGTTGGTCTGGGCGGAGTTCGATCTGACCACGGCCGATTTCCAGTTCGTCGAGAAATACGAATGGTTCGCAACCGGCATTACCTACCACGTCGGCGTGGACGGCATCTCGATGCTGTTCGTGATCCTGACGACCTTCGTCATGCCGCTGTGCATTCTGGCGAGCTGGGTCTCGATCACCGAGCGCGTGAAGGAATACATGATCGCCTTCCTCGTGCTCGAGACGCTAATGATCGGCGTGTTCTGCGCGCTTGATCTGGTAGTGTTCTACCTGTTCTTCGAGGGTGGGTTGATCCCGATGTTCCTGATCATCGGTGTGTGGGGCGGCCAGCGCCGGGTGTATGCCAGCCTGAAGTTCTTCCTCTACACGCTGCTCGGCTCGGTGCTGATGCTGGTGGCGATCCTCGTGATGTATAACGAGGCCGGGACGACCGACATTCCGACGCTGCTGAACTACGACTTCCCGCCGGGGATGCAGACCTGGCTGTGGCTGGCCTTCCTGGCCTCCTTCGCGGTCAAAATGCCGATGTGGCCGGTGCATACATGGCTGCCCGACGCGCATGTCGAGGCGCCCACCGCCGGATCGGTCGTGCTGGCCGCGATCCTGCTGAAGATGGGCGGCTACGGTTTCCTGCGCTTTTCCATCCCGATGTTCCCGATCGCCTCGGCCGATCTCGCGCCGCTTATTTTCGCGCTCAGCGTCATCGCGATCATCTACACCTCGATGGTGGCATTCGCGCAGGACGACATGAAGAAGCTGATCGCCTATTCGTCGGTGGCGCATATGGGCTTCGTGACGATGGGCGTGTTCACGCTCACCACGCAGGGCGTGCAGGGCGGCATCTTCCAGATGCTCAGCCACGGGATCGTGTCGGCCGCGCTGTTCCTGTGTGTCGGCGTGGTCTATGACCGGATTCACACCCGCGAGATCGCCGCTTATGGCGGGCTGGCCGACCGGATGCCGCTTTACGCCTTCTGCTTCATGGTGTTCACGATGGCCAATGTCGGCCTGCCGGGAACGAGCGGCTTCGTAGGCGAGTTCCTTGCCCTCACCGGAGCATTCCAGATCAACACATGGCTGGCGGTGTTCGCGGCGCTCGGCGTGATCCTGTCGGCGGTCTATGCGCTGTGGCTGTACCGTCAGATCATCTTCGGCGTGCTCGAGAAGCCGTCCCTGCGCGCGATCACCGACATGACGCCGCGCGAGGCCGCGATCATGCTCCCGCTGGTGGCGCTGACGCTGCTGTTCGGCTTCTATCCATCGCCCTTGCTCGACGTGACGAATCAGTCCGTCGCCAACCTGGTTGAAGACTACAACGCCGCGCTGGCCGCCGCCGAACAGGCGCGCCTCGCCGCGGCCCACTAAGAGGTTCAGGCCGTGGAACAGATCATCGCGTTCCTCACCGCCTATCAGGCGATCGTGCCGGAAGCGTTCCTGCTGCTGTCCGCGGTCACGATGCTGATGATCTCGGTGTTCACGACAGGCACCACGCGTTTCGTGACATGGGCGAGCGTGGCCGCGCTGCTCGTCGCCGCCGTGCTGGTGATCGCGCAGCCGCCCGAAACCGCGACTCTGTTCGATCGCGCCTTCATCGCCGACGGCTTCGCCCGCTTCATGAAGGTGCTGGTCCTGCTCGCCTCGGCGCTGGCGCTGACCATGTCGCAGGACTATCTGCGCGGCGCGCAGCTCAACATCACGGAATACCCGGTGCTGGTGCTCCTGGCAACGGCGGGTATGATGATGATGCTGTCCGCCAACGACTTGATCTCGCTTTACCTGGCGCTGGAGCTTCAAAGCCTGTCGCTTTACGTGATCGCCGCGTTCCGGCGCGAGTCGTTGCGCTCCAGCGAGGCCGGATTGAAATATTTCGTGCTCGGGGCGCTGTCCTCCGGCTTCCTGCTCTACGGCGCGTCGCTGCTTTACGGCTTCACCGGCAGCACGTCGTTCGAGGCAATCGCGCTGTCCGCGCAGACCGCCGGCCCGTCCCTCGGATTGATCTTCGGGCTGGTGTTCCTTTTGACCGGACTGGCGTTCAAGGTCTCGGCGGTGCCGTTCCACATGTGGACGCCGGATGTCTACGAAGGCGCGCCCACGCCTGCCACAGCGCTGTTCTCCGCAGCGTCCAAGGCGGCGGCTGTCGGGCTTCTGGTGCGCGTGCTGATGAGCGCGGTCCCGGCGCTGGCGGCGGAATGGCAGCAGATCGTCATTGCCATCGCGGTCGCCTCGATGGGGCTGGGCGCGTTCGGAGCCATCGGCCAGAAAAATATCAAGCGGCTGATGGCCTACAGCTCCATCGGCCATGTCGGCTACATGCTCGTAGGCCTTTCAGCCAGCAGCCAGCAGGGCACGCAGGCGGTGCTGGTTTATCTGGCGATCTACGTGGCGATGACGCTGGGCACCTTCGCCTGCATCCTGTCGATGCGTCGCTCAGAAGGCATGGTCGAAGGCATCGACGAGCTTTCCGGCCTGTCGCGCAACCAGCCGATGCTCGCCTTCCTGCTGGCCATGCTGATGTTCTCGATGGCGGGCATCCCGCCGCTCGCCGGCTTTTTCGCCAAGTTCTACGTGTTCGCCGCCGCGGTGAATGCCGGGCTATCCTGGCTCGCGGTGATCGGCGTGGTGGCCTCGGTGATCGCCGCGTTCTATTACCTGCGCGTCGTGAAGGTCATGTATTTTGACGAACCGGCCGACGCCTTTCAGCCGCTGGAACGCGGCCCCGGATTTGTTCTGGCCGTCACCAGCGCATTCACGATCCTGTTTTTCCTGGCGCCCGGCCCGCTCGTTGCCGCCGCCGATGCCGCCGCCAAGGCGCTGCTGAACTGATGGATGCGCATCACGACGTCACCCTGCCCGACGGGCACCGCGCGATATTTCTGCCCGAAACGCCGTCGACCAACGCCCACGCGATGCGCCTCGCCACGCAAGGCGCCCAGCCGCCGCTCTGGGTCTGGGGCGGGCGACAAACGAAAGGGCGCGGCCGGCTCGGGCGGGGCTGGGATTCGCCTGCCGGCAATCTCTATGCGAGCGTGCTGCTGCGCCCGGACTGCGCCGCGGAGGCGATCGGCGGCCTGCCGCTGCTGGCCGGACTGGCCGCGCGCGACGCCATCGCGACGGTTGCGAGTGATGGCCCAGTCGTCGCGGGGTTGCGGCTGAAATGGCCGAACGACATCATGCTGGATGGAGCAAAGCTCGGCGGGGTTCTGATCGAAAGCGCGGTCATGGATGACGGCGCGCGCGCGGTCGTGATTGGCACCGGGCTCAACCTCGCCGCAGCGCCGTCCGGGCTCGACCGGGAGGTGGCCTGTCTGCGCGATCATGGCTGTTCGGCCGCGCCGCGGGACGCGCTCGCCGCGCTGGCCGATGCCACAGCGCGCTGGCTGTTGGTCTGGGCCGCTGGCGCGGGTTTTGCTCATATCCGCAGCGCCTGGCTGCGTCACGCCGCCCCGCTCGGTACGCCGATCTCGGTGCGGCTCGGGGGCGAGCGCATCGAAGGGCGGTTCGCCGGGCTGGACGAGACGGGCGCGCTTCGTCTGCGCCGCGACAACGGGGAGAGGCTTATCACCGCGGGCGACGTCGCCATCGGCTGGCAGGGTCCCGGCAGCAACACGGCAACGGCACATCATGAATAACAAAGAAACGGCCGAGCTTGTTTTCCTCCCCCTCGGCGGGATCGGCGAAATCGGCATGAACATGTACCTGTACGGCGTCGGTCCGGCCGATGACCGCCAATGGCTGATGGTCGATTGCGGCGTCACCTTCCCCAGTGCCGCCGAGCCCGGCATCGAGATCATCACGCCGGATATCCGCTTCGTTGAGGCCGAGCGCAACCTCGCCGGGATCGTGCTCACGCACGCGCACGAGGACCACTTCGGCGCGGTGGTGGAGTTGTGGCCGCGCCTGCGCGTGCCGGTCTACGGCAGCAAGTTCGCGCTGATGCTGCTGCGCGGCAAGCTCGCCCAGCACGAATGGGGCACTCAGGTTGAGATGATCGAAGTGCCGTATGAGGGGCGGCTCGCTATCGGCCCGTTCGATGTCGAGTTCGTCAACATGGCGCATTCGATTCCCGAGACCAACGCGCTGGCGATCCGTGCGGGCGGCGCGCTGGTAGTTCACACGGCGGACTGGAAGATCGACGCCGAGCCGGGCCTGGGCAAGCCGACCAATGAGGCGCGGCTGAAAGAGCTTGGCGCTGAAGGCGTCGATGCGCTGATCTGCGACAGCACCAACGCGGTAGTCGAGGGCATGACCGTTTCCGAGGCGCTGGTAGCGCGGAACCTCGCCAAGCTGGTGGCCGAAGCGCCCCAGCGCGTCGCCTTCACCACCTTCGCCTCCAATGTCGCGCGGCTGA
Organism: Dichotomicrobium sp.; assembly: GCA_046543175.1. Taxonomy (GTDB): domain Bacteria; phylum Pseudomonadota; class Alphaproteobacteria; order Rhizobiales; family Rhodomicrobiaceae; genus Dichotomicrobium. The sequence continues at coordinate 17,611 of JBKGZY010000013.1, forward strand.
TCGCGGTCGCGGAGGCCGCACGCGCGGCCGGCCGGCATCTCGTCATCGTGGGCCGGGCCATGCGCCGCATCATCGAGACGGCGGAGGAATGCGGCTACTGGCCGAAGCATCTCGCCTATCTCGGCGAAGAGGAATACGGCTACCTGCCGCCGGACAAGGTGCTCGCGCTGTGCACCGGCAGTCAGGGCGAGCCACGCGCCGCGCTCGCCCGGATCGCGGAGGATCAGCACCCCAATGTCACGCTGTCGCGCGGCGACTGGGTGATCTATTCCAGCCGCACAATCCCCGGCAACGAGAACGAGGTCCACGCGGTCCAGAACAAGCTGGCGCGCATGGGCGTGGAGGTGATTACCGAGCATCCCGACGGGCCGATCCACTCATCCGGCCACGCCCGGCGCGGCGAACTGCGCCAGATGTATCAGTGGACGCGCCCGCGCGTGGTCGTGCCGATGCATGGCGAGCACCGGCATGTCTTCGAGCACCTGAAGCTGGCCAGAAGCGAGAATGTGCCGGCGCTTTCCGGTGTTCACAACGGCGTCATGGCGCGGCTTTACCCCGGCGAGCCGGAGATCGTCGACGAGGTGCCTGTAGGCCGCATGCTGCGCGATGGCTACCTCCTGACACGCGCGGACGACGGTCCGCTGCGCGAGCGACGCAAGCTGAGCTTCGTCGGCACAGTGACGGTGTTTCTCGTGCTGGACGGCAAGGGGGAAATGGCGGCCGATCCCGAGCTGGTCATTCACGGCATTCCCGCCGCCGACAATCACGGCCGGAGCTTCGAGGAGATCGCCGAGAGCGCGATGTTCGGTGCCTATGACAGTATTCCGCGTCCGCGCCGCAAGGATGCCAAGCTGGTCGGCGAGGCGGTGCGCCGGTCCGTGCGCAGCGCGATCAATCAGGCCTGGGGCAAGAAGCCGCTATGCACGGTGCGCGTTGCCACGGTTTGAGCCGGCCGATTATGATGACACAGACGTCAATTGACCGACCGGGAGAGCGACGGTGCTCGGACGCCTGAACCATGTTGCCATTGCCGTGCCCTGCGCCCGCGCCGCGGCGGCCATTTACCGCGACACGCTGGGCGCGGCGGTTTCCGACCTGGTGGAACAGCCGGATCACGGCGTCAGCACGGTGTTCGTGGAGCTGCCCAACACCAAGATCGAATTGCTGGAGCCCTTGGGCGATGCCTCGCCCATCGCCAGATTCCTGGAGAAGAACGCCGAGGGCGGCATCCATCACATCTGCTACGAGGTGGCGGACATCGAGGCCGCCCGCGACAAGCTGCTCGCCGACGGCGCGCGCGTGCTCGGCGATGGCAAGCCCAAGATCGGCGCGCATGGCAAGCCGGTGCTGTTCCTCCACCCCAAGGATTTCTGCGGCACGCTGGTCGAACTGGAACAGGCGTGACCGTCACTTTTGCGCCTTGGATATCGCGAGCGCGCCAATGAAAGCCGGATCGACGGGCGTGCGGTGTTTTCGCACACTCGGGAGCGCCCCACGCGGACCGGCATCCGCAGCCCCGGAAAATGTTTCAGGAGGCACGCATGAGCCTGCCATTCGCAATCGCCATCTATCTCATCTGCTGGTGGATGGTTCTGTTCATCGTGCTGCCGTGGGGCGTGCGCTCGCAGGAGGAGCAGGGCGAAGTGGCAGAAGGTTCCGAACCCGCGGCCCCGGTCGTGCCGTATATCTGGCGCAAGTTTGCCATCACGACGGTGATCTCCGCGCTGATCTTCGCGCCGATCTACTTTGTGCTGGCCTACGACCTGATCCCGCTCGACAGCATCCCGTTCCTGCCGCAATACGAGCGCTTCGAGTAGAGCATTTTCCGATCAATGAGCACCGTCCCATTGCGTGGTCCCGCAGGCATCCCGTGCGCGATGCGGCGCACTGCGCTGCTTCGCGGACACGGGATCATTTTCGGTTGGCCGCGTCCCCGATCCCGGGTCAGCAGCGCATCACGACGTGTCGCGCTGCGACTGGATGACGAACTGTCCGTAGTCGTTGCGAGCGCAGCGGAGCCAGAAGGCCGGAGCGAAGCAACAACGCAATCCCCTGACTGGGGGCCTGGCATCATAACGACAGTGATACGGACTTGGGTACAAATTTGGCACGCTATCGATTGACCGGAATGGGGAGGAAACAAAAAAGGCAAGGCGTGTCCGCCCTGCCTGTCTCAATACAAGACACTTTAGTGAGGTTTTGAGCCGGACGATTGCTCGCCCTTGTTATTGATTTTGGCCATACAACCGAGACCCCGGTTTGACCGGACTATCTATGAATTTTGAAATTATTCCTCCCCAGACTCGGGCGCGCGTGACACCGGCATCCACATATTGTGTTCCTCAACAGATACGGTTTGGCTACGTCACCGACGCAGGGGAGACGATAGCCCAACCTGCGCGCGATGTCATCATTTCGTGACGTTGTTGCCCAATCAATGAGCAATTCGTTGAAGACGGAACGCATAGTTTAATGAATCGGGGCGTGGCGAACCGGGCGCACGGCATTGCGCTTTCGCTCAGAGTCGGTTATGCCGCTGGCACGCATGCGAGCCGTGATACTCGCTTGAGGCGCCCTGCCATACGGCTCGCGACCGGTGTTATCCGCCTCACCTGTTGGGACGCCGCAATGAGACTGAGTCAATATTTTCTGCCGATGCTGCGTGATGATCCGAAGGAAGCGGAAATCGTCTCGCACCGGCTCATGCTGCGTGCCGGAATGATCCGCCAGGCGAGTGCGGGCATCTATATCTGGCTGCCCTTCGGCTTCCGCGCCTTGAAAAAGATCGAGCAGATCGTGCGTGAGGAGCAGGACCGTGCCGGCGCTGTCGAGTTGCTGATGCCCACCATCCAGCTTGCTGATATCTGGCGCGAGAGCGGACGCTACGACGATTACGGCCAGGAGATGCTGCGCATCGAGGATCGGCACGGCCGCGACATGCTGTTCGGCCCGACCAACGAGGAGCAGATCACCGAGCTTTTCCGCGACTCGGTCAAGTCGTACCGCGATCTGCCGCGCATCCTGTATCATATCCAGTGGAAATTCCGCGACGAGGTCCGGCCCCGCTTCGGCGTCATGCGCGGGCGCGAGTTCCTCATGAAGGACGGCTATTCCTTCGACCTGTCGGCGGAAGAGGCGAAGAAGTCCTATAATCGGATGTTCGTGTCCTATCTGCGCACTTTCGAGCGCATGGGCCTGACCGCGATTCCGATGGCCGCGGAGACCGGCCCCATCGGCGGCGATCTCAGCCACGAATTCATCATTCTCGCCGACACCGGCGAGAGCGAGGTGTTCTGCCACCGCGATCTCGTCGAAACACCCGCGCCATCGGATGTGGATTATGACGGCGATCTGTCGCCGATCGTGGACGAATGGACTAGCAAATATGCCGCGACCAGCGACATGCACGACGCGGATCAGTTTGCCCGCGACGTGCCTGCGGACAAGCAGGTCAGCGCGCGCGGCATCGAGATCGGCCACATCTTCTATTTCGGCACGAAATATTCCGACCCGATGAGATGCCGGGTTCAGGGACCGGATGGCGACTGGATCACGGTGCATTCCGGTTCCTACGGAATCGGCGTCTCGCGCCTGCCGGCCGCGATCATCGAAGCGTGCCATGACGAGGCGGGTATCGTGTGGCCTGACACCGTGGCGCCATTTTATGCGGGGATCATCAACCTCAAGGTGGGCGATGCCGAGACGGACGCCACTTGTGAAGATCTGTACGCCAAGTTGCAGGCGGCGGGGCTCGACGTTCTGTACGACGATACCGACGAACGCGCGGGCGCGAAATTCGCCAGCATGGACCTGTTGGGGTTGCCCTGGCAGGTGATTGTCGGGCCGAAGAGCCTGAAGTCCGGCGAGGTCGAGGTCAAGCGCCGCGCCACCGGCGAACGTAGCAAGATGGGGCCAGAAGAAGCATTCAACATGCTCGTCGCCAAGCGGCCGGCCGACGCGCCGCGACCGATTCAACTCGTATAGGGAGCGCGGATGGCGCGCACGAAGGATACCGGACCGTTTTCCGGATTCGAATGGATGCTGGCGCTGCGTTATCTCCGCGCGCGGCGCAAGGAAGGCTTCATCTCGGTGATCGCCGGTTTCTCCTTCATCGGCATCATGCTGGGCGTCGCCACGCTCATCATCGTCATGGCGGTGATGAACGGCTTCCGCAATGAACTGTTCGACAAGATCCTCGGACTGAACGGGCACATGCTCGTGCGCACCATCGGCGGAGAATTCACCGACTACGACGAGGTCGCGAAACGCCTGCACGAGATCGAAAGCGTGAAGAAAGCGATCCCGCTGGTCGAAGGGCAGGTGATGATGTCGGCGAAGGACGCCTCGCGCGGCGTCATCGTGCGCGGCATACGCGAAAACGACCTGAAGGGCCTGGAATCGGTCGGCGGTAATATCTATTTCGGCTCGCTCGACGAGTTCGGCGAGAAGCGAGGTATCGTTATCGGCACGCGGCTGGCAAACACGATGGGGGTGCGCGTCGGGGATGCGGTAACGCTGGTTTCGGCACGCGGCTCCACGACGCCCTTCGGCACGACGCCGCGCATACAGCGCTACCCGGTAACGGCGATCTTCGAGATCGGCATGAGCCAGTATGACGAGTCGATCGCGTTCCTGCCGTTGTCCCATGCCCAGGCGTTCTTCAACAGCCCGAAATCCGTCACAGCGCTGGAAGTCATGCTCGACAACCCGGACGCGGTCGACACCGTGCGCCCCGACCTTGCCGCGATGTTGCCGCCGAATCTGGTCATGTCCGACTGGCGCGAGCGTAACGCGACTTTCTACAACACGCTCAAGGTCGAGCGGAACGTGATGTTCCTGATTCTGACGCTAATCGTGCTGGTGGCCGCGCTCAACATCATCTCCGGGCTGATCATGCTGGTGAAGGACAAGAGCAGCAGCATCGCCATCCTGCGCACCATGGGCGCGACGCGCGGCGCGATCATGCGGGTGTTCTTCATCACCGGCGCGAGTATCGGGGTCGTCGGGACGCTGGCCGGGCTGGTTCTGGGCGTTCTCGTGTGCCTGAATATCGAGGCGATCCGCGAATTCATCGCCTATGTCACGAACACGAACCTGTTCTCGCCGGACGTCTATTTTCTGTCCCGGCTCCCGGCGGATATGGACCTGCGCGAGGTTGCAACGGTGGTGATCATGGCATTGTCGCTATCAGTGCTGGCCACGCTCTACCCGTCCTGGCGGGCCGCCCGGCTCGATCCGGTCGAAGCCCTCAGATATGAGTGAGGCATCGTGGAGCAGCGGATAACACGACCGGCCCTGAGGGCAAGTGGCCTCCATCGCAGCTTCTGGCAGGGGCCGCGCGAGATCAACGTGCTGCGCGGTGCCGACCTGGAAATCTGGCCGGGCCAGACCGTCGCGCTGGTGGGCCCGTCAGGCGCCGGGAAATCGACACTGCTCCAGATCCTCGGGCTTCTTGAACAGCCGGACAAGGGGACCGTGACCATCGGCGATCTGGAATGCGCGGCACTCGACGACGCCGCACGCACCCAGGTCCGCCGGACCGAAGTCGGCTTCGTCTACCAGTTCCACCACCTGCTCGTGGAGTTTTCCGCGCTGGAGAACGTCATCCTGCCCCAGCGAATCGCGGGCCTCGACCGGGCGGAGGCTGAGCGCCGGGCGCGCGATCTCCTTAAGATTTTCGGGCTGGTGGACCGCTCCGATCACCGGCCGGCGGAACTCTCCGGCGGCGAACAGCAGCGCGTCGCCATCGCCCGTGCGGTGGCGAATGCGCCCAAGCTCCTGCTGGCCGACGAGCCGACCGGCAATCTCGATCCGCCGACGGCCGAGCGCGTATTCCAGCAGCTTCTCCAGTTCGTGCGCAAGGCCGGGCTGGCGGCGATCATCGCCACGCACAACCTGGAACTGGCGCAACGCATGGACCGGCTCGTTCAGCTTGAAGACGGGCTGCTTTTGGAGCATGATCCTGCCCCGGCGGAGGCCGCATCGGGAGCCTCCTGAGCCGCCGTTTCGTCGTTTGAGCGAAGGCAAGAGATGTTCCGCATACGCACACCCTGGATCGGCCGCCGTGCCGCGCTTGCCGGCCTCGCCGCGGCTTTTGGCACGGCCGTCACGGCAAAACTCGGCCCAGCGCGCGCGGCCACGGATGCGCCGAAACTGACGCCCACGCCGGGCCAGACGGAGGGGCCGTATTACCCGCCGGAATGGCTAGGCGATATCGACAACGATCTCGTCCTGGTGAAAGGCGAAAACGCGAAGGCAATGGGCACCGTGCTGCATCTGCGCGGGCGCGTCATGAACCGTCAGGGCAACCCGATCGAAGGCGCGATCGTCGAGATCTGGCAGTGCGACGCCGAGGGCGTGTATCACCATCCGTGGGACGAACGGGGACGGCGCAAGGCCGATGAAGGCTTCCAGGGGCGCGGACGCGTCGAGACCGACGCCGAAGGCCGCTACGTCTTCCGAACCATCAAGCCCGCGGCCTATGACGGGCGCACGCCGCATATCCATTTCAAGATCATGCAGCCCGGCGGCGACACGCTCATCACCCAGATGTATTTCGCGGGCGAGCCGAAGAATGCGCACGATTTCGTTTTAAACAGCATCCGCGATGAAGCGCAGCGCGAAAGCGTGATCGTGTCGCTGGAGGACGCGAGCGCGATGGAGCCGGACGCTCTGGCCGGCCAGTTCGATATCGTGCTCGGCTAGCCCTCGCTTCATGTGAGCCAGACGAATATCTGTCCTTGCATTGTCATCAACCTGTGAGGTGGCGCGGCTACGACTCCCTCCCAGCGGGAACGTGTGGGCTGATCCGTCAGGCAAACCAGCAGGGAGCCAGCCATGAAGGATATCGACCTGAACAGCATTTCCGCCGACGAATGGGACGAGATTAATTTCCCGCGGCCGGACGAAAACGACTTTGACCGCATTGTCGAACGCGTGATCTCGCGGCGCGGCTTTCTGGGCGGCGTTCTCGCCCTGGGTTCGGGAGCCGCAGCAATGGGGACGCCCCTTGTCGGCATGACAGCCGCCGAGGCGAAGGCAGCGGGTTCGCGCTTCGCCTTCACGCCGATCCCGACGCATGCCGACGGCACGGTGCATGTGCCCGAAGGCTATCACTGGAAGGTCATGGTGCGCTGGGGCGATGCGCTATTCTCCGACGCGGAGGGCGATTTCGACCATGAGACCGGCGGCACGGCCGCGGCTTCCGATCGCGTGTTCGGCGAAAATACCGACGGAATGGAGAGCTTCACATACCAGGGGCGGCAGTTACTCGCCGTCAATCACGAATACACCAACCGCCCCGTGAACCTGCCGCATACCGAGGACGGGACACCGACGGGCGCTGAGGACGTGCTGAAACTGCAAAACCTGCAAGGTGTCGCGGTGATCGAGATCCGTGAAGGCGAAAGCGGTTGGTCCATAGTCAAGGACAGCCCTTTCAACCGGCGCATCACCCACAACACACCCATGCGGATCGCCGGCCCGGCCGCAGGCCATGACCTGATGAAGACCAGGGCCGACCCGGAGGGTACAGAGGTGCTCGGCACCATGAACAACTGCGGCTCCGGCAGGACGCCCTGGGGCACGTTTCTCACCTGCGAGGAAAACTTCAATGGCTATTTCGGGACAACCGGCCAAACGCAGGACCAGTTGCCGCCGCAGACCGCCGAAGGCTATGGCCGCTACGGCATTGGTCCCGATGGCTGGGGCTACGACTACCACAAGTGGGATGCGCGTTTCGACACGTCGAAGAATCCCAATGAGCCGCACCGTTTTGGCTGGGTGGTCGAGATCGACCCGACCAATCCTGAAAGCACGCCCGTCAAGCATACCGGCCTCGGGCGCTTCAAGCACGAGAACGCCGAAGTGGTTCTGGCGCGCGACGGGCGCGTCGTTGTCTACATGGGCGACGACGAGCGCGGCGAATTCATGTACAAGTTCGTCTCCAACGGCGT
>JBKGZY010000168.1:0-5967 GCA_046543175.1 Dichotomicrobium sp.
GCGACGGCCAGGTCTCCGGCGACCGGGGGGCGGGCGAACGTCCGGCCCAGCCGGCGCTTCCCGCGCCCGAGGACACGGAACCAAGTGGGAGCGAGACATGACAGGCACGACCGAGACGCCGGCGCGCGAGCGCTTCGACGGGGCCGCGCTGTGGGCGCAGCTCACGGAAGACGAGCAGCGCGAGATCGGTGCGCTGGCGCTGGAATACACGGTCAACTGCCTCGGCGAGGACCAGCACGCCGAACAGCCGGGCGTGTCGCCGGCGAGCCGACCGTTCGAGGAAGGCAACATCGTCCTGATGGATGCGCTGCTGGCCGCGACAGAGGACGCCTTGGTCCGGCTCAAGCCGTTCGCCGCCCAGGCGCAGGCCGAAGGCACGGCCGCCGGGGGCGCGCCCATCCCGATCCCGTCGCGGCTCGGGCCGGTCTGCCGCGTGTGCGGCTGCACCGAGCACGATGCGTGCCCTGAAGGTTGCGGCTGGGCCGAAGCCGATCTGTGCACCTCCTGCGCGGGCCAAGGCTGATGCGGAACAAGATGCTGATCCCGGTTCCGCGGCTGCCGGACGGCGGGCGCGTGCGCCCGCGCGGGTTCTCCGGCGGGCGGCTGGACATCGGGCGCGACGCCGGCGGCGTCGCCAGCGCGGAGCTTTACGGCGAGATCGGCTGCGAGGGCCTGACCTCGGGGGAGATGCGCGCCTGGATGGCCGAGATCGGCGGACGCGACGTCGAGATCACGGTCAATTCCATTGGCGGCGACGTGTTCGAGGGCATCGCGATCTACAACGACCTCGTCGCGCTGTCCGGCCGCGTCACCGTGGTCGTGACCGGCATCGCCGCCTCGGCCGCCTCGGTCGTGGCGATGGCCGGCGATCACATCGTCATCGCCGAGAACGCCGCGATGATGCTGCACAACGCCTGGGTTGCCGTCGAGGGCGACCACAGGATCCTCGCCGAGCTGGTGCCGGTGCTGGAGAAGACCAGCGAGGGCATGGCGGCGACCTATGCCGCCCGGTCCGGGCAGCCGATCGAGCGGGTGCGCGAAATGATGGACGCCGAAACCCACCTCGCGGCGCATGAGGCGGTCGAGCTGGGCTTCGCCGACGAGGTGCGCCCGATCGCGGGGCGCGGCGCCAGACAGACCGACGAATTGCTGATCGCGGGCCGACGGCGCCCGCGGGGGCGGAGTGATGCGTTCTTGGCAGAACTGGGCGCGGACGCCTCCGCGCGCCGGGAAAGGAGATATACATGACGATTACTGCAGAGCTGAAGAAGCGATACGCGGCGGCCCGGCGCGAAGTCATGGCCGCACGCCAGCCGGCGAAGCCGGCCAGGACCGAATACCGGGACTACCGGGCGCTCGTCGAGGACAGCCGGGCGCGCACCAATGAACTGCTGCGCAAGATCCATGCCCGGCGCGCCCGCGGCATGCCCGCCAACCCGGACCCGGTCGAGCTCGACACGATCGCGCGGCAGGACGCGGAGATCGCGCGGCTGCAGGGGCGCGTGACGAACGGCGTCATGGGCCGATATGGCGGGCATTCGCGGCACCGGCGCGGCGCGGGCGGCCTGCATTCGGGCTACCGGGCGGCGTTCCATTCCTGGTTCCGCTCGGGCGACACCTCCGGCATCCGCGCGGAGCTGCAGACGCAGTCGAACCCGGACGGCGGCTACCTGGTGCCCACGGAGATGGCCCAGGAGATCGACCGCGTGCTCACCACGGTGAGCGCGGTGCGCGGGCTGGCGACGGTGCGCCAGATCGGCACCTCGGAGTTCCAGAAGCGCGTCAGCAAGGGCGGCGCCAAGTCGGGCTGGGTCAACGAGACGCAGTCGCGCGAGACAACCGACACGCCGATCATCGATCAGCTCACCTTCAACGCCATGGAGCTGTACGCGATGCCGGAGGCCTCCCAGGCCATGCTCGAGGACGGCGAGATCAATATCGAGCAGTGGCTGGCGGAGGAAGTGTCGATCGAGTTCGCCGACCAGGAGGGCGACGCGTTCGTCAACGGCGACGGCAACGGCAAGCCGCGCGGGCTGCTGGCCTACCCGACCGTGGCGAACGACAGCTTCGAATGGGGCAAGGTCGGCTACATCGCCTCGGGCGACGCCTCCGACCTGCCGGCCGATGACCCGGGCGACGTGCTGATCGACCTCGTCTACGCGCTCAACCGCAAGTGGCGCCAGTCGGCCACATGGCTGATGAACGACCTCACCGCTGCGGTGGTGCGCAAGATGAAGGACGGCGAGGGCAACTACATCTGGCAGGAGAGTTTCCAGCAGGGCGAACCGTCGCGGTTGCTGGGCTACCCGGCGGAGTTCGACGACAACATGCCGGATATCGGCGCCAACGCCTATCCGTTCGTGTTCGGCGATCTGCGCCGGTCCTACCTGATCGTCGACCGGCGCAACATCAACGTTCTGCGCGATCCCTACACCAACAAGCCGTTCGTGCGGTTCTACACGACCAAGCGCGTCGGCGGCGGGGTGCAGGACTACGAGGCCTACAAGCTGCTGAAGATCGAGAGTTGATGAGTTTTCCGGGGCCATCCGGCCCCGGATACGGCCCAAATTGACGCGGGGTGGCGCAGAGGTCAGCGCGGTTGGCTCATAACCAGCAGGTCGCGGGTTCGATCCCCGCCCCCGCAACCGATGCCCAGCGAAAGCGCGGCGTTTGAGCTCGTGCGCCAAGGTTCAGCGTTCGATCGAGCCGCGTGAGTAGGTCCAGCCGGGGGGACGCAATCCCCGGCACCGTTTATGGGGCGGCGCATGGGGCTCATTACCCTGGCGCGCCGCCCCGCCCATCATCCAAACCGGGAGACCCGCCATGGGAAGCATGAAGGACACCTATTCCGAGCTGAAGCTCGAGAACTTCCTCACCCCGCAGACCATCGATGACAGCGGCGGCGACGTCGAGTCCGACGATATCGACCTGCAGGACTTCAATTCCGCGCTGATCGCGATCTCGGCCGCCCAGTCGGGCGATGCCTCGCCGGATTTCACGATCAAGGTCGAGCACAAGGACGAGTCGGGCGACGATTACGAGGATGTCGAGGCCGGCCACCTGCTCGGGGTCGACAGCGTGAGCGACGGGGTGCTCGGCGGCAGCAGTTTCCGCTTCGACGACGGCTCGAACGGCATCGATATCGGCTCGGACGACGGCGAGCCGCATACCGCCGTGTTCGGCTATATCGGCGGCAAGCGCTTCGTGCGCATCACGGTGGAAGATAACGGGTCGAACTCGACCGGCACGATCTTCTCCGGCGTGATCGCCAAGGGCCATCCGCGCCTGGCGCCGGTGCAGCAGCTCTAATCTTCCGGGCCACATCCGTCCCGCCGATAGCAAAGGAGAATCCGATGTTTCCGCAGGCTGTCTCGCTCACCTCCGCGCCGGAAGAAAAGCCGGTGAGCCTCGACGAGGCGAAGCAGCACCTGCGGATCCTGCGCGACAAAGAGGACGACCTGATCGAGCGGCTCATCGCCACGGCGACGGCCGACGTGGAGGGGCGGGCCGGCATGACCGGCCGCGCCCTGATCACGCAGAGCTGGGAGGCGCGCTTCAACTGCTGGCCGGAGACGGGCAAGGCGCTCGAACTGCCCTACCCGCCGCTGAAGGAGGTGACGAGCGTCAAGTACCTCGACACCGACGGCGTGGAGCAGACGCTCGATGCCAGCGTCTACGAGGTCGACACGCTCGCCGTGCCCGGCGAGGTCCGGCTGGCGATGGACCAGTCGTGGCCCGACATCGCCGACCGGCCGGGCGCGGTGCGCGTGGCCTTCGATGCCGGCTACGGCGCCGGCCCGGAAGACGTGCCCGAGCCGATCCGCCAGGCGATCCTGCTGATCGTCGGCGAGTTCTACCAGAACCGCGACCTGGCCGAGGACCCGGCCGCGCGGATGCGGGCGGTGCCGCGGCTGCTGGCGCGGTTCCGGCTGCCGGCGATCTGAGGAGGAGACGGTGACGATGACAGCACGACTGATGCAGCGCAGCCGCCGCGTGCGCGCCGCGGACGAGCGCACGATCCGGCGCATCGAGGAGATCGACGAACGCCTCGTCGACGTCGTGGAGCGGTTGGCGCAACTGCAAGATGAGATCCAAGACGAAATGGACGAGGCGCAAGCGCACCGCGAGGACGCCGAGCAGTCCCTACGCGAAGCCCAGCAGGCCGAGAGCCGGGCGGAGCACAAGCGCCAGGAGTTCGACCAGCTGAATGCCGAAGAGGAGCGGCTTCGCAACGAGGTCCAGCCGCTCATCGACGGTCTTACCGACGAAGAATTCAGCGAGATGGTCATCCACGAAATCTAGGAGCGACGGCGGTGGCGCGGCGGATGGTCGAGATCGAATGCGCGGTGCGCGAGGAGAGGCCCCGCGCGGTCGCGGTGGCCGACGGCACCATGGTGCGCGACCTCGCCGGCGAGCGCGAGAAGCTGTTCTGGCTGCCGAAAAGCCTGATCGAGATCGACGAGGACGCGGGCGTGGTCCGCATGCCCGAAAAGCTCGCGATCGACAAGGGACTGGCCTGAAAACCTAAAAAAGGAGGACGACATCATGTTTTCACGTAGGCGCACGCGCGCACAGGACACGCAGCCGGCGAAGAACCCGGGCGGGGGCGAGCAGACGCCGCCGGCCGAGAGCGACGAAAGCTCCGGGGGCTCGGCCAGCGAGAAGGTGGAGCGACTCGAGGAGATCAACGAGCAGATCAAGGCGATCGAGGAGGAGATCTCGCCCTTGCAGCAGGCGCTCGAGGAGCTGACGGCCGAGCGCGACAAGCTGGTCGCCGAGCTCGACAAGGAGATCAAGCCGGACCCCGAGGACATGGACGGCAACGGCAACGGCAACGGCGGCGGCGGTGAGCCGCGGCGCAACGGCGGCAACGGCGCGTAAATGACACGGGCCGGCGATCTCGACGAGCTCATCGCCTTCGAGGAGGAGCAGACGGCGCCCGACGGCTACGGCGGGCAGACCGTGAGCTGGGTCGAGATCGCCGAGGCCTGGGCGCGGGTCAGGCCGGTCCAGGCCAGCGAGAGCGAGACGCGCGGCGGCGTGCGCGCCGTCGCCGTCTACCTGTTCGAGGTCTGGCGGCGCACGGACATCACACCGAAGCACCGCATCGTCTGGCAGGACACTGAGTACAACATCCGCGAGATCCGCGACCCCGGCGGGCGCAGCCTGACGATGACGATCGTCGCGGAAAGCGGGGTGGCGCAGTGAGCAAGGTCGTGCGCAGACACGGCGCGGCGCATCTCGAGCGCATCAAGGACGCCGTCTCGCAGGGGATCCGCGAGGGCTCCGTGGAAGCGGTCAGGGCGATCCAGCTGCGGGTCGTGCCGCGCGTGCCGGTCCTCTCGGGCGAGCTGCAGGGACTGTTCGCCTCCGACGAGGCGGTGCAGAAGCTGCGCGACGGCGCGGCGTTCGGCCTGGTCACCGAGGAGCTTCAAAAGAGCGGCTTCTATGCCGCCTTCGTCGAACATGGCTACAGGACCGCCGCCGGCAGGCTCGTCGCGGCGCAGCCGTTCTTCCGTCCCGCCGTCGAGCTGGCGCGCATGGAAGTGCGCTCGATCGTGGCCGACAGGATCCGGCTCGAGATCGGGAACGCGGCATGAATGCGCTGGCGGTGCAGAAAGCGGTCGTCGACGCGCTCGACGCGGCGCTCGACACGCCGGTGTTCGATCACGTGCCGCAGGACCAGGCGATGCCGTTCGTCTCGGTCGCCGCGCAGGACATCGGCGATGCCGACACGCTCACCTCGCGCGCCTGGCGGCACGTGCTGACTCTGAGCGTCTGGTCGGAGCATCGCGGCCAGAAGGAAGTGCTCGAGATCCTGGCGGAGATCGACGGCGCGCTGCACGACGCCAAGCTGTCGCTGGAAAGCGGCACGGCCATCCTCGCGCGGATCGTGGACAGCCGCTCGCGGGCGGACCAGGACGGCAAGACGTATATCGGCACGGTCACGCTGCGCGTGGATGTGGT
>JBKGZY010000169.1:0-5951 GCA_046543175.1 Dichotomicrobium sp.
CGGTGCTGTAGAGTCTTTGGTTGTCGCGCCGGGTTTGCGAAAAACCGGTTTCCACCTTCTTCGCCCGGCGCTCTAATCGCGTGGCGCCGACGTCATTTCGGGTGAATGCTGAATAGCGCCGGTGTACCGCTTATCCTCGGCCGGACGCGCCAGTGTCGCCGGCTTTGGCCCGCGCCAGGGCTGCGACTTGTACCAGGCCGTGGTATAGGCGACCCCGACCAGGATGACGCAGCCGGTCAGGTTGACGAGGGCGAAGGTCAGCATATCGCGTCCGATGAAGTCGAGCACCGCGCCGGCAAACTGCGCGAGCACCATGCTGCTCAGGAACACCGCAAGCGACTGCTGCCCCACCTTCTGCACGACCCGAACGAATTTACCCCACAAGCCGCCGCTCACGAGCCGCCGCCCGCCTTCCCCGGCTGCGACCCAGGCCAGATAGGCCAGCACGAGAAAATGCACATAGCGCAGGATGCCGAATTCGGTCTTGGCGATCAGCGGGCGCAGCGCCGTGCGCCATTCCTGCAGAAGCGGCACCTCCGTGTAGATACGGAACCATGCCAACGGGATCGTCAGGACGACGACGGCGATCGCGCCAATGACCAACCTGCGATCGACTGGCGGGGCCGGTATCCATCCGCGGATAAAGGCGAATCCGCTAAAGAAAACGAGCTGCCAGGCGAACGGATTGAAGAACCACTGCCGGTCGCTCCACGGCTCGGCCGGCAGCGAGAGAAGCTGAAAATTTGCGCCGAGCCAGACGACCGCGATGAACGCCGCCGCCAGATACCGGCTCTGCCAGCCGAGCAGCACCACGACCGGCATCAGCGCCAGGATCACCAGGTACATCGGCAGGATGTCGAAGTAGTTCGGCACATAGGTCAGGGTGAGCAGGCCGACCAGGTTCGTCGCGGTGTTGTCGAAGAACCAGCCGAGGTTCAGCCGGTCGCGGAAATGGTTCGCTTCGGCGTGCCAGCCCGTGCTGTCGAGCGTTACCATCATGGCCGCGACAATCAGGAACAGCGCAATATGCCCCCAATAGACCTGCCAGACGCGATGGCTGACGCGCGCGGCCCCCATCCACCAGCCGCGATCGTCGAAGATGCGCCCGAACGCGATGGCCGAGGCCATCCCGGAGCAGAAGACGAAGATTTCCGTGGCGTCGGAAAAGCCGAACCGCGCCGGAATCCACAGCGTCCAGGCATTCAGCGGAACATGCGCGATAAAGATGATGAACATGCCCGCGCCCCGGAAAAAGTCCAAGCGCGGATCGCGCGGCTTCCGGGTCTGTGCGGCAGGGGCGCTCTCGAAATTCATGGCCGGCAATCTCCCGTCTCGCCCACTTCTCGCAACAATCGCGCCAACCCTCGTGGCGGCCGCTGCCGAAACCTATGCCGCGCTCTCTGAATGGCCGCCGAACTTCGCGATCCGATCAAGCCGTAGCTTTGCGAAATTGTCCACCGCGCCGCGCATCCGGCCGCGTTCCTCGATCAGCCGGCGGGCCTGCACTGTCGCACCCGCAAGAATCGCCGTGTCGATCAGGATGCGCTCGAACACGTCGCGTTGCGCGTGGCTTCCGCCGATAGATTGCAGTCGTGGCCGCGCCGTGGCCAAAAATGTACATGCGCTGTCATAGTCCGCTTGCCGGAACGCCCGTAACCCTTCGGCCACAGGAGCGCCGGCGCGTGCGGCGACGAGGTCCATTTCGCCTGCTGGTGCCTGGGCCGCCTCCCTGAGCCGCCGTTCAAGTCGCGCGGCCGCCACGTCGCGCCCCGCCCCGGTCAGCGCCAGCATGTAGTGCAGATCGGCGAACACGACGCAGCCGTCATTGACGCGGCGCTCCGCGATGTCGGCAAGCTCTTCCCAACGCCCGCCGACATCGACGCCTTCCAGTTCCAGGCGCGCAAGAAGAGACGTGGCGTTGGCGATGTCGCGGTAGTCGTCCGTCCGGTCGCAGCGCACCCGGTCGTCGTATAGCGCCAGAACGTCGGCGTAATCCCCGCTATCGAGATGGAACAGTGCCAAGTGCCACCAGACATGATAGCCGAAATTGTTGCAGTGACACCAAGCTTGCCGGTTGTCCATGACATAACGCCTTCCCTGTGACGACTGTCCGGTCATTTCATAGACATGCGTGACGGCGTGCAGAGCCCATGCGTCGTCCGGCGCCAGTTCCAGCGCGCGGCGTCCTGCACGCTCGGCTTCGGTGTAGGCCCCCGTTTCCTCAAGCGCAAATGCGTGGCAGCCCATGACATAGCCGGCCAGCGGATGATCCGGCCGATAGGTGCCGAGGACATCCTCCAACGACTCGCGCATGGCGAAACGGTCCCCCATCATGAAGCGGATCGCATGCGACAGTTTCAGCGCCAGCGCATCGCCCGGCCAGCCTGCGTGCACCTCGTCGAGCCGCGCCGCCGCGCGGCTGGGACACCCGCCCAGCCAGTCGCGCAGCGCCGCCATGTAAAGCGCTTCGCGCGGGTCCAGCGCGCCCTGCTGCGCCAGCGCCTCGATTTCCGCGGCCAGTTCCCGTGCCTTGGCGTCCAGTTCGGATCGGCCCAGCAGCAGAAGGAAGAAGCCCTTGGCAATCCGCGCCAACGCGAAGCCGGGTTCGGTCTCGAGAACCGCCTGCAAGTGATCGGGCATGCGTGCTGAATGCGCGAGGAAGCCGCGAACCGTCGCGTTCCAGGCGTCGAGCGCTTCCGGAGAGGTGATCTGAACCGGATGGCCGCACTGGTCATGGCGTGACATAATGCCTCCATTGTGCATGGATGGGCGTCGTCGGCGATTATGACGAGCGCACCGGAAAGCCAAGGCCCGGCGCTACCTCCCCAAGCATGTCGAGGATAATCGTCGCAAACTGAACCGCCCAAATGACGCCTGTTCACGCCGCGTCAAGATCGCGTGTCTGTTGGCACGCGCTGCAATGGAGACAGCCAGTGGTGTCGCGAACACGACCAGTGATGAACCGCATCGCCGCGGGAATTGCCGCCGCCGGTCTTTTGGCCGTCGCGCTCGTTGCCGCGCAGGAAGGCGGCGCCCGGCTTGCACTGGCAGTCCTGATCGGCGGTTTCGCGGGCATCGCGCTCTATCACGCCGCCTTCGGCTTCACCGGCGCGTGGCGGCGGCTGATCCAGGAGCGGCGCGGTGCCGGCCTGCGCGCGCAGATGCTGCTGATCGGCGTGACCGCAGCCGTGTCCTTCCCGCTGATCGGCTACGGCGCGAGCATCGGCCTGCCCACGGGCGGGTTCGTCTTTCCCTTCGGCGTCGCCGCGGCATTCGGCGCGTTCCTGTTCGGCATCGGGATGCAACTCGGCGGCGGCTGCGGTTCCGGCACGCTCTACACCGCGGGCGGTGGTAGTACGCGCATGACGCTGACGCTCGCCGCGTTTATTGCCGGATCCGTGCTGGGCGTGGCGCATCTGCCGGCGTGGCAGGGTCTGCCGCGCCTGGAGCCGGTCTCGTTCATCG
This sequence comes from Dichotomicrobium sp., assembly GCA_046543175.1. Classification (GTDB taxonomy): domain Bacteria; phylum Pseudomonadota; class Alphaproteobacteria; order Rhizobiales; family Rhodomicrobiaceae; genus Dichotomicrobium. The sequence goes on from JBKGZY010000169.1 coordinate 3,466, forward strand.
GCGCATTCGGCGCATGGCCCGCGCTCGCACTGACAGCCGCCGTCCTCGCGGCGCTCGCGTTCATGTCCGCGATGCTGGAGCGCGCCCGTCACGGAGCGGTTGAAGACTGGCGCGCAACGGAATCGCTCATCCGCGGGCCGTGGTCGCTGCTCGCGGGCGCGCTGGCACTGGCGGCCGTGGGCATCGCCACCTTCCTCGTGCTCGGCCGTCCGTGGGGGATCACCTCGGCTTTCGCGCTATGGGGATCGAAGATCGCCGGCGCGGCGGGCGTCCCCATCGAGACCTGGAGCTACTGGCAATGGCAGCCCGGCGCGCTGGAGCGCAGCGTCTTCGCTGACCCCACCTCGGTCATGGATTTCGGCATCATTCTCGGCGCGATGGCGGCGGCGGCGCTGGCCGGACGCTTCGCGCCGGTTTGGCGGCTGAGCGCGCGCGACGTCGCCACGGCGATTCTCGGCGGGCTGCTGATGGGTTATGGTGCGCGGCTGGCCTATGGCTGCAATATCGGCGGGTTCCTCGGCGGGGTCGTCTCGGGCAGCCTGCACGGCTGGGGCTGGCTGGTGTTCGGCTTGCTCGGGAATGCGCTGGGAGCGTGGTTGCGCGGCCCCGGCGCCAGGCCCGCGCCCAAGACCGTCAGCGAGCGTGGTGAAATCAGCGCATAACTCACCGGTTACGCGCCAATTGCACGTTACACCGTCATGCGGGGTTGCGGCCCGTGCCTACTGGCTCTGCTGCGACTGCTGCAAGGCTTCGATGAACTGGCGCGCGTAGTGGCGCTTTTCATCTTCTTCCATGTCGTCCAGCGATTTCTCGATGCCAGCGGCCTGCAGCGCCTGTTCCAAGGCCGGGCGCATCTTTTCGTCGCCGAGCAGCGCGTCGACGAGATGATCCGGCACATCGGGCTGTTGGGCCTGCTGCTGTTGCTGCTGGAGAACCTGGCGCAGCACGTCACGCTGCGTTTCCTGTTCCATGTTGTCCAGCGGCGTCTCGATTTCGTTCGCTTCGAGGATCTGGCCGAGCTTGTCCCTGATCCCTTGATCGGCAAGCATCTGGTCCAGTTCGGAGTCGCTCGGCAGGTTTCCGCTGTTGTCTGAGCTCAAAGTGCGCTCCTCGAGTTCGTGTGTGCATTTGTGACGGCCCGGCACTTGGACGCGTCAAGGTGGCGGCAGACACGCCACCCTTCTCTAGTTATCAAACAGGTGAAGCCTCGCGTCAAATCCGGGGCAGGCCGGTTCCACAGCGCGCGCGCCGCGCTCCCGGTCTTCAGGCGACGCGGTCGCGCGGCTCTTCTCCAGCAAAAAACGCGTCCAGATTGTCCAGGGCCCGGAATCCCATCGCATCGCGTGTCTCGCGCGTGGCGCTGCCGATATGAGGGAGCATGAAGATATTATCGAGTTCGGCAAACGCCGGGTTGCCGCCCGGCTCGGTCTTGAACACGTCCAGCCCCGCCGCCGCCAGCTTGCCGGATGTCAGCGCGGCGATCAGCGCGTCCTCGTCCACCAGTTTGCCGCGCGCAGTATTCACCACGATCGCCCCGTCGGGAAGCAGCGCGAGGCGCTCGGCGTTCATCAGGTTCTCGGTCTCCGGCGTGGCCGGGCAGTGGAGCGAGACGAAATCGCAATGCGGCAGCATGTCTTCCACCGTCTCGTGATAGATCGCGCCGCGCTCCTGATCGGGGGGCAGGCGGCGGCGGTTGGAATAGTGGATTTCCATGTCGAAGCCCTCGACCAGCTTGGCGAAGGCTTGGCCCACGCGGCCCATGCCGACAATGCCGAGGCGCTTGTCGGTCATCTGCGTGCCGACCATGAAGGACGGGCTCCAGCTATCCCACTTGCCCGCGCGCACCAGCCGGTCGCCCTCGCCCGCGCGGCGGGCCGCCGCGAGCATCAGCAGCAAGGCGATCTCGGCGGTGGCCTTCGACAACACATCCGGCGTGTTGGTCACGACGATGCCGCGGCTTTCGAGCGCTTCCAGGTCGCAGTGGTCGACGCCGACGGAATGGTTGGCGATGATCTTCACGCGGTCGTCCAGCCGCGCGGTCGTTTCGGCGTCGAAATGCTCGGAATGGCACGGCAGGATCGCATCGACGCGCGAACTCATCTCCACGATCTCGTCGGGCGAGTAAACGCGATCCTCGGGGTTGAGAATCACGTCGTAGTCGCGCGCGGCGCGGGCCTCGGTATTGTCCGAGAGCTTGCGGGTGATCCAAAGCGTCGGTTTGTCGGCCATTCGCACCTCCGTATATCGGTTTGGCAATCAGCGGCGCGTTGTCGGGGTGGCGACCTTCGTTTCGTCGTGCACCGACTCGACCGCAATTCGCTGTGAATATCCAACAACTCAAAGTTGCGTCACTTGCCCGTTACGCCTTTTATCGAGCGAACCAGTTCCTTTCAGAAAGTGCGGGGTCGTGTCATGTCACAGTTCGGCATAACAGCTTTGGGCTTTGTGTTCGATGATTCTCGCTATCGGGCTTTGATCGGCGTCAT
>JBKGZY010000170.1:0-5913 GCA_046543175.1 Dichotomicrobium sp.
ATGCCGAGCGTATCCAACCAGCACGACCTGCGCACGACATCCGGCATTCTGTTCATGGTCGGCGCCATGATGACGGTGCCCTCGCTGGACGCCCTCGCCAAGTACCTGTCGGCGTGGCTGGCGCCGGGACAGATCGCGCTGTTCCGCTTCGGCTTCCAGAGCGTGATCCTGATGACGATCCTGACGGCGCGGGGCCAGCTTGTCTGGCCCGGCGCGGTGAACCGCTGGCTGATCCTTGCGGGAGGCTTGGCCGCCGGCGCCACGATCTTCCTCATCACGGCGGTCAGCATCCTGCCGCTGGCGACGGCGATCTCGATCTTTTTCGTCGAGCCGCTATTGCTCACGCTGATCGCCGCGCTGGTGCTGGGCGAGAAGATCGGCCCGCGGCGCATCGGGGCGATCGCGGCGGGGTTGACCGGTGCGCTGATCGTAATCCGCCCGAACTGGGCCAGCTTCGGGCCCGCGGTCCTGTTGCCGGTCGGCGCCGCCTTCTGTTTCGCATGCTATGTCACGATCATCCGCGGGCTGTCGACCCGTCTTCACGGCCTTCCCATGCAGGCCTGGTCCGGAACCTGGGCCATGATCATCCTCGCGGTTGTCGTGCTGATCGGCTCGGTGGCCGAGGTTCCGGTCTTCAGATTCGAGCCGGTACCGGGCTGGGCCTGGCTTTTCCTTCTCGTGATGGGGGGCATCGCCGCGCTGGTGCACATGATGCTCGCCATGGCGTTTCACCGGGTCGAGGCCGGGGCGCTGGCGCCGTTCCAGTACCTGGAGATCGTCGGCGCGACCGCGCTCGGCTACCTCGTCTTCGGCGATTTCCCGGACGCGCTGACATGGCTGGGCACGGCCATCATTCTCGCGTCGGGGCTGTATGTCTTCTACCGGGAACGGCAGGCCGCGCGCGGTGCCGTGTCGGGCGGCGCGCGGCCGGCGCGATAGGCGATCCTGCGAACTACAGGAAGCCGCGTTACGCGAAAAATTCTTCGGGGCCCTTGTGTCAGGACCCGTCCGGAGGTGGCATTACAGCCGCGTTTGTGATGTGACACGCCATGCGTTCAGCGACGGCTTCCTGGTGGGTTAGCGGGCCCATGTGACCGGCGCCCGACACGGTGTCGTCCCGGGCAGTCGGTATGCGACTGACCAGATAGTCCGTCATCAGCCGCGCCGGTCTCGGCGAACTGTCCCCACGGATGAACAATGCGGGGAACCCGAATTGCGCACAGTCGGTGCTCGACCAGAGATCATCCACGAGGGCCTCGTATTCGAGGGCAAATTTGGGCATGTAGGAGGCGATATCCTTCTGTGCCTTGGGATTCATCGTCTGCCAGGCGCCGTCCCCGTTCCAGTAATCGACAAAGCCTTCGGCGGCGGCCTCATGGTCGCCCGCGGCGACCGCCTTCTTGATCTGCCCGGCCGCTATGGCCAGCTCGCGGAAGGCGGTTTCGCCCGCTTCCTCCATCTCCTTGAGAACATGAAAGACGGCAGGCTCATAGACTGTCAGGCTAGTGATCCGTTCGGGCCTTTCAACGGCGATGTACAGTGCGACGCCACCGCCATAGGAATGGCCGACAACATGAACCGGTCCATCATGGCGGTCGATCCAGGCGATGTAGGGCCTGGCCTCGTCTTTCATCGAGAAGGAGCGGGCGCTGTTCCAGTGTCCCCTCCGCGGCGTGCCGATCATATCGGGTGCATGGAACAGGAATCCTGCACCGAGGCGCTCGCGAAGCACTCGCCACTGGCCTCCCGTGTTGCCAGAGCAATGAAGCGCGATGACCATATCGCCCGTCGTCGCGGCTGTTTGCGCGTCTTGCCCATGATTACCGTCCGGGCTGTTTCCACGTTCCGAGTGATGCCAGCTTGCCAGTTCTTTCGTCGTGTCGCCCATCGGGGTCTCCTGTGTCCAAGGACCGATGGACTTCAATATGCTGGAATTCCGCACTAAAGCGCGTGAGGCGCCTGTCCCGTCGTGTTTAGCTGATTTTCAGATGAGTTCCCCGATTCGGGACATGCGTCCCGTCAATTGCGGCCGAAACCGGCATCGCGGGCAGTCACGATGGCCTGTGCCCGGCTGGTCACCCCCAGCTTGGACAGGATGATGGTGACGTTGTTGCGCACCGTCTTGTCAGAAATTCTAAGAAGGTCAGCCACCTCGCGGTTGCTATATCCGCGGGCGATACCGTCGAGGATTTCCGCCTCGCGCGCCGTCAGCGAACCAAGCGCAGTGCCGCAGGACCGGACACAATCGGCTTCCGGTATCAGGAAATCGTTGAGTTCGCCTCGAAACATGGTCCATGCGTCTTCGTCCGGCAGTAGAATGTGGTTGATGGATTCCAGCGGCACGAAGCGCGCATTCGGTATGAGAGACGCGAAGTGCCGCCCGGCCTCAAAGGGCACCAGCCGGTCCTTACGCGAATGAAAGACCAAAGTCGGTGCCGCGATGCCAGTTGCCTCATCACGGACGTCGAAGCGGTTGAAGGCATCGAACAGAAGGTGTGCGTTCTGCGCCGAGGCGCTGCGGCGCTCCATCTCGCCCACCCAGCGATGAGCCTCTCTGCCAGCCCCTGGCACGAGCAGGTTGGCGAAAAATTCGCGGAACGCGCTACCTTCCTTGCCCCAGCCTACCTTGATCATCTGGGACATTGTCTGGAATTCCCGGACGAGGCGATTGTTGACGCCGGGCGCATAGGCGCCGAAAGCATAGCTGCCGTGGAGTATCAGGCGGCTCACCCGCTCGCGATGCCGGGCGGCATAGGCAGCCGCTACAGCGCCGCCTTGGGACAGACCGATCAATGAGAAGCGCGTCAGGCCGACGGCGTCTATGACGGCCTCCAGATCGGCAATCCAGCGATCCATCGGAACGTCATTGATATTGCGATCCGAAAGCCCCGCCCCCCTGGGATCGTAGCGGATGAGCGTGCGTCTATCGGAAAGCGCATCGATCCAGTGGCGCCAGACAGGGCTGTCCCAGTCGAGTTCAAGATGAGTGAACCAGTTCGCCACCCTGACGAGGGGAGGCCCCTCGCCGGCTTCGGCAAATGCAATGTGAACACCATCTGCCGCAGTGCAAAAGCGAACGCGCTGTCTCATCGAAGACAGTCTATTCATGGCAGTATGGATGATAAAGTTGCCGCTGCCCAATCGGCATACGTTTTTCTTCCGGGAGAGGCAGGCCGCGCGCGGCGCGGTCTCGGGCGGCGAGCGCCCGGCGCGCTAAACCATCCTACGACTAACGGGCACGATGGCAAATATAGGTGGCATGACACCTCGTCATTGCGGGGCCCGCAAGGGCCAAAGCAATCCCACCCACACATACCTCATACACCATCGCCAACACACAATTGCTTCGCTGCGCTCGCAATGATGGAAACTGAACCGATTCAATCGGATCAAAGCGCGTGTCACACCACCTTGCCGGGGTTCAGGATGCCGTTCGGGTCGAGCGTCTGCTTGATCGCACGCATCATCCAGATTTCCGCGTCGTCCTTCACGCCGGACAGCAGCGCGCGCTTCATGCGGCCGATGCCGTGTTCCGCGCTGATCGACCCGCCCATCTCGACGGCGATGCCGTAAACCGCGCCGGCGATCTCGTCCCAGCGATCGAGATAGGCCTGCTTGTCCATCTCCACCGGCTGACTGACGTTATAGTGCACGTTGCCGTCGCCGAAATGGCCGAACGGGAACGGCCGCGCGCCGGGCGCAAGCCGGGCGACCTCCGCATTCGCCCGCGCGACGAACTCCGGCACCCTGCTGATCGGCACGGCGACATCGCATTTGATCGAGCCGCCTTCGTATTTCTGCACCTCTGACAGCCGCTCGCGCAGATCCCAGAAAACCTGCGCCTGCGCCAGCGAGGCGGCGACCGCGCCGTCCGTGACGACCTCGTCCTCGAAGGCCTGTTCCAGCACGCTCGCCAGCACGGCTTCGGCGGCGCCGTCCGGCTGCGCACCGGAAACCTCCATCAGCACGTACCACGGATGCGGCCCGTCGAGCGGGTCGCGGATCTCGGGCATGTGCCGGGCGAGGAAATCGAGCGCGATGCGCGGGATGAACTCGAAAGCGGTCAGCGACGCGCCGGCGCGTGCCTGCGCCAGTTCGAACAGCCGCGCGACATCCTCCAGCGTTTCCATCGCGACGAAGGCCGCCGCCTGCTCCGCCGGGCGCGGGAACAGCCGCAGCACGGCCGCCGTGATAATGCCCAGCGTGCCCTCCGAGCCGATGAACAGGTCGCGCAGGTCGTAACCCGTATTGTCCTTGCGCAGACCGCGCAGCCCGTTCCAGACGCGCCCGTCGGCGAGCACCACCTCCAGCCCCAGTGTCAGCGCGCGGGCATTGCCATAGGCGAGCACATGGATGCCGCCGGCATTGGTCGCGAGATTGCCGCCGATCTGGCAGGAGCCTTCGGCCGACAGGCTCAAGGGGAATAGCCGGTCCGCCTGCGCGGCGGCCTCCTGCGCCTGCACAAGCGTTGCGCCGGCCTCGATCGTGAGCGTGTTGTTCGGCGCATCGACCGCCCGCACGCGGTTCATCCGCGAAAGGTTCAGCACGATCTCATGGCCCGGCGTCATGGGGATCTGGCCGCCGACCAGCCCGGTATTGCCGCCCTGCGGGACCACGGCGATGCCCGCTTCGTTGGCGATCTTCAGGATGTCCGAAACTTCTTGGGTGCTGCCGGGCTTCAGAAACAGCGGCGTGCGGCCATGATAAAGCCCGCGCCATTCTTCCATGTAGGGCGCGAGTTCGACCGTCTCGGTGATGACGTGTTCGGCGCCCACCACTTCGGTGAGTTGTGTCAGGATATCTCGCGGCGGGGGGGCCGTGCCGGCGCGATGGGACATGGCACCTCGGGTGTGGCTTCGTTGCTGGGTGTGGACCCTAGCGCAACCTCCGGCGCGGAAACGTTCTGTCGCCTGCGGCCTGTTGACAACCCGTCCGGCTCGAGGTTGTCCTCCACGTCTCCGGGCTGGACAGCGCGAAGATGGCTCCCCGGGCCGGATTCGAACCAGCGACCAATCGGTTAACAGCCGATTGCTCTACCACTGAGCTACCGGGGAATTTGCGCTTCGCCGCGATCAAGCCTATAGCAAAACTGTCGCCTGCGCGCCAACTGTAAACTTAGAGCACGCGGCGCGCCTTCGCAACGTCAACCCGAAATCGCGGACGCCAAATCCACGGCGGGCGAACGCCGTCGCCGTCTCCGTTGCAACGAGATCAATGCCGATGTCTGATCGCCGCAAGCCGAACGAACGTCCAAACGACCGCCCCGAAAACGGTGCCGGGAAGATCGCGCATCCGGTCACGATCAAGATCGGATCGCAAAAGATCACCCTTCCGCGCTCGCGGCTTTTGCGCCTAGCTCTCGGCACCGCCTTTATCCTTGGCGGGCTGATGGGGTTCATGCCGGTTCTCGGGTTCTGGATGCTGCCGCTCGGGCTGATGGTCCTGTCGGTCGATCTGCCCTTCGCCCGGCGCTGGCGCCGCCGGCTGACCGTGTGGTGGCACCGCCGGCAGGAGCAGATGAAGCGCGAAGGCGATTTCTGACCGGCTTCCGCCCAGGTGATTCGCGGGATCGTCGCCGGGATGGTCGCGATGAAGCTATCCCGATGACCTGCCCGTTTCGTGGAATCGTGCTTAAAGCGTCGAAACGATTGCCACCCACACCGACAGCAGCACGCCGCAAATGAGCGTATAGGCACCGTTCCACGCTAGGCCGATGCGCCATGCGCTGACTTCGGCAATCGTGCCGGAGAGAAGCGTCGTGGCGGTATAGGGCGAGCTGGCCCCGCTGAGCGCCCAGCCGGAGGTGATCGCCACGATGATCGCGGCCGGCGTGATCCCCATCGCCTCGGCCGGCGGCAGCAGCGGCGCCATCAGCGAAACCGACAGGATCGGGTTCATGCCCATCAGCCCGGT
>JBKGZY010000171.1:0-5868 GCA_046543175.1 Dichotomicrobium sp.
GCGGCGTGTGCAACGGTTCGATGACCGCGCCGGTATCGAGCACGGCATTCAATGCCTCCGGGGAGGCTTCGCCCAGCGCCTTCACGGCAAGACGCCGCCATTCCGCCTCGGCCTGTTCAGGGTCGGTTCCGGTCTGCCAGTCACTCATGGGACGATCTTAGTTGGCCGGTTGCACCAGTGTCCAATGCTGCGGTGCGCACACCGCCTGTCTACCATGAAACCCGACGACGATCACATTCCCATGATTCGGACGATGCGAAACTGCGCAGAAACGTCCATTCATGTTACGTTCAGGAGAAATGAAGGACATGAATTTTGAACATGAGAGATCGTTTCTGCTCGCGCGTATTGGAGGTCTCCGGATTATGAAAATGAAATGCTCAACTTTCATCGGCGCTGCGGCTGTCGCCGGGGCCGTGACCACCCTGGCCGCCATCATGACGGCGCAGTCCGCTTCCGCGGCGATCCGCTGCGATGGCAACTACCAGATCACCAAGCACGGGCGGATCAATACGCCTTATTGCGAAGACAATTATCTCGCTCAGGTCGCACGGGAATACGGCATGCGCGTCTCCAACGAGGCGATTCGCTACAATCCCAGCGTGAAGGAACGGGCTTGCCGGTTCGTCGGCAACGATATCCGCGTCAAGAGCACGTGCCAGAGATACCTGCCGAGCAACGATCTCAACATCTGGCGCTAGGTCGGAGCTGACCGGCCTGCGCATTGTCACGGCGCAGCCCCTCGCGATAGGTCGGGCAGCCGAGGCCGACACCCAAGACGCGCTTGATGCGGGCGTTGGAGACACGCTTGTTGTCGGCGTAAAAGCTGCGCGCCATCGGTGACACCTCCGCTTGCTCGAAGGGAATATGCGGCGGCGGCCGTATCCCCAGCAGGCTCGCGGCAAAGTCGAGCACATCCTGCGGCGGCGCGGGTTCGTCGTCGGCGACGTTGAAGATGCGCGCCGTCCGCGATGGCGTACCCTGATGCGCAATCGCAGCTTCCAGAACCCGCGCGATGTCCGCGACATGAATGCGGTTGAACACCTGCCCCGGCTTGATGATGGCGCGCGCATCGCCGCGTCGCAGCTTTTCCAGCGGGCCGCGGCCGGGGCCGTAGATGCCTGCCAGCCGGAAGATATCGACCGGCGTGCCGGTTTCCGCGCCGAGTTCGGACCATGCCTGCTCGGCGTCCAGCCGCGCCCGGCCGCGCCGCGAGGTGGGCGCGGGCGGCGTGTCCTCGTCGATCCAGGCGCCGTCATGGTTGCCATAAACGCCAATGGTGGAGAGATAGCCGATCCATTTCAGCTTGGCCGCGCGCAGATCGGCGCCATGCCGGGCGAGCAGCGGATCGCCCTCCGCACCGGGGGCTGCCGAGACCAGCAGATGCGTCGCCTCCCCGACCGCTTCGCTCAGGGCGGAACTGGCCGATGTGCCATCAAACCGGATGGCCTTGTAGCCCAAGCCTTCGATAGCGGCGACGCCTTCTGCCGACCGGCTGGTGCCAATGATGCGCCAGCCCGCCCCGCGCAGCCGCCGCGCCAGTTCCTTCGCCGAATAGCCCAGGCCGACCGCCAGCAATACCGGCATGCTCATGTCTCTCCGTACCACTCCGCGCGCACATACGGGTCCCCTTCGCACGCCATACGCACCGCTTTCAGCCGTTCCCAACCCGTCCAATCACAAGCCGCCGCGCTCAGCCGCTTGAGCGCCCAGACGGCCATGGCGCGCACCAGCGGCGAGGCATCGTCCAACAGCGCGATCACCTGCGGGCGCGGGCCCTGATCCGCCGAGTTGCCCGCCGCGATCAGCACGTTGCGGACAAAGCGGTCGCGCCCGATCCGTTTGACCGGACTCCCGGAAAACCGCGCACGAAACGCCGCATCATCCAGCGTCAGCAAGTCGGCGAGTGGCGGGTTTCGCGCCTGATCGCGCGCCTTCAGCTTCGCCTCCCGGGCTTCCTGGGCGAACTTGTTCCACGGGCAGACGGCGAGGCAGTCGTCGCAGCCGAAGATCCGGTTGCCCATCGGCGCGCGGAATTCTTCCGCGATGTGCCCCTTGTGCTCGATGGTCAGGTAGGAAATGCAGCGGCGCGCATCGAGTTGATAGGGCGCGGGAAAGGCGTCGGTGGGGCAGATATCGAGGCACTTCCTGCAACTGCCGCAGTAATCGCCCTCGGGCGCATCGGCAAGCAGTTCGGCGGTGGTGAAGATCGCGCCGAGAAACAGCCACGAGCCAAGCTCACGCGAGACGAGGTTGGTGTGCTTGCCCTGCCAGCCCAGCCCGGCGGCTTCGGCCAGGGGCTTTTCCATCACCGGCGCGGTGTCGACGAACACCTTGACCTCGTGGCCGGTCGCCCCGTGCAGCCAACCGGCGATCTGCTTGAGCCGCCCCTTGATGACGTCGTGATAATCGCGTCCCTGTGCGTAGACCGAGATGACGCCATGAGACCGCGCGTTCAGCGATTCCAGCGGGTCGTGGTCCGGGCCGTAATTCATGCCCAGCATCACGACGCTGCGCGCCTCCGGCCACAGCGCCCGGGGCGACTGGCGGCGATCGGCCTTCTCCGCCATCCAGCTCATCGTCCCGTGCCGCCCGGCTTCTAGATAGGCCTTCAGGCGCGGTCCAGCGTGCGGAATCGCATCGACATCGCTCACACCGACCACGTCGAACCCGGCCGCCCGCGCCCGGCGCTCAAGCTGCTGGCGCAACGCCTCGCTAGTCGCGCCCTCATGTTTCGCTGCGACAACCATCGCCCTAAAAATCCAGATCGGCGTAATGCGCCGGCGGTGCCAACACCGTCAGCCGGTCGCTCAACAGGGGCCGGAACGACGGCCGCGACTTAATCCGCGCATACCACTCCCGGGCTTCGGGATAGTCGTCCCACGGCACCTCTTCGAGATAGTCCATGACCGAAAGATGGGCCGCGGCGGCGAGATCGGCAAAGCTCATGCGCTCGCCGGCCAGCCAGTCGCGATGATGCGCCAGATAGGCGATATAGCTGAGGTGATAGCGCAGGTTCTCGCGGCCCAGCCGGATCAACTCCGGGTCCGGCGTACGCCGGCGCTCGGGATAGCGCTGATACAGCTTTTCCTCGAGGATGCACTGGCCGACTTCATCGTCGAACTTGCGCTGGAACCATGCCACCATGCGGCGCACCTCGGCCCGCGCCTCGTCCTTGCCGGGAAACAGCGTGTTCTCGCGCCGCCCGCCCGCACCGGGCCGCCCGCCGCTGTCCGCGAGATACTCCGAAATCGCGTAAGCCCCGCAGAGGTAAAGGCCGGCCGGCCCCTTGAGCACGGGCAGCGTCCCCGCCGGGTTCATCTCCAGAAAATCGCGAGAAAAGCCCCAGGGCTTCTGTTCGATCAGATCCACGACCGTCTCGTATTCGCCGAGCGCCAGGCGGATCGAGCGGGAAAACGGGCACAGCGGAAAGTGATACAGGCTCCACATGGTCAGCAATTCGGCGGGCCGCGACGGCCGTTTGGCTACTCTTTCGCGGGCGTTATCGGTTATTCAACACCATCGATTGGCGCTGGCGCACAGGCAAGCCGCAATTTAGGGAGACGGTACGCGCCGGCCGCAACCGCGCCATGCCCGCTGAACTTGCCCATTGCCGGCGAATCACACAAGAGCGCCCCAGACAAGGACCCTGCCGAATGCCCTTCGAACAACTCCTGATCCTCGCCATCGTTCAGGGCCTGACCGAGTTCTGGCCGATCAGTTCTTCGGCGCATCTTGTCATCGTTCCCAGCTTCGTGCCGCAGTGGAGCGATCAGGGGCCGCTCATCGACGTGGCCATGCATGTCGGCAGCCTGTTCGCCGTCATCATCTATTTTCATCGCGAGGTGCGCGCGCTGTTGCGCGGGGCGCTGGCTCTAATCAGCGGGCGCAGGAGCGCCGAATCGCGCGTGCTGGTCTACCTGGTCGCCGCGTCGATCCCGCTGTTCGTCATCGGCTTTGCCCTGCTGAAATCCGGCTATTACGCCCAGCTTCGCACCCTTGAAGTCATCGCCTGGGCCAATGTCGTCTTCGCCCTGTTGCTGCTCGTCATCGACGAGCGGTTCCCCACCGACCGGCATATCGGCAATCTGCGCCTGCCCGGCGTGATGTTCATCGGCTTCGCGCAGGTGCTGGCGCTGATTCCCGGTGCGAGCCGGGCGGGCGTGACCATGACGGCGGGGCGTTATCTGGGCATGGAGCGCCCCGAGGCCGCCCGCTTCGCCATGCTGCTGGCGATCCCGTCGATCCTTGGCCTGGGCGCGGGCAGCGCGCTTGAGCTTTATCGCGGCGGCGGCGCGGCCTCGCTCGAACAGGGTGCGACCGCGGCCGGCCTGTCCTTCGTTGCGGCATTCATCGCCATCTGGTTCATGATGGCGCTCTTGAAGCGGATGAGCATGCTACCCTTCGTCATTTACCGTTTCGCGCTCGGTGCGTTCCTGTTCGTTTTCGTCTACGGCTGAGCCGATGCCCCGCCAATCTCTAACCGCCCCGCCAAGGCACCCGAGATGAGCGACCTGCAATTCGCCCTGCTTTACGCCCTGCTGGCCGGCGCAACCATCCCCGTTGGCGGATGGCTGGCCCGCTTCGAAGCTCTGCTGCCGTCATGGCTGGAGACCGAGTTCCGCCATACCGTGATCGCCTTCGGCGGCGGCCTGCTGCTCGCGGCGATCTCGCTGGTGCTGGTGCCCGAAGGCATGGCAGCGCTCTCGGCCGCACCGGCGCTGCTGGCCTTCGGGACGGGGGCGCTGTGCTTTTTCTATGCCGACATGCTCATCGCCAAGCACGGCGGCGCAGCGGGCCAGCTCATGGCCATGCTGCTCGACTACGTGCCGGAGTCCATCGCCCTCGGCGCCCTGATCGCCACGCAGCAGTCGAAAGGCATGCTGCTTGCCCTGCTGATCGCCCTGCAGAACCTCCCGGAGAGCTTCAACGCCTACCGCGAACTGAACCGGGACGCGCGCCTGCCCGGCCGGACCGTGCTGATCTTCTTCGCAGCGATCGTGCCGCTCGGGCCGCTGGCCGCGTTCCTCGGCTACGGGCTTTTGCGCGACAACGCCGCGGTGCTCGGCGCGATCATGCTGTTCGCCGCGGGCGGCATTCTCTATCTGACCTTCGAGGATATTGCGCCGCAGGCCTATCTCGAACGCGACTGGTCGCCGCCGCTGGGCGCGGTTGCCGGCTTCATGCTGGGGCTGTGGGGCCACGAGATGCTCGGCTGAGCACACGTCAACGGCGCTGACCTGCCTGCGCCGCCAAAGAGGAGCGGGCGATCCCCGTCGCGCAGGTCACTGTCGGACGATGCTGGCTTCCAGCGCCGCCCCCGTGTTCAAGGTCTGGAAGACAACGCAGTAGCGCTCGGTCAGCTTGAGCAACTGGTCTATCTGCTCCTGGGACGCATCCGTTTGGACGTCGAACCGCAGGCGAATGGACTCAAAGCCAACCGGGGCGTCCTTCGACACGCCCAGCGTGCCCCTGAAATCGAGATCCCCTTCTGCCGATACAATTGCGCTTTCAAGGCGCACACCTATAGCCGTGGCCACCGCTTTCAGCGTCACGCCCGCGCAGGCCACCAGTGCCTCGAGCAACATGGTCGCCGGAACACAGTTCCAGCCCGGAACCACCCGTTGCCGGGTGGAGACCGGCGACGGCTAATGCCCGTCCCGTCTCGACCTTGCGCGCCACGGCGGTATCGTCGATCGAGCCCTTGGCCTTCAGCGTTATTCGCGCCTCATCCGGAGAGGTCTTGTACTTGTTTTTGAGAGGGGCTTGAACGGCACGAAGTTCGGCGGCGTCCATGATCGCGTCTCCACATACAGCGTCGCGGCTTGCTCGCGCGAATATCCTACAGCATCGGGCGATAAATCCGGA
>JBKGZY010000172.1:0-5859 GCA_046543175.1 Dichotomicrobium sp.
CCGATCATCACACGAGCCGCAAGCGGGACTCAAATGTCAAATTCGCTCCACTAGGGTTCGCGCCAGCGCGTCACCGCGATCACCGTGCCCCAGATCACCACGCGCTCCTGGTCGATAAGCAGCGGTTTCGGCTCGAAATACGGCACCGCCGTGCGGGTCAGCGCATAGGGCGGCTCATAGACGCGGAAAACCGTTTCCGCCGAGCCACGCTCAAGATCGTAGATCTGCACGCAGACGATGTCGCCCGCCCGCGGGCTGACCGCCGGGTCCACCAGCAGCAGATCGCCAGGCAGGCAGCCGACCAGCTGGATGGCCAGCGAGTTCAGCCGCCAGACCGCCTGCTCGCCGGTAACCGGCAGATGGCTCGCCATGCCATCCGCGCCACTGTCCGCCGCGAGATAGACCGCCTCGGGCTCGGCGAAGCGCGCGCCGGCCGGCCTGTCCGCGCCGCCGGTCGCCGCGCGCAGCGGCATACCCGTGGCGCGCTCGATCTTGGCGATGGTCGAGGTCGATGTCGTGTGCTTGCGGTCGCTGAATATGTCGGTGATGGTCGACGGCGAGACGCCGGCCTCGATCGCCAGGCGGTTCCGGCTCCAGCCGGTGCGCTGGAGGATCGCCTCGATCCAGGCGCGGATGCGCGCGCGCTCATTGTCGGGTACTGTCACCATTTCATCCACGGATGGTTGCCATTCCCGATTATTCGCATCCGCAGATTCGTTTTCGATTTTTATCTTTCGCCATATTTTTTCGAAAAATTGCAATACCGTATCCGGAAATCGGTCAACAAATCACGAATTGCGTTAATTCGATAGATGGACGCCTCCGCTGCGGTGTAACGGGTCGCGCCTCATCGTCCTCCGCGCCGCGTGCAGGTTCATCTCGTTCCTGACACTCGCCTTGTCTTCGCGCGAGCAGGCCGGCGATCTCCCGTCCAAGCCGGGGCGATGGCCCCCTCAAAGAACGCATACTCTTCCTGCCGCCCTGGCGATTTCCCGGTTCCGCAGGACCGCCATACGGAACACCGGCGGAACTCGAAAGATGGGGCGCGGTATGAGGATGCGCGAAACTGCGCACTATGCCATCATCATGGAAACGACCTGGGACAACCGGCCGGCCGGTGCCGAGACATGACACGCCGGCAGCGAAAGACAGCCATGCAGGACCATCCGCGCATTTCCATCGATCCGGCCGTCATGGTCGGAAAGCCGTGCATCAGGGGAACCCGCATCACGGTCGAGCACGTGATTAATCTCATGGGCGAAGGCTGGACGCCTGACGATCTCCTGCGGAATTATCCGCACCTCACCCATGAGGACATTCTTGCCTGCCTGCGCTATGCTGGGGATGTCATGCGCGACGAAAGGGTCTATCCGCTGCCAGCCGCAGAATGATGCGCTTCCTGGCAGACGAGAATTTCCCCGGCGAAGTCGTCGAGGCACTGCGCCAAGGCGGCCATGACGTGGCATGGATGGCCAACGATGACGCCGGGGAACCTGACAGCCAGGTGTTGCGGCGTGCGCTTGATGAGGGGCGCGTGATCCTGACCTTTGACAAAGATTTCGGGGAACTGGCGCGCGGTGCGCAGCAGCGACCGGACGGCTTCGGCGTGGTGCTGTTCCGGTTGCGAATGCCCCTGCCCTCCTTGCCTGCGCTAGCGACGCTGATCGATGCCCGCGATGACTGGCCTGGGCATTTCTCAGTGATCGAGCCGGGGCGCGTGCGGATGCGGCCGCTCGGGTGACAGGCGCATCACGGGGGCGCCGCGCCGTTTCCTTCCGCTTCGCCATTCTCCGCGGTCCCGCCGGTCACGGCGGCAAGTTCGTCATAGAGCAGCGCGCAGAAATGCGCGCGGGCGTTCACCGCCGGCTCCAGCAGCCCCAGCTCGCGCAGAACTTCCGGCTCGCCGAAGGGAACGGCGCGGATCTCGGGCGGAAAGTCCACGCCGACACCCGGCACCGGCACGACCGAAACGCCCAGCAAGCTGCCGACCAGCCGCACGACGCCTTCCAGCGTGTCCACCTCCATGCGCGAGGAAATGGCGATGTTGCGGCGCGCGAACTCCGCCTCGACGATCCGCGCCACGCGCGCGAAACGGTTGAACCGGACATAAGGGTGCCGCTCCAGCAGGTCGCGGTCCGTCTGCCCCTCCAGGCTTTCATGCGCGATCACCGCGAGCGGCTCCTGCGTGAACGCGCGGTAGCGCAGCGCCGGGTCGATGGCATCCGGGCGCGACACGACGGCCGCATCCAGCGTGCCGCGCTTCAGTGAATCCTCCAGATCGTGGGTCAGGCCGGTCATCAGGTGAATGTGCAGATCCGGGCAGCGCCGCTGAAGCCGCGCGAGCGCCGGCGGCACCATGCTCAGCACGCTGGTGTGCACCGCGCCGACCCGCAGGACGCCGCGCGTGGCGTCGCGCTTCAGGCTGTCGCTGAGATTTTCCCAGACCGTGATGACCTCGCGCGCGCGGCGCACGAAGTCCTGCCCCTGGTCGGTGAGGCGCGGCGGGCGCGTGCTGCGGTCGAACAGCGTCACGCCAAGCTCGTCCTCCAGCGCGCGAACCTGGAGGCTGACGCCGGAGGTGGACAGGCCGACGACGCGCCCCGCATCGCCGAAACTGCCGTGATCGGCGATGGCGACCAGCGTATACAGGGTCTTCACATCCATCGGCCGGCTCCGCCGCCGCGAATCGCTCAAGCATGAGTTTAACAAAACTCAAGAGAACGCGGGCTTGATTGAGGCTTCAAAAACTTTTAGCGTACATGGCCACCAGAACAAAGCCCATTGTGCGGGCCTCGGGAGAACGCCGATGAGAGGCGCCGACATCGTTGCACGATCGCTGTCCGCATGCGGCGCGAAGACCGTTTTCGCGCTGTCCGGCAACCAGATCATGCCGATCTTCGACGCCGCGCTCGACACCGATCTGCGGCTGATCCACACGCGCCACGAAGCCTGCGCGGTGTTCATGGCCGAGGCGCACGCCCAGCTTGGCGGCGATATCGGCGTGGCGCTGGTCACGGCCGGGCCGGGCTTCGCGGGCGCGCTGCCGGCGATGTTCTCTGCCCATTGGTCGGAAACCCCGGTGGTGCTGCTGGCCGGCGACTCGCCGCTGGCGCATGACGGCAAGGGTGCGTTCCACGAGTTGGACCAGTGCGCGATGGCCGGCCCTGTGACGAAACACACGATCCGGGTGACAAGCGCGGACACGCTCGGCGACGATCTGGCACGGGCGATCGGCATCGCGCAGTCCGGCCGGCCCGGCCCGGTGCATGTGGCGCTGCCCGCCGATGTGCTGATGGCGCGGACCGACAGCGCCGTGCCGTCCGCCGACGCCTTCGCGCGTCGGCCCAATGCGCCGCGCGATGGAGAGATGGCCGCGCTGATCGACGCCCTCGCCGCCGCCGAACGCCCGGTGATCCTCACCGGCCCCGCGCTGAACCCGACCCGCGCGGGCGAACTGCTGCCTACGCTGAGCGAGGCGGCCGGCGCGCCGGTCGTGCCCATCGAGAGCCCGCGCGCGCTGCGCGATCCCGCGCTTGGCGCGTTCGCGGAAAGCCTCGCGCGGGCCGATCTGGTCGTCAGCCTCGGCAAGCAGTTCGACTACACGATCCGCTATGGCGAGGAGGGCGCGTTCCCTTCGGGCGCGCCGGTGTTCGTGGTTGCGCCGGACGCGCCGGCGCTGGAGCGCGCGCAACGGGTGCTTGGCGAGCGGCTTGCCGGGCGCGTCGAGGCGGATGCCGATTTGTGCGCCGAGGCGATCATCAAGGCCGCGCCGCGCGGCAACGGCCGTTCGGGCTGGCGCGAAGAGGTGAACGCGGCGCTGGCCAACCGCGAGATGGAGCCGATCCCCTCCACCGGCGAAGGCGTCGTCCCGCGCGATGTCGCCGACGCGCTGCAAGCCGTGGTCGAGAAGGCGGGCGATGCGGTCTATGTCGCGGACGGCGGCGAGTTCGGCCAGTGGATGCAGGGCTTCATCGACGCGCCCGCGCGGGTGATGAACGGCGCATCGGCCGCGATCGCCAGCGCCTTCGGCAACGCCATCGGCGCGCAGATCGCCCGCCCGGACGCGACGGTGATCTGCACATGCGGCGACGGCACGGCCGGGTTCTATCTCGGCGAACTCGATACCGCCGTGCGCGAGGGCGCGAACGCGATCTTCGTGATCGGCAACGACGCGCGCTGGAACGCCGAGCACATGCTGCAACTGCGCCAGTTCGGCCCGGACCGGCTGACCGGGTGCGACCTGCTGCCGTCGCGCTATGACAAGGCCGCGGAGGCGCTGGGCTGTCACGGCGAGCACGTGACGCGGACCGACGAGCTTGCGCCCGCGCTGGAGCGCGCGCTGGCCAGCGGCCTCCCTTCGGTCATCAATGTCAAGCTGGACGCGCAGCCCGCGCCTGTGTTCGCGAAGGCCGCGCCCGGCGCGCATTAGGTTGTATGAGTATGGCTGAGACCGCGACGAGAACCGACAACGCGACCCGGCACCTCCGCGTCGATGTCTGGCGCGGCGGCAAGAACGGCGCGTTCTCGAGCTACACGGTGCCGTGGCGCGAGAACCAGACGGTGCTCGATGTCGTCACCGAAATCCAGCGCCATCACGAGCCGGCGCTCGCCTACCGCTTCGCCTGCCGCGTCGGTGTCTGCGGCTCCTGCGCGATGACGGTGAACGGCGTGCCGCGCTGGACCTGCCGCACGCATGTGCGCCGGGTCGCAGGCGACGGGCATATCACCATCGCGCCGCTGCGCAACATGCCGGTCATCAAGGATCTCGCCTGCGACATGAGCGGGTTCTTCGAGAAGTGGCAGAACGCCGGCGGACGCTTCGAGGGGACCAGGACGCGCGCCGACACGCCCATCGCGGTCGATCCGCAGAGCAAGGAACGGCGCAACGCCGATCGCGGCATCGAGTGCATCAACTGCGGTATCTGCTACGCGGCCTGCGACGTCGTCTCCTGGAACGAGGACTATCTCGGCCCCGCCGCGCTCAACCGCGCCTGGACGCTGGTGAACGACGAGCGCCACGCCGCGAAGCGCGAAACGCTGCGGAAAGTGACCGAGGCGGGCGGCTGCGGCTCCTGCCACGTGCAGGGCAACTGCATGAAGCATTGCCCCGTCGGCATCAGCCCGACCGAGAGCATTGCCGGGCTGCGGCGCATGAACCTGCTCGATTTCCTGGGGGTGCGGTGAGGATGGAGCGCAACCTTCATATCGCGCAACGCCTGTCCGCCATGCTGCTGGCGCCGCTGGTGCTCGTGCATCTGCTGCTGATCCTCTACGCCGTGCGCGAGGGGCTGAGCGCCGACGCCATACTCGGGCGCACACAAGGAAGTGTTGGCTGGGCGGCGTTCTATGCGCTGTTCGTCGTGGCGGCGGCGGTTCACGCGCCGATCGGCCTGCGCAACGTGCTCGCCGAGTGGACCCCCCTGCCCCGCCGCGGGATCGACTGGGCGATGATCGTGTTCGGGGTCATGCTTCTTGCCATGGGCGCGCGCGCCGTGATCGCCGTGATCGGAGGGCCGCTATGACGGGATCGCCGCGCCGTCACCGCAGCTACTGGGCCTTTGTCGGGCATCGCCTGTCCGGCGTCGCGCTGGCGCTGTTCCTGCCGCTGCACTTTCTGGTGCTCGGTCTCGCGCTGGAAAGCGCGGCGGCGCTGGATGAATTCCTCGTCCTCGCCGAGATGCCGCTGTTCAAGGCCGCCGAATGGGGCCTCGTGGTGCTGTTGAGCATTCACCTGTTCTTCGGCCTGCGCCTGCTGGCACTGGAACTGCTGCCGTGGCGCGACGATGCGCGCGAAGGCTGGATCACGGCGGGCATTGGCGCGGCGGTCCTCGCGGGCGGCGCCTTCCTGCTGGGAGCGAT
>JBKGZY010000173.1:0-5855 GCA_046543175.1 Dichotomicrobium sp.
GTAGCGCGACTGTTGGAGGCACAGGCCGGCGGGCCGACGGCCCCGCGCGGCTGACTTTCAGTCCTCCGGCAAACATATGCAAATCGGTCCTCACCGCTGCACAGGCGCACGACCGGAAAGACCATACCCATGAGCGCACAACCGCCCGGAGACGGGCCGCAGGCTCCCGCGATCCTGATCGTGGAAGCGCGGTTTTATGACGACATCGCCGATGCGCTTTACGCCGGGGCGAGCGCGGAGATCGCGCGCCGGGGCGGCACATGCGAGCGGATTTCAGTGCCCGGCGTGCTGGAGGTGCCGCAGGCGCTCGCACTGGCGCACCGGGCGGGGCTAGTTCCGATGCGCGCCCATGCGGGCGGCTATGACGGCTGCGTGGCGCTCGGCTGCGTGATCCGCGGCGAGACTTCGCATTACGAGGTGGTGGCGGGCGAAAGCGCGCGGGCGCTCATGAACCTGTCGGTCCAGCACGCGATCCCGCTCGGCAATGGTATCCTGACGGTGGAGAACCACGCGCAGGCCGTCGAGCGCGCCGGGACGGATCGGCGCAACAAGGGCGCAGGAGCCGCGGCGGCCTGTCTCGATCTTGTCGCGCTGGCCCGGCGCCTGCATGTCACGCAATAGGCGTTTCTGAGCGGATCAACGATCATGTCCGATACCGGCAAGCCGCCGCTAAGACGTTCGATGCCGCGCAGCGCAGCGCGCCTGGCCGCCGTGCAGGCGCTTTACCAGATGGACGCGACGCAGATCCCGCTCGACGCCGTCATTGAGGAGTTCGGCCGGTTCCGCTTCGGCCAGCGCGGCGGCCTCGGCGACAACGCCGAAGGCGAAGTCCCCGCCGCGCCCGATGAAACCTTCTTCGCCGACCTGCTGCGCGGCGTCGTGCGCGGACAGGACCGCATCGACGGGCTGATCGCCGGACATCTGCCGGAAGGCTGGCGGCTCAGCCGGCTGGACAGCACTCTGCGCGCGATCCTGCGCGCGGGGACTTACGAACTGGTTGCACGCAAGGACGTTCCGTTTAAGGTGGCGATCAACGAATATGTCGAGGTCACGCACGCCTTCTTCGAGGGCGAGGAGACCGGTCTGGTGAACGGCATACTGGACCGGCTCGCGCACGAACTGGGCCGCGACCGGGCGCAAAAGCAAAATGCCGGGTAGTTGCATGGCTCAAACGGATGGTTCCGGCCCCTGCTTTCGTCATTGCGGGGCTTGACCGGCAATCCAGCAACGGGCTTCAAACCCAGGTCAATAGTTGCCCGTGTCGAGCACAGGCATGACGTGGTTCAAACAGATTCAGACGACGAGCTAACGGCGCGGCTTATGGCGATTACGAAAGGCGGAGACATCCGTGGCGGTCTACACGGTACATGCACCCGATGAGCGCGAACTGAGAGAAGGCGGCGATCTGGGCGCTTACACGGATCGGTTCGTGTTCGTGCCGGAGCGGTTTTCGCTGCTGGCGATGCTGTTCTCGCTGCTCTGGCTGCTGGTACATCGGCTGTGGCTGGCGACCCTCGGTTTCGTGGTGCTCGTGATGGCGCTGAACGGTGTCGGAACGGCGCTGGGCTTCAGCCAGCAGACGCTCAGCCTGTTCAGCCTTGCGCTCTCGGTGCTTGTCGGATTCGAGGCGCATAACCTGCGCCGGCTGGCGCTGGAGCGCTCGGGGTACAGGCTGGCAGGCGTGGTATCCGCGTCGAGCCGGCAGGAGGCCGAACACAAGTTCTTCACTAACTGGCTGAACGAGCATGGCCGCCCGAAGGCATTCCAATCGCCGGACAGCGCGGAGGCCACCGCCGCGCCATGACGGTCATCATCGATTACGGCTCCGGGAACCTGCATTCCGCCGCCAAGGCCTTCGAGCGGGCGTCGCGCGAAAGCGGCGCGACCGCGCCCGTGACCATCACCAGCGATCCGGATGCGGTCCGCCAAGCCGAGCGCATCGTGCTGCCGGGCGTCGGTGCCTTCGCGGATTGCCGGGCAGGGCTGGATGGCATTCCCGGCATGATTGAGGCTCTGGAGGAGGCCGCGCGCCGGCGCGCTCGCCCATTCCTCGGAATTTGCGTGGGGATGCAGCTCATGGCCGAGCGCGGGCTGGAACATGGAGAGTGGCCGGGGCTGGGCTGGATCGCGGGTCCGACTCAGCGCGTCGCGCCGGACGATCCGTCGCTGAAAATCCCGCATATGGGCTGGAATACGCTGGAGATCCTGCGCGCGCACCCGCTGTTCGAGGGCATTCCAACCGGACCGGAGGGCTGGCACGCCTACTTCGTGCATTCTTACGCCATGACGCCGGACCACCCGGAAGTGGTGATCGCAACCACCGATTATGGCGGACCGCTGGTGGCAGCCGTGGCGGAGGGCAATATCGCGGGGACGCAGTTCCACCCGGAGAAAAGCCAGAAGCTCGGGCTGAGGCTGATCGCCAACTTCCTGCACTGGTCGCCGTGAGCCACGATAGCCGTAAATCGGCTTTATTTTCCTGTTCGGCTGGGTTAGGAACGATTCGCTGTTACCTGCTGTCCGATGATCGGCCGATGCGGCTTACCCGGTTCGTAAGCCAGAAGGCATCCGTGGCCGCCAAGATTCTCAGAGATGTCGCTGCGTGACCGCCATCTGGTTGAACCATGACCACCGGGGCGCCATGATCCTATTTCCCGCCATAGACCTGAAGGACGGCCAGTGCGTACGCCTGCGCCGCGGCGAGATGGATCAGGCCACGGTCTATGGCGATGACCCGGCGGCGCAGGCCCGCGCGTTCCAGGATGACGGGTTTGAATACCTGCACATCGTCGATCTCAACGGCGCGTTTTCCGGCAAGCCGGTCAATGCGGGCGCGGTCGAAAACATCCTCAGCAGCGTGAACATCCCGGTGCAGCTCGGCGGCGGCATCCGCGATCTGGCGGGGATCGAAACCTGGCTGGACCGCGGCGTTGCGCGCGTGATCCTGGGCACGGCCGCCGTGCGCGATCCCGACCTCGTGACCGAGGCGTGTCGCCGTTTTCCGGGCCGGATCGCGGTGGGTATCGACGCGCGCGACGGCAAGGTCGCCATCGCGGGCTGGGCCGAAACAAGCGAACTGAGCGCGGCCGATCTGGCGCGCCGCTTCGAGGATGCGGGCGTGAGCGCCATCATCCATACGGATATCGACCGCGACGGCATGCTGGAAGGGTTGAACCTCGCGGCGACACGCCAACTGGCCGAGGTCGTCGACATTCCAGTCATCGCCTCGGGCGGGCTGGCCGGCATGGACGACATCGAGCAACTGCTCAGCCCGGAAAACGCGAAGCTGGCCGGCGCGATCGCGGGCCGCGCGCTCTACGACGGGCGCCTCGATCCCCGCGCCGCGCTGCGACGGATGGTCGCCGCGCAGGAACAGCGGAGGGCTGGCCATGCTTAAGGTGCGCATCATCCCCTGCCTCGACGTGAAGGACGGACGCGTGGTCAAGGGCGTGAACTTCGTCGATCTGCGCGACGCCGGCGATCCGGTCGAGGCCGCCACGGCCTACGATGCCGCCGGCGCGGACGAGTTGTGTTTCCTCGACATCACCGCCAGCCACGAACAGCGCGGCACCATCCTCGATGTCGTCCGGCGCACGGCCGAACGCTGCTTCATGCCGCTGACCGTGGGCGGCGGCGTGCGCACGCTCGATGACATCCGCAAGCTGCTGGAAGCCGGCGCCGACAAGGTCTCGATCAACACGGCCGCCGTGAAGAACCGGAATTTCATCCACGAAGCCGCCGACAAGTTCGGGCGGCAGTGCATCGTCGTGGCCGTTGACGCCAAGAAGGTCTCCGCGCCGGGCGAGCCGGACCGCTGGGAAATCTTCACGCATGGCGGGCGCGAACCGACCGGCACCGACGCGGTGGAATACGCGCGCGCGGCCGTCGAACTCGGCGCGGGTGAAATCCTGCTGACCTCGATGGACCGCGACGGCACCCGCTCGGGTTTCGATCTCGCGCTCACGCGCGCGATTTCCGATGCGGTGGAGGTGCCCGTGATCGCCTCGGGCGGGGTCGGCACGCTCGATCATCTCGTCGAAGGTGTTCGCGACGGCGGCGCGAGCGCGGTGCTCGCCGCGTCGATCTTCCATTTCGGCGATCACACGATCCGCGAAGCGAAACAGCACATGGCCGATGCGGGACTCGCGGTGCGGCTCGACGACTAGGCCGCGTTCGGGCGCATCGGCACGATCCAGGAAGGGGGTTTGACATGGCGGAGGACACACTGGCGCAACTGGCGGCGATCATAAGACAGCGCCGCGAAGCCTCGGCGGACAGTTCGTATACGCGCACGCTGCTCGACGCCGGGCCTGCCTACTGCGCGCGCAAGATGGGCGAGGAAGCCGTCGAAACGGTGATCGCCGCCTTGCACGACAGCGACGATGCGCTCAAGCTGGAAGCCGCCGATCTCCTCTATCATCTGCTTGTGCTGCTGGAGGTGCGCGAAATCCCCTATGACGACGTTATGAGCGTGCTCGCCGATCGTATGGCCACACCACCGCCGGGGAGCGGCGCGTCGAACTGAGGCCCGCCCGGATGCGCAACACCGCTACCTCATGACGACGCAGCACGCCTCGCCGATCTCGCCCTACCTCACATTCGACAAGAAGGAATGGGCCGAGCTTCGCGCGGAAACGCCGATGACCCTGGACGCCGAGGACCTGGAGCGGCTGTCCGGCGTGATCGAGCGCGTTTCCGAGCAGGAGGTTATCGAGATCTATCTGCCGCTGTCGCGGCTCCTGAACTTCTATGTCGGCGCGTCGCAGGCGCTGCACGCGGCGACCTCGCGCTTCCTCGGCCAGAGCGAAAACAAGACGCCGTTCATTATCGGCATCGCGGGCAGTGTCGCCGCGGGCAAAAGCACCACCGCGCGCGTGTTGCAGGCGCTTCTGTCGCGCTGGACCAACTCCCCGCGCGTCGACCTCGTTTCCACCGATGGGTTCCTGCTGCCGAACGCGGTGCTCGAGGAGCGCGGGCTGATGAACCGCAAGGGCTTCCCCGAGAGCTTCGACACCCGCGCGCTGCTGCATTTCCTGGCAGAGGTCAAGGCCGGCCGGCCGCAAGTGCAGGCGCCGGTGTATTCGCATTTTCACTACGACGTCCTGCCCGACCGGACCGTGTGCGTGGACCGGCCCGACATCCTCATTGTCGAGGGGCTGAACCTGTTGCAACCGGCCAAGCTGCCGACCAACGGCGAGGCGATCCCGTTCGTCTCCGACTTCTTCGACTTTTCCGTTTATATCGACGCGGACCCGGAGGTGATCGGCGAGTGGTATGTCGAGCGGTTCATGCAGTTGCGCAAGACCGCCTTCAGTGACCCGGCGGCGTATTTCTACCGCTACTCGAAGCTGTCGGACGCCGAGGCGCGCGAGACCGCCCGGCATATCTGGGAGACGATTAACCTGGCGAATCTGAAGGCCAATATCCTGCCGACGCGCCAGCGCGCCCGGCTGATCCTGCACAAGATCGCCGATCACACGGTTCAGACCGTGCATCTGCGCAAGATCTGACCGCCGACGCCACATTTCCCGAACCGTGATCCCGCGCGCTTTGCAGCATCGAAAATGATGCAATGCAGACGCGGGATCGGGCGCCGCTTGCTCCTTCTGCCGAGATGCAGCCTGCTTGGTTGAGACCGATAGCGATCCCGTCTCAGCGGCGCATCATTGCACCCCGGCTCGGGGGCCGGGGCAAATGCCGCGCCGTGCACGGGATGACGGCGGGTGCGAAGCCGACGACGCCGCGTTATTCGCGGTTTTACGCCGCCAGGCCGTTACCGCGCGCAAGCTCCGCGAGCGGGGTTTCCGGCCGCGCGCCGATATGCGAGACGATTTCGCCCGCCGTCAGGCTGGCCA
>JBKGZY010000174.1:0-5854 GCA_046543175.1 Dichotomicrobium sp.
CGCGCACGGGATGACATACGTCGAAACGCGCTTCAGGAGGCCGTTTCGACGATCCGGACATCCGACTCCTTGCAGATGCGGCGAATGGGGGCGAGGCCGCAGCGGTCCGTAATGAATGTATCGACCTGGGCCAGATGACCGATCCTGACCGGCGCCGTGCGCTCGAACTTGGTGGAGTCCGAAACCAGGATCACGTGGCGCGCATTGGCGATGATCGCCTGCGCCACCTTCACCTCGCGGAAATCGAAGTCGAGCAGCGCGCCGTCATGGTCGATCGCCGAAACCCCGATGACGGCGTAGTCGACCTTGAACTGGCGGATGAAATCCACGGCCGCCTCGCCGACGATGCCGCCGTCGGACCCGCGCACGACCCCGCCGGCAATGATGACCTCGAGCGAGGGATAGACCCGCATCCTGTTGGCCACGTTGATGTTGTTGGTGATGATCATCAGACCGTCATGATCCAGCAGGGCGTCGCATACCGCCTCCGTGGTCGTGCCGATATTGATGAACAGCGAAGCGTTGTCGGGGATCAGCCGGGCCGCGGCCTTTCCGATCGCGCGCTTCTCGGCGGCCGCGATCTTGCGCCGGGCCTCGTATTCCATGTTCTCGATGCCGGAGGGAAACTGCGCGCCGCCATGGACCCGCGCCAGAAGCCGCCGATCACAAAGCTCGTTGAGATCCTTGCGGATGGTCTGCGGCGTGACATCGAAATGCTCCGCCAGCACCTCGACCGCGACACGGCCGTTTTCCTTGGCCATCTGAACGATTTCGGCGTGTCTCCGGCTGAGATGCATGGGCGGCTCCGGACTTTCGTTTCCAAGATGCTAACCGGAAAACGAAACCCGTAAAAGCGAAAATCGAAACCCGGACACGCCGGCGAGCGGGCTTGCATCCTTGCGAACGAAACGGTCATCAGGCTCAAACAACCCCGTTTCCGCCGAGCCGGATATGGACAATCCACGCTTCCAATCGTAACCTCCCGTTCACCGGTCAGCGAACGAACCGGGCCGACAACCGGGCGCTGGCCGCATAAATTCCAAGGAGGAAATCGTGAAACTCAGGCGTATCATTTCATGCCTTTCATTCATCGTGGCCGCCGCTTTTCTGGCGGGCGGCGCAGCCGCGCAGGTCAAGGTCAAGCTCGAGCCATTCGTCGAGGGCGTCAATTCGCCGCTTGCGATGGTCGAGACGCCCGACGGCCGCATGCTCATCAACGAGCAATGGGGCCGCGTGCGCGTGGCCAACGAGGATGGCCAATTGCTCGGGACGCCGCTGCTCGACATCCGCAGTCTCGTCATCGACCGGCATCCCGATTTCGACGAGCGCGGCCTGCTCGGCCTGACGCTGCATCCCGACTTCGAGAACAACGGCAAATTCTACGTCGCGTATTCCGGGAAGCTCGACTTCGACAGCAACCTGGAGGAGATGCTGTGGTACGACCATGAGAACATCATCGAGGAATACACCATCTC
Source organism: Dichotomicrobium sp. (assembly GCA_046543175.1). Taxonomy (GTDB): domain Bacteria; phylum Pseudomonadota; class Alphaproteobacteria; order Rhizobiales; family Rhodomicrobiaceae; genus Dichotomicrobium. The sequence continues at coordinate 1,476 of JBKGZY010000174.1, forward strand.
GGAAGAAGACAGGAACATGGCCGACCCGAAATCGGGCCGGATGATCTCGTCGATCTCCTGGCCGCAATTCAACCATAACGGCCACTGGATCGGCTTCGGCCCCGACGGCATGCTCTACGCATCCATAGGCGACGGCGGCTATGCCAACGACTGGGGCATCGGCCACAATGTCGAGACCGGCAACGGGCAGGATACCACCACGGTTCTCGGCTCCATTGTCCGCATCGATCCCGAGACGGGCGAGGCCGCCGAGGGCAACCCGGATTTCGGCCCGGACGCCGATCCGCGCATCTGGGCTTCGGGCCTGCGCAACGCCTGGCGCTGTTCCTTCGACATGGGGGGCGACAACGAGCTGTTCTGCGGCGATGTCGGGCAGAACAGCTATGAGGAAGTCAACATCATCGAGGCCGGCGACAATCTCGGCTGGCGCCGGATGGAGGCGTCGCACTGCTTCAACTACAAGGAGCCGGACAACCACCCCGAGGACTGCGATACCGAGGGGCTGAAGATGCCGATCCTGGAATACGAGAACTGCACCGCGCGGCCGCAGAACTGCAAGGGCATCTCGGTCACGGGCGGCTACGTCTATCGCGGCAGCCACGAGCCGTGGCAGGGCAAGTACATCTTCGGCGACTGGTCGAAGCAGTTCGGCGCCAATGACGGCCAGATCTTCTTCGCCACCGAGGGCGAGAACGGCGAGTGGACCATGGAAACCGCCGAGGTCGTGAACATGGACGGCAACCTGCCCTATATCCTGGCCTTCGCGCAGGACAATGACGGCGACGTCTACGCCCTGACCTCCGAGACGACCGGGCCGGTCGGCAGCCTCGACACGATCTACAAGATCGTTCCGGCCGACGAATAAGCCCGTGTTGCTTGCGCCACTCGGGCGCAATACGAGAAACCGGACAGGACGCCCCGCACCCGCGGGGCGTCTTTCCGAAAGACGAGAGACTTCATGAAGCGAATCCTGACTGTCTGTTTCCTGGCAATCTTCGCGGGCGCCGCCGCTTACGCCGCCGAGGTGAGCAAGCCGCCGGAGCCCTTCACCGAGGCGTTCCTGAGCGACGACGAGAATATCGATGCCGGCGAGACCATCTGGGCGGAGCAGTGCCGGCATTGTCATGGCAGCTCGGCCTATCCGGGCAAGGCGCCCAAGCTGAAGCCCTACAAGTACGAGCCGGAATTCGTCTATCGCCGCACCACCGACGGTTTCCGCAAGATGCCGGCCTGGAAGGACGTCTACTCCGATCTCGAGCGGATGCAGGTGACGGCCTACATCCTCAGCGACGAATTCTCGCCCTGAGCGAGCGGAGGCGCCGTTTCCACCAGGGCATCGCGTTTTTCACGAGGGGCCATGTCGGTCGCACCTGTCCCGGATCGTCCTCGTAGCACACACGAGCAAGCGAGGGAGGCCGGCAATGGCAAATACCGACGCACCTTTGGCGAGTCACAAGGTCGCAACGCAGGAGGAATGGATCGCGGCGCGCACGGCCCTGCTGGAAAAGGAAAAGGCTCTTACGCGCGCCCGCGACGAGCTGGCGGCGGAGCGCCGCAAGCTGCCCTGGGTGAAAGTGGAGAAGCCCTATGTCTTCGACACGCCCGAGGGTCCGAAAACTCTCGCGGACCTGTTCCGGGGCCGCAGCCAGCTCATCGTCAAGCATTTCATGCTCGGCCCCGGCTGGAAGGAAGGCTGTGTCGGCTGTTCCTTCGAAATGGATCATATCGAAGGCGCGCTGATACACATCGAGAACCACGACGTGTCCCTTGTGGCGGTCTCGCGCGCGCCGCTCGGCGAGATCGCGGCGTTCAAGGCACGCATGGGCTGGCAATTCCGCTGGGTGTCCTCGGCCGGGAGCGACTTCAACTACGACTTTCACGTCTCCTTCACGCCCGAGGACATGGCAGCGGGCCGCACCCGCTACAATTACCGGACGCAGCCGGTTCCGATCGAGGAACTTTCGGGGCTGAGCGTGTTCTACAAGGACGAGGCCGGCGACATCTACCACACATATTCCGCCTATGCGCGCGGGGCTGAAGAAGTGCTGACCAGCTACATGCTGCTCGATCTGACGCCCAAGGGGCGCAACGAGGCCGGTCCCAATCACGACCTCACCGACTGGGTACGGCACCACGACCGTTACGATGCAGGCGGCCATGTCGCGCCGACCGGACGCTATGTCCCGGCAGACGGCGAGGCGGGTTGCTGTTCGGAATCGTCCGGCTCCGGTTGAACGCTCTGCCTGCGGCCCGCCGCCGAAGATCATGTCGCGCAGCGATCAGGCTCCAGCCGTCGCCCGAAAACCTCCAGCGAAAGATCGATGGGGCAGCCGGATCGGTGCGGTCATCGCGGTTTCTCGCGATAAAAACGGGTTGCATAGCCGCCCAGTTGGATTAGCGTGCAACCGGTTTCGACAAACGGTCAGACGGGCAAGGGGGGAAGCCGATGACGGACGCCGCGGAGATTATCCGGACCTATTTTCGGGCTTACGAGCGCAAGAACCGGCAGGCCGTGGAAGACCTGCTGGCCGCCGATTTCCGCTTTACCAGCCCCTATCACGACAACCTGGACCGGGACAGCTACTTCGCGCGGTGCTGGCCTTACAGCGCGGCCGTTGACCGCGTCGATATCGGCGTGATCGCCGGCGAAGGCGAGCACTGGTTCGTGCGCTATGAACTGGAAATGGCCTCCGGCGTGCGGTTCCGCAACGTCGAATTCTTCGCGATCCGCGGCGGGCTGGTCGAACGCATCGAGGTCTATATCGGCGACTCGCTGTCGGAGAAGCCGCCGGCACTCGACGGAACACCGGCGACGTGAACGCCTGCCGAGGACCTTCGCTCCGCCGGCATCACCGGACGTGCAGCCAGGCCATGAACAGGGCCGTCGCGGCCAGGCACGCGACAGCCCTGACGTGATTCCATCGCGTCCAGACGGTCAGATAACGCGACCAGACCCGCCCGCCTTCGGCGCTGTCCGGATCGGCACCCGCCAGCGCATTGTTCAGCGGCACGTTGGCCACGATCGTCACCGCGATATTCCCGACGAGGTAAAGCAGGCACGCCGCCAGAAGCGTCAGCGCGCCCGGCGCTCCGGGGTCCGCGAGCGCGGCGAGCCCAAGCACGACACAGATCACACCCGTCCCGAAGAAGACGCCGAGAAACAACGGGTTGAGGATCACCGTGTTGATCGACTGCATGGCGGCGGTCCCGTCGGCGGCCGGCAGGCGCGCGAGCGCGCCCATGACCGCGACCGAGAACGCGAAATACAGCCCCGCCATCAGCCCCGAGCCGAGCCCCGCGACGATAACCAGAACGGCGCGCCACTCATCGGGCATGCGCATTTCCCTCGTTGAAGACGGAACAGGACCGGGACTGCATGCCCCGGCCTGTCGCCCCCGTTATCGCTCGACGAGCGGTACGAAGCCGCCATGGACGATCCGCTTGCCGTCGAACGGCATCGGGTTGTTGTCCGGGTGCATGCGCGGGTCTTCCATCATCTTCTGCATGCCCGCGTCGCGGACCTCCTTCGACGGCCAGACAACCCAGGAAAACACCACCGTCTCGTCGTCCTCGCGCTTCACCGCCATCGGGAACGAGGTGACCTCGCCGTCGGGCACGTCGTCGCCCCAGCACTCGACCACGCTCAGCGCGCCGCACTCCTTGAAGACATCTGCGGCAAGTTCGGCGTGCTCCCTGAATTTCTCGCGGTTGGCCGTCGGCACCGCGGCGACGAATCCGTCGATATAGCTCATTGTTATCTCCTGTCGTGATGGGGCGAGCCTGCTCGCCCGGTTCTTCAGGCTTCATAGGCCTCTTTCAATTTGGCGATGTCGATTTTCACCATCTCCATCATCGCCGCCATGACACGGCCGGCCTTCTCCGGGTCGGGGTCGTGCATCATCTCGATGAGCGCGCGCGGCACGATCTGCCAGCGCAGGCCGTATCTGTCCTTCAGCCAGCCGCACTGCACAGGCTCGCCGCCATTCGCCGTCAGCGCCTCCCAGTACCTGTCCACCTCGGCCTGGTCCTCGCAGGTGACGGACAGCGAAACGGAATCGTTGAACGGCTGGTTCGGACCGCCATTGAGCGCCTGATAGGGCCGGCCCGCGAGGGTGAACGACACCAGGATGACATCGCCGGCCTTGCCCGCGGGCCAGTCGGACGCGCTCTTCATCTTCTCGTCGATCCGCGAGTCCGGGAAGAGCGACACGTAGAATTCCGCCGCCTCTTCCGCCTTGCCGTCGAACCACAGGCATGTCGAGATCTTGTCTTCCGAAGGCATTGCCATTTCTCCCTTTCGTCATGCGTGAACTTGCCAGAACATTTTTCGATAGATCAGAACCGTGTCACCCGCGAGGTCCTCCGTCATCCCGTGCGCG
>JBKGZY010000175.1:0-5852 GCA_046543175.1 Dichotomicrobium sp.
TCCTGTTTCAGCACCTCGCGCACGCGCCGCCCGCGCTCAAGCTGCTGGCGCGTATCCTCGTCCAGACGGCTACCGAAGCGGGAGAACGCTTCCAGTTCCTCGAACTGCGCATAGGCGAGCTTGAGATCGCCGACGACGGCGCGATAAGCGGGAAGCTGCGCATCACCGCCCACGCGCGAGACCGAGTTGCCGATGTCGATTGCCGGGATCATGCCCGCGCGGAACAGCTCGGGCGAGACGTAGATCTGACCGTCGGTAATCGAGATCAGGTTAGTCGGGATATAGGCCGAAACGTTCTGCGCCTGCGTCTCAATGATCGGCAGAGCCGTCAGTGAGCCGCCGCCCTGCTCGTCGATCAGATGGGTCGCGCGCTCCAGCAGCCGGGCATGGATGAAGAAGATGTCGCCGGGAAACGCCTCGCGCCCCGGCGGGCGGCGCAGCAGCAGCGACAGCTCGCGATAGGCCCGAGCGTGACGCGTGAGGTCGTCATAGACGATCAGCGCGTCCTGTCCGCGGTGCATGAAGTGTTCCGCAACGGTTGTAGCCGCGTAGGGCGCGATGAATTGCAGGCCGGGCGCATCCTCGCCGGAGGCGACAAGCACCATGGTGCGCTTCAAGGCATCATGCCGCCTGAGCGTATCCACCACCCGCGCGACGGCAGATGCGCGTTGGCCGATGGCGCAATAGATGGACACCACGCCGGTGTCCTGCTGGTTCAGGATCGCTTCCATCGCGATGGTCGTCTTGCCGGTCTGGCGGTCACCGAGGATAAGTTCGCGCTGCCCGCGACCGATCGGGATCGCGGCATCCACCGACTTGATGCCGGTCTGCAAGGGTGTCGCCACCGGCGCCCGATCCATGATTGCCGGCGCGGCCTGTTCGACGGGATGTCGCCCCGTTGCCCTCGGCAGCGGGTCGCCGTCCAGCGGTCGTCCGAGCGCATCGACGACCCGACCGAGAAAGGCGTCACCCACGGGCACATCGACGACCCGCCCTGTCCGTAGCGCCGATGCGCCGACGCTGAGCCTGCCGGCATCCCCAAGCAGGATCAGCCCCACCCGCTCCTCGGTAACGCTTGAAGCAATGCCCATGAGCCGTCCCGGCAACGCGATGATCTCGTCGGCCGCGACATTGCGAAGCCCCTCGACATGGGCAACGGCGTCACTGACGCTTGCGACCGTACCGATCTCCCGGACCCTCGGTATTGCCTCGAGATCGTCCCGGGCGCGTTCCGCGGAATGTGCGAAATCGTCTACGATGTCTCTCAGGCGTTCAGTCATGAATCGCCTCGGACGCAGCGCGTGCCTTCCGGCGCTTGTCTGACTGCGCCTCGTGTTCTGCTTGCTCCTCGACAGCTTCTCGCGCCGCTTCGGGGAAGTGGGTGTTCAGTCGGGCGACAAACCTGTCCAGGAAGTCGTCAACGGACCATTCGATCGTCGCGCTGCCCGCGCGCAACCGGATGCCGACGAGCCCGTCCACATCACCTTCGTAAGCGACATCGACTTCTTCGGTGACGAGTTCATGGACCGCGCGGGTCAGCTTACGGCGCGTGTCGGCTTCGAGCGGCTGTCCGCTTTCGATCTTCACCTGGCCCTTCTCGCGCGCAGCCTCGACAAGCTGCTCCGTGTCGTCGTCGGACAGATAATGCAGACGATCCAGAAACACGGCGGCCATCCGTTCGGACAGGCTGCTGTCGGCCAGCGTGCTGAGCGCGTCGTCGGCCAGGTCGCGAAAGCCCTGGGCCATTCTCGCACGCAACTGCGTGATAAACTCCCGCTGATCCTCACGCATCTCGGCCAGCCAAGCCTCGCGCTTGCGATCGACCTCCTCGCGCGCCTCCTGTTCAAGCTTGCGCTTCAGGTCCTCGGCCTCTTCGCGCGCCCGCTCGAGCTTGTCCTCGCGCTGCTCCTCCAGCTCTTGCAGCATTTCGTCCAGCTCGTGCTGCTTTTCCTCGGCCTTCTCCCGCTCCTGTGCGGCGTCCTCCAGCCGGCTCTTGATGCGGTTCTCGCGTCGCGCCATTGCCCGGGTGATCGGGCCGTACAGAAAGCGGTGCAACAGCCAGACGAGGATCAGGAAGTTGATGACCTGCGCCGCGACCGTAAGCCAGTCGACCTGCATCTCAGCCTCCGGTCACGCCCTGTCCCGGAGTCCAGAACGGGTTGGCGAAGATCAGGATCATGGAAACGACGAAGCAGTAGATTGCGGTTGATTCGATCATGGCGAGCGAGACGAAAAGCGTGCGCGTGATGGTATTCGCCTCATCCGGCTGGCGCGCCAGCGCCTCCAGCGCCTGCGCCGCGGCGCGCGCCTCGCCGAGCGCCGGGCCGATCGAGCCGACGGCGATCGTCAGGCCGGCGGTGATGATCGAAACCATCGCGATCAGGTCTGCGCCTTCCATGAACGGTGTCCTTCTGTTCAGGTGTTGTTGGCCGTATCGGCATCGCCCACGCGCCCGGCCGTCGCCGAGGCGATATAGACCATCGCCAGCACCGCGAAGATATACGCCTGAATCAGCCCGGTCAGCAGGCCGAGCAGCCGCAGCAGGATCGGGAACACGAACGGCGCAACGGAAATCAGGATGCCGACGATCACTGCCCCGCTCATCACGTTGCCATACAGGCGGATGGCCAGCGCCAGCGTGCGCGACAGCTCGCCCATAATGTTGAAGGGCAGCATCAGAGGCGTGGGCTGGATGTAGTTGAGAAAATAGCCGCCGACGCCGCGCTCCACGATGCCGTAAATCGGCACGGCGATGAACACGCACATCGCCAGCGCCGCGGTCGTCGACAGCGAGGCCGTCGGCGGGAAGTAGCCGGGCACGACCGTCAGCGCATTTGACACGGCAATGAACAGGAACAGCGTGCCGATCAAGGGCAGGTAGCGGCCAGGGTCGTGCTGGCTGATATCGCGGATCTGGCGGCGCAATTCCTCGACAATCGCTTCCAGCATGTTCTGCCAGCGCGAGGGGACGAGGTCCTCGCGAATATTGCGGGTGGCCAGCCAGGAGATCAGCACCAGGATCGCCATCACTACCCAGGTCCACACGATGGTGGCGTTCAGCGGCATGCCGCCGATTTCCGTGACAATGATGTTGTCCGGCGTGATCTCCATCAGGCATCCTTGCGCAAAGCCCCGTCCGACAAACTCGGCACACGACGGATTATGAGCGTCCGCGTGACCAGAAACCCGAGCGCCCCAGCTATGAGGCCCGCCGGCTCGGGCCGCAGCCAGAACAAGGCCGCCGCCAGAAACACGAACAAGCCGAGCCGGGCCGCGGTTCCCAGAATGAGAGGCGTGGCCGAGCGCCGCCCGATCGCCGCGGAAACGGACAGCCACAGCATCAGCAGGTAGACCAGCGCGGCGGCGACACCGACGGCAAGCCCTGTCACGATTGCGGTAACCTGCATCCGCCTCCCTCCCCCGCCGGCTATTCCCGCCGACGCTCCCGCTCGACCCAGAGCCACCCGTTGATCGCGCCGAGCACCACACCGGCCAGCAGCAGCGCCAGCGTCCAGGAGAACGGCTGCGGCGCGACCCGGTCCAGCCACAGGCCGAGCGCGATGCCGATCAGCGTCGGAACCGCGACCGCCCAGCCGATCAGCCCGAACATGCCCAGCCCGAACCATGCGCCGGGAACGCCTTCGCGCCGCTTCTTGATGCGGCGATCAACCTTGCGGGTGATCTCCTCGGTCGACTCGTCGCCCTCCGGCTGCCGGTCGTCGTCGCTCAAGGTCTGCCCTACCCCATGTCCTCGATCTCGATGAAGCGCCGGATGATGCCGGCCTCAAGCCGGGCCACGGCGCTACGGGCTTCGCGTTCTCGTTGGCTCAGCGCCAGAAACTCCCGCTGCACCGTCGCGCGCAGCACCGTGAGGTCATCACCGCGAACGGCCCGGCGCGTGGCGACGCGCACCTTGCGCGCAATCTTCAGCAGCACGCCACCGTCAACCGCGATGAAGCCCTCATTCTCTTCCGTGTCGACGAAGGCGAGGATACCGGGCACAAGTGGCGCCGTATAGTCGACATGGAGGGGCAGGATGCCGAATTGCCCGTCATGCCCATGCGCGGTCAGCGCCACGACCTCCCCGTCAAATACCGTATCGGCGGGCGAAAACACGTGAAGATGCATCGCGTCAGGCATTCGCGGCCTCCGCTTCGGCATTGTCTGCCAGATCGTCCAGCCCACCGATCATGTAAAAGGCGCGCTCGCTGCGGTCGCGGAACGCGCCGTCGAGAATGCGTTCGGCCCCGTCGATGGCGTCCTCCAGCGCGACGAAGCGGCCTTCATGGCCAGTGAACTGTTCTGTCGTGAAGAACGGCTGGGTCAGGAAGCGCTCCAGCTTGCGTGCCTTGGCGACGGTGGCGCGATCCTGCTCGGACAGTTCTTCCAGACCGAGCATCGCGATGATGTCCTTCAGCTCCTCGTACTCCGACAGAACGCTGCGGATCTCCCGCGCGACGCGATAATGCCGCTCGCCGACGACTGCCGGCGAGAGCATCTTGGAGCCGGATTCCAGCGGGTCGATGGCTGGATAAAGGCCCTGCGCGGCGCGCTTGCGCGAGAGCACAATCGTTGCGGACAAGTGCGCGAAGGTGTGCGTTGCCGCCGGATCGGTGAAGTCGTCGGCGGGCACATAGACCGCCTGTATCGAGGTTATCGATCCGCTCGCCGTATTGCAGATGCGCTCCTCAAGTTCCGCCAGTTCACTGGCCAGCGTGGGCTGATAGCCAACGCGCGAAGGGATGCGTCCCAGAAGCGCGGAAACCTCGGAGCCGGCCTGCACGAAGCGGAAGATGTTGTCGATCAGGACGAGGACATCCCGTTCCATCTCGTCGCGAATGTGTTCTGCGACGGTGAGCGCGGCATGACCGACACGGAAGCGCACGCCCGGGGACTCGTTCATCTGGCCGAAGACCAGCACCGCGCCTTCCAGAACGCCGGCATGTTTCATGGAGCGATAAAGCTCCTCGGCCTCGCGGCAGCGCTCGCCAATCCCGCAAAACAGGCTGGCGCCTTCATAGGCCGCGACCATGTTGTGGATCATCTCCATGATCAGCACGGTCTTGCCGACACCAGCGCCGCCGAAGAGGCCCGCCTTGCCGCCACGCTCGACGGGCACGAGCAGGTCGATGGCCTTGATGCCGGTGAGGAAGATCTCTTCGCCCGGTTTACGCTTCGCCAGCGGCACGGGCGGCTGATGGATCGGGCGGGCTTCGACATGCTCCAGCGGGCCGCGCCGGTCGATCGGCTCGCCGAAAAAGTTGAGCATTCGGCCAAAAACGCCCGGGCCGACCGGAAACTCCAGGGCGCCTCGCAGGCGCACGGGTTGGCCGGTCGCGAGCCGGACTTGCGGATTCAACACCAGGCCACGTACCTGCTCCGGCCCGAGGATATTGGAGATCTCGATTATCGCTGGCGCGTCGGCAATTGTCTCCAGCACAGCCCCGACGGTGGGCATGCTTCCCGCCACATGGACGTCAACGACACTGCCGTTGATGGCGGTGATCCAGCCGGCGCTTTCTTCGGTTATCGATATTGTTGCCATCTTAGAGACTGTCTTGAAACTCGGCTATGGGGTGGATGGCCGGGTTCAGATGTGATTCCAAACGGTTGTCGAAGCCAGTTTGGAGGATCTCATGTGGACACCGACCACCCGGCGGCAGCATAACCGCGATTACCTGCGTTATGGAAGCGACGTGAGCGATGCGGAGTGGGCGATCATCGCACCATTCATGCCGTCGCCGGCCCGGACGGGACGGCCCCGCGCATGGCCGATGCGCGAGATCGTCAACGCCATCTTCTATGTGCTGCGGGCCGGCTGCGCCTGGCGCATGCTGCCCAAGGATTTTCCA
>JBKGZY010000014.1:0-24898 GCA_046543175.1 Dichotomicrobium sp.
CGCGCTCGTTGCCGCTGTCCTCCAGATCGTGCCGGCGCGCGCATTGCCGCCGGAAACGATGGAATCGGTCGTGTCGGTGCTGCCCAAGTGGCCGGGAAGAGGGCAGGGCGGCGAAGGCGCGCCGGCGGGCAGCGTCCCCGAGGGCAGCGGCGTGGTTGTCTCCCGGGGGTCGGAAGGAAACGCTCTCATCGCCACGGCCTGGCACGTGATCGAGCCCGCCGAGCGGATCGATGTGCGCCTCGCCGATGGCCGCATCCTGCCGGCCGAGCTCGCGGGACATAATGCGGAAACCGACATCGCCCTGTTGCGCGTGAAGGCGCAGCTTCCCGCTTTCGAGCGCGCCCCGCGCCAGCAGGTTGCCGCGCCGGTCTGCACGATCGCGAACGCCTACGGGCTGGGCCTGTCGGTGAGCTGCGGCGTCGTCTCGGCCCTGGATGTGAGCAACGCCGGATTCAATCCGGTCGAGGATTTCGTGCAGACCGATGCCGCGGCGAACCCCGGCAGTTCCGGCGGTGCGCTCGTGGACGGGCAAGGCCGTCTCGTCGGCATGATCTCGGCGATCTTCGCCGCCGAAGCCGACACCAATATCGGCGTCAATTTCGCCATCTCCGCTCCGCTGCTGAACCGGGTGGTCGACGACCTCCGGGACGACGGCGCGGTCGATTGGGTCAGCGCGGGCTGGCGGCTCGAGCGGCTGTCGCGGGCCGAACGGGCCGAAACCTCCGGCGTGCGCGTTGCGCAGGTTGAAGAGGACGGCCCCGCCGCGGCGTCCGGAATCGAGTCGGGCGACATCGTCACGCGGATCGGCCCGCGCCGCGTTCAAGACCCGAAAGACGTCGTCGGCGCGCTGGCGCTCGTCGCGCCGGGCGGCGCGGTGGATGTCACCGTGTTGCGCGGCGCAGAAGAGCGCCGGATCGGCCTGTCCTTCGGCCCGCGCGAGGCGAACGCCGAAACCGAGGAAGAGGCGGCGGCAAGCGGCGACCCGGATTGCGAACATCCCGAACCCGTCTGCGATGCCCGGCAGGCCGTCTTTCCCGTCGAGAGCTTCGACCCGCTGGCAAGCGCCGTGCGCATCGCCCCGGACCTGCTGGTGACCAACCGGCATACCGTCGGCGATAAAGCCGAAGCAGTCGTGCATACGCCTTCGGGACAGCGCAAGGGCGAGGTCATCGCCTCGGCGTATCGCGGCGATCTGGCCCTGCTGAGGGTGGACGGCCTGCCCGAAGACGGCCTTGTGCTCGCGCCCGACGCCGCGATGGACGCGGACATCGGAGCCGGCCCGTTCTATGCAGTTGGCGCCGATCTGGGCGAAAAGGAGATCAGGGTCTTCGCGCCCGGCAAGCTCACCCTGCCGCCGGCCGAGGGGGCGCCGCTCGGCCGCCTGCATGTCACCTCGGCGATCCAGCCGGGTGTAAGCGGCGGCGCGCTGGTCGATGAACACGGGCGGCTCGTCGGAATCGCGACGGGCGGCGGCGAAGGCCGCAACGAGGCGTTGCCGGTCCGCGAGGTCGGGGAGTTGCTGGCGCTTCGCGACGCGGACAATGCCCAGGCGGTTCACGAAGACCTCGGCCGCGCGCTGGTTCGCTGCGCACAGGCCCTGGATCGGGCGGAAGGAAGCCGGCGGCTTGCGGAAGACGTCACGGAGTCCATCGTCGAGCACTGCCGCGCCTCGGAAAATGCCGGGCAATACCAGCGCGCCGGACGGCTTCTGGGCACGGCCGGCAATATCCCGGCCTCGATCGACTTCAACAAGGCCGCGGTCGAACAGGTACCGAATTCGATCAATGCGCGGATGTCGCTGCTGGTTTCGCTCCAGCTCGCAGGCCGTTTCGAGCAGATGCTGCCGCATGCGCGCTGGCTGATGAAGGCATTGCCGGAGGAGCCGCAGGCGCTTCGCTTTGCGATCCAGTCGGGCGTTTGGGGCGGCGATACCGCGCTCGCGGAAAAGGCCTACGACAAGCTGGAGGCCGTCGATCCGCGACAGGCCCAGGCCGCGCGCCGGTTCATCGACAATGCGCCGCCCGCGCCGCAATCACGATAAAGCGCGCCGGCGGTCGCTCAGTCGCCAGCCGGGTCGGGTATCCAGCCGACGGCGACAACCTCGTCCTCGTAGGGCGAGGGCTTGGCGCGGGCGAAGATCCGCGCCTTCAATTCCTTCGCGCTCAGTTCCGGATCAGTGGCGAGCAGCCGCGCCGCCAGCGCCGCCAGACGCGGGACGGCGTAGCTGGACCCCGAGGCGGTCCCCTTCGCGCCGCGAAAATCCACCACCGTCACGTTTTCCGCCGGCAGCATGATATCGACATTCTCCGGCCCCCAGTTCGACCCGGTGGCGAGCTTGCCGAAACCGTCGGACGACGTGACGACGACGAGATTGTCCAGATCGAGAACGGCCGGCCAGAGCGGGCTCTCGTCGATGTTGCGCCCATTGTTGCCGGCAGAGACGATGGCCAGAAGTTCGGGATGGTCGCGCATCGCGGCCTCGAAACCGGTCCAGTCCTCCCGGTCATTGCTGCCCAGAGGCATCGCCAAGATGCGGGCGCCGGCTTCCGCCGCGCGCCGGACAAGCACCCGCATCCGGTCCATGTCCGGACGCGGGTAGCGATAGGGGATCAGCGCCGCCGAGGGGGCTTCGCGCGCCAGCACCGACGCGACCGCCGAACCGTGCCGGATCGGGAAGAAGGCGCCGCGCGAGACATCGCCGTCGTAGGGCCAGGGATCGGACTCCCAGAAATCGTAGCCGAACGGCTTGCCGTCCGGGTCGCGCGCCAGGCGGTCGCGGTAGAGCGGCAGATCGTAGGCGAGGCCGGAATCCACCAGCGCCACGCGTGGTCCGCCGGGATCGGTTCCTTCGGGCCACGGCGCTTGCAGGGTTTCGGTCCACTTCACCGTTTCAAGGTCGCCCTCGAGCTGCTCCAGCGCGACCTCGGGTCCGTCCTCATCGCGCACGATCCGCCGCCCCGCATCGAGCCGGCATGCGCCGTGCGCCGTTCCCTGTATCAAGGGGAGGGTCTTGTCACCTGCGACCTCGTAGACCGCCGCCGTGAAGCGGCGGATTTGATCGCCCGTCTGGATGCGCACGGTCCGCAGCTCGTCGTCGCCGGGCAGGGCGAACCGCCGCGATATGCGCATGAAGGTGCCGCCCCGTTCCTCCCGGTCCTCGTTCAGGAACCACGCCCCCGGCAGGGCCTGCTGAGCGGCCAGCGAGGAGACGGGCTCCGCCCGGCATAGCTCGGCGACGGCGAGGCGCACCCAGTCCGCGGGACTTGCCGGCGCTTCAGCTCGTGCGGGCGCAACGGAAAGACAGGCGATGACGGCTCCTGCAATGCACTTGACCCACTTCATCGGCCCCATCGCTGAGCTCCCGCAGGCCCCGGGATGCCCGTTATTCGACTGGCGAGGGATTCGCGGCACGGACGAAGCATCAAGCATCTCAGTTCGCGGCGCCGGCAAGCTCGTCGAGGATGGCGCAGTCCGGGTCGTCGTCGCCGGGGCACGCCGCCGCCAGTGCGGCCAATTCGCCGCGCATGTGCTGAAACTCCGCGATTCTGCGGTCGATCTCGGCGATCTTGTCCAACGCCAGCGCCTTGACGTCGCGGCTGTGGCGGTTGGGGTCGCGGTAGAGCGCCACCAGCTTCCGGCACTCCTTGATGCCGAAGCCCACCGTCCGCGCATGCCGGATGAAGCGCAGCAACTCCGCGTCGGCCTCGGTGTAGTCGCGGTAGCCGTTTGCGCCGCGGTTCGCCGTGGCGATCAGGCCGATGTCTTCGTAATAGCGGATGGTTTTTGCGGGCACGCCGCTCAGGCGCGCCGCCTCACCGATATTCATGGCTCGCTCCAGTGGGGTACGTCGCCGTCTACGACTCCGCTCCAAGACGCGACCGGCGGCTGCCATTGGTCATCCACTTGATGAGATCGCGGCTGACCGCGTGAAACGCGGCGGTCATTGCGGACACGCCTTCGGCGACGGAATCGGATTTCGCGCGCACCCGCGACTCGAAGCGTCGGCTCGCCACGACCTTGCCGGCCCGTTCGTCCACGAGCTTGGCGGACATGGCCACATGACCCTCCGGCGGCTTGCCGTTGACCGACATCTCGAAGGCGCGGATCGCGATCTGAAGCGAATAGGCGCCGGTCACGCGGTCGTCTTCCGTGACGACGGCGCTGAACCGCTTGCTGTCCTCCAGCCCTTCCGTCAGGCGCGCCCGCACGAGGCGCGGCAGCCGATCGCTCCAGACAGCATCGGGATAATAGCTGATCTGTTCATGCTGCGGGCGCACGAGGATGCGCTCGGTGTCGAGAGCACGGACGGCGGACGGCGTATGCACGACAAGCTGCACAGGCAGTTGCGGGCCGCTTGCCGGCGCGATCTCCGGCACGACGAGGTCGAAGGTCCGCGGCGGCGCACTGCTGACGGCGAGCGCGCAGCCGCTCATCGCCAGCGCCAGAAACAGGCCGATCATGTTACGCGCAGTACGCATCTGTCGCGCCAATTTCCGTTATCCCCGTGCTCAGCACCCTAGCACGAGGTACGCTTCTGCGCAGTATTGTCAATCCGCTAGTCCGAAGGGGTGTATTCCGGCACCTGCGATCCGCCGAGCAGCATTTGCTGCGGGTTTTCCTCCAGCTTGCGAACCGCGCGGTCGAGAGTGTCCGCTAAACGCCTGCCATCCCTCATGAAAAGCTCGAACTGCCGAATGCTGCGCTGGGCCGAAAGCGTGAGATCGTCGGCGCGGTCCCCCAGCGAGCCTTCCAGCTTCTCGGCCAGACGACGAAAGGATTGCGCCGCTTGTTGCGCCTCGGCCACAACGGAGTTCTCGTCCTCGGCCACGTATTTCGAGAATTTGTCGATCGTCGTCTCCAGCTTTGTGGCCATGCCGGAGAATCGCCGCGACAGTCCGCGCGTGTCCTTGATGATGGCGCTGACATCGCCGCTGTGATCGGAGAGCGTGGAGGTAAACGTCTCGACGTTCTTGACGGTCTGGCTGACGGCCTTCTCGTTGGTCGCGACCAGATCGTTGAGCCGGCGCAGAAGCGCGCGCGCCTCGCCCAGCGCCTGTGGGGCGGCGCTCAGCAGCGACCTGGACGCGGCAACATCGGCGTGGATGGTCGGATAGGTTTCGTCCGCCTTCGCCACCAGCGGCGGAGATCCCGGCGCGCCGGGCGTGATTTCGAGCGCGACCACGCCGGCCAGCCCCTGCTGCACCACCTTGGCGCGGGAGCTTTCCGCCACGGGGGTATCCGCCTTCACGGAGATGAGCCCGCGCACCTTGCGCCTGTCCTCCGGCATGATCTCGAGCTCGTCCACCTCGCCGACGCGGATCCCGTTGAACAGCACCGTGCTGCCCTCGCCGAGCCCCTGGACCGAACCCGAAAAGATGACGTGGTAGCGCTGCGCGCCGGCGCCGCCCGCCGAATTGTTCACCCAGTAGACGAAGGCGAAACCGAGGCCGATAAACGACAGGACGAACAGCCCGATCAACAGATGGCTGGCGCGTGTCTCCATGACTAGTCTCTTTCCCGCTCACGATGAACGCGCGCGCGCTCACCGCAGAAATATTCGGCCACCCAGGGATGGCCCGGATTGTCGATAAGGTCGTGAGGTCTGCCTTCGCGCACGATCGTCTGGTCCGCCAGGACGGCGACACGGTCGCAGGCGGTGAAGATACTGTCGAGGTCGTGGGTAATCATGAAGACCGTCAGGCCGAGCGTCTGCTGAAGGCTGACGATCAGCTTGTCGAATGCTTCCGCGCCGATCGGGTCCAGCCCCGAAGTCGGCTCGTCGAGAAAAACGATCTGCGGGTCGAGCGCCAGCGCGCGCGCCAGCCCGGCCCGCTTGCGCATGCCGCCGGAGAGCTGCGAGGGATACTTGTCGGCCGCGTCCGGCTCCAGCCCCACGAGCGCCAGCTTCAGCTTCGCCAGTTCGCGGCGGACGGTGCGCGGCAGATGCAACTGCTCACGCATCGGCACCTCGATATTCTCCTGCACCGTCAGCGAGGAGAACAGCGCGCCGTCCTGGAACAGCACGCCCCAGCAGTTGGTGGCATCGTCGACGGGACCGGCGCCTGCAAGCGAGCCGGCATCGAAGATGTCGATCTCGCCGCCATCGGGTTTCAGAAGCCCGGTGATACAGCGCAGCAGGACGGATTTTCCGGTGCCCGAGCCGCCGACAACGCCGAGGATTTCACCGCGGTAAACATCCAGGTCCAGCCCTTCGAAAATCGGTCTGCCGCCGAGTTCTATTCTCAGCCCGCGCACACGGATGACCACCTCGCGCGTGCCGGGGGACGTCGGGGCATGCGGCTTGGGCGCGTCGCTCCGCAGACGCTCGATTTCAGGTGTGGTTTCGGTCTGCGTCATCTGTGTCAGTATCCCGCCGCGGAGAGAAAGATCGCGAAGACAGCGTCAAGGACGATGACCAGGAAAATTGCCTTGACGACGGCGCGCGTGACCTGAAACCCAAGCGACTCCGCGCTGCCCTGCACGCGCAACCCTTCCAGGCAGCCGACAAGCGCGATAATCATGGCGGCGAACGGCGCCTTGACGATACCGACGAGGAAGTGGCGCAAATTGATTGCGTCGTGAAGCCGCTGCGTGAAGATTTCCAGATCGTAGCCGAGATACGCCCAGGCCATGACCGCGCCACCGGCCAGGCACATCAGATCGCCCCAGAATGTCAGCAGCGGCAGCGCGACGAGCAGCGCCAGCACGCGCGGCAACACCAGCGTTTCCATCGGGTCGATGCCCATGGTGCGCATCGCGTCGATTTCCTCGCGCATCTTCATGGTGCCGATTTCCGCGGTGAAGGCGGAAGCGGACCGGCCAGCGACGATCACGGAAACCAGCAGGATGCCCACCTCGCGCAGGCTCAGCACGCCCAGCATGTTCACCGAGAACGTCTCCGCGCCGAAATGGCGGAGCTGCACGATGCTCTGCTGCATGACCACCGCGCCGATCAGGAAGCAGATCAGCGAGACGATGGGGATGGCACGCAGCCCGGCATGTTCGAGGTGATGCACGAAGGAGATGGCGCGGAACCGCCAGGGCATTGCGAGCAGCCGGAGAAACACCGCCGTCGCGGCGCCGAGAAAGGCGGTCAGCCCGATTGCGTCGCGGAGGAAGCTGCTGGCGCCGCGTGCAGCGTCGGCCAGCGTATCCGACAGCGCGGACCGGGTCGCACCGGGTGTGGCTGCGTCCGAGCGTCGGGCATGGATTTCGCGCATCAGCTTGCTGTGCGACTCCCGCACGCGGCGGAGCGTGACGTTGTAGCCCGCCTCGGTCAGATCATTGATGAGCCCCAGCAGCCGCCACGCACCGGCGGTGTCGAGCGCGCCGATGCCGCCGAGATCGAGGTCGAGCGGCGTGCCTTTCGCGCGCGGCGCGGCGGGCGTCGCGGCGGCGAGATCGGCTTCGATTTGCGTGAGGGCGCGCACCGTCCAGTCGCCGGACAAGGCCAGCCGCGCGCCGTCTTCGCCGGAGAAGCTGGCGAACGGAATCTTCCGTCCCGTGCTGGCACGCTGTGTCGTTCGGGTGGACGTGACCGCGCTCATGCCCGTCCCGGGCTCCATGACAGGGGCGCAAGCGCCGGCTGAGCGCCGGGCGGCTTGCCATTATGGCGCGCAAACCTATCGCCCGGTTTACCGCTTGGCAATCACCGCTTTCACTTGACAAGCCTGCCTTGCGGGCAAACAAGCTGGCGCCGGAGTCATGCCCATGGAAACCATCCCGCTCAAAGACGGCCGCAGCGTGTCGGTGCGCACCGAACGCTGGCCGATCGCCGGGGCGTTCACCATCTCGCGCGGGGCGAAGCGCGAGGCGGTGGTGGTGACCGCGGAGATCAGCGGTCAGGGCGTCACCGGACGGGGCGAATGCGTGCCTTATGCGCGTTACGGCGAAAGCGTGGAAAGCGTCGTTGCGCAGATTGCCAGCGCGGCGCGCGCGCTCGGCAGCCGGCTTGACCGGGCGGTGCTGGCGGACGCGCTCGGGCCGGGCGCGGCACGGAATGCCGTGGATTGCGCGCTGTGGGACCACGAGGCCAAGCTTTCGGGCGTCCCTGTCCACGAGCTGGCCGGGCAGCCCGCCCCTCGGCCGGTTGAGACGGCCTACACCATCGCCCTCGGCACCCCGGAAGAGATGGCCGCCAAGGCCGCCGCCGCGCGGAACTACCCGTTGTTGAAGCTGAAGCTCGGCGGCGACGGCGACGATGCGCGGCTGCGCGCCGTTCGCGCGAGCGCGCCGGATGCGCGGCTGATCGCCGACGCCAACGAAGCCTGGCGGCCCGAGCAATTGACCGCGTTCCTGGCGGTCTGCGCAGAAGAAGGCGTCGAGCTGGTCGAACAGCCGCTCCCCGCCGGGGCGGACAGTACGCTCGCGGGAACCGCGCACCCGGTCCCGGTCTGCGCCGACGAGTCCGTCCATGCGCGCGATGGCCTCGACGCGCTGCGCGGCCGCTATGACGCCATCAACATCAAGCTCGACAAGACCGGCGGCCTTACCGAAGCGCTGACCATGCGCGACGCGGCGCGGCGTCTCGGCTTCCGCATCATGGTGGGCTGCATGGTCGGCACATCACTGGCGATGGCCCCGGCGGTGCTGCTCGCGCAGGACGCCGACTGGACCGATCTCGACGGTCCGCTGCTTCTCGCGCAGGATCGCAGCCCCGGCCTGTCGTTCGACGGCGCCTTCCTTCAGCCGCCGGACCCGGCTTTATGGGGATGATAGCGGGGGCAGGCCAGCCGCCGTGCGCGTCAGCCTTGAGTTGACCCAAATTTCCTGAAAGGTTGCCGCTCCATGAACAACAAGGAACGGTTAAGCAAACGGGGCGGCTCATGATCGACCATCAGCGGCATGCGCAATGGCAGGCGAATTCACGTCTGGCGGTCTTCGCGCTGGTGCTCGTCGCCCTGTTCTTCATCGTCCTGCCGGTGATTGGACCACAGTTCAATGACAGCTACGTGCTGCGTTTCCCGCTGGGCTATCTGCTGGCCACCCTGGGCAGCGTCGTCGGTCTCGTCGGGCTGATCTACTGGATCGCCGCCCGCCAGGACCGCCTCGACGCGCGCTACAACCTCTCCGGCGACTACTAAAGCGAGAACGGACCGACCCGACATGGCTCTCAACTATCATTATCCGGTCGTCAATCCGCGGCTCGGCGCCAGCTTCGGCATTTTCGCCAGCGCCTATGTCTCGCTGGTGCTGACCCTGCTGATCCTCGAACAGCTCGGGCTGGCCGCGTTCTGGGTGAATCAGCTGATGATCCTCGGGCCGGCGCTGTTCTATCTCGTCATCGGCATGATGGTGCGCACGACCAACCTGGAGGATTTCTTCGTCGCCGGGGAGCGCGTCCCGGCCCTGTACAACGGGCTTTCGGTCAGTGCGAACGTGCTCGGTGCCAGCGCCGTGGCGACGGCTCTCGGCGCGCTGGTCTTCCTCGGCTATGACGGGTTGCCGCTCGTGCTCGGCTGGTGCGCCGGGCTTGCGCTGCTGGCGATCCTGTTCGCCCCGTATCTGCGCAAGGCCGGCAGCTTCACGATGCCCGGCTTTCTCGGGATGCGCTTTTCCTCGGGCGCGGTTCGCGCGGTAGCCGCTGTATTGATCATCATCCCGTCAGCGATGCTGCTGGCGGCGGAACTGAAAATCGGGGCGATGGTCGCCGCGCTGTTCCTGCCCCTGCCCGAACAGATGCTGATCGCCATCGGCGCCGGTTTCGCCACGCTGACCGTGCTGCTGGGCGGAATGCGCTCGCTCACCTGGGTCCAGAGCGCCCAGATCATCGTGCTTCTGCTGGGCATTTCCGCGCCGCTGGTGATCGTGTCGCTGCAAATGACCAACCTGCCGGTCCCTCAGCTAAGCTACGGCGCCGTCCTGGAGAACATGGCCGCGGCGGAGCAGGCCAAGGATATCCAGGCCGCCAGCCCGCAGCCCCTGTCGCAGGCGCTGCCGGGCACGGCACCCGCCGAAATCGAAAAGCCGTTCCTGCAGGCCTTCGGCGCGATGACCGCCGTCGACTTCGTCATGCTCGGCCTGTGCGTCATGCTGGGCACGGCCATGCTGCCGGTGGTCCATGCCCGCCTCAGCACGACACCGACCATAGGCGCGGTTCGCGGCTCGATGGGCTGGGCCGGGCTGATCGCCGGCTTCGTGGTGCTGAGCCTGCTGGCCTATGGCGCCTTCCTGCATTCCGCGATCGTCCAGCAGGTCATCGGGACGCCGCTCGCGGAAATGCCCGCCTGGGCGCGGTACGCCTCTGATCTCGGTCTGATGCGCCTCGGCACCGACGCGCTCGACCCGACCTTCGGCGATGCGAACGCCCTTTTGAGCCGTGACCTGAGCGCGCTTGTGCTTCCGATCGCCGGGGGACTGCCACAGGTGTTCGCCGGCGTGGCCGCCGCCGCATTGCTGGCGGCGATGCTGGCCGGAGCCGCCGCGCAGATCACGGTGATCGGCAATGTGCTGAGCAACGACCTGTTTCACCCTGTGCTGCGCCGCCCCTCGACCGCCGCGCAGCGCCTGGCGGTGGCGCGGGGCGGCATGATCCTCGCCGCCATCGCCGGGGCATGGCTCGCGCGCGATCTGTCCGTCGATCCGTTGCGCTGGATGTTGCTGGCCTTTTCGCTGCTCGCCGGCGGCTTCTTCGCGGTGCTCGTGCTTGCCATCTGGTGGCGTCGGGTTACTGCGTCAGGCGCGATGGCCGGTCTGCTGGCCGGTTTCGGCACGACCGGCGCCTATATGATGGTCGGGGGCGAGGTGGCCGGCAACATGCTGTTCCTCGATCCGCTGACGGCGGGGCTGGTCGGTGTACCAGCCGCCTTCATCGCCGCGTCCGTGGTCAGCCTGATCTCGCCCAAACCGGGGGAACTGACCGCCGAAATCGCCAATGAAATCCGCGTGTCGGGCGGCGAGACGCTTCACGCCCGGCTCACCCGGCTCTCGGCGCGGGGCAAGGCGCCGCGTCCCTGAGGCGATCGCCACCACGGTATATGATTGACAACGGCGTTGACAGCCGCGGCGCGATACGCTCCCTTCATGTCGTGACTGTCAGGACGGGCCCGCCGCCGCGTCCTAAGGCATTGCAACCGACGTGAAGGCCGCGCAGCCGTGGACCTGCCCGCCCCAGACGAGCGCCTGGATCTTTATCCGCCCATCGCGCAGGTCAACGCCTGCGGGTTCCTGCCCGAGCGCGACGGCCACGAGGTCTATTACGAGGAATGCGGCAACCCGCGCGGCAATCCGGTCGTGCTGCTCCACGGCGGGCCGGGGGGCGCCATCTCCGATGTCATGCGCCGGTTCCACGATCCCGAACGCTACCGCATCATCCTGTTCGACCAGCGCGGCTGCGGCAAGTCGCGCCCGCGCGCCAGCCTGGAACACAACACGACCTGGCACCTGGTCACGGACATGGAACGGCTGCGCGCGCATCTCGGTATCGACCGATGGCAGGTGTTCGGCGGCTCGTGGGGGTCGACGCTGGCGCTTGCCTACGCGCAGAACTACCCGGATCGGGTCACGGCGCTGATCGTGCGCGGCATCTTCACGCTGCGCCGCTCGGAACTGCAATGGTTCTATCAGTCCGGCGCTTCATGGCTTTACCCCGATGCCTTCGAGAAGTTTCTTGCGCCGATTCCGCTCGAAGAGCGGGGCGACATGATCGCCGCCTATTACCGGCAACTGACCGGCCCGGACTCTCAGCAGCAACTGGAGGCCGCGCGCACCTGGAGCATGTGGGAAGGTTCGACGCTGGCCCTGCAAATGGATCAGGCGACGGTCGACAAGTTCAGTTGCAGCGCCTACGCGCTCGCCTTCGCGCGGATCGAATGTCACTACTTCTATCACGGCGGCTTCTTCGAATATGACGGCCAGTTGCTGAACGAGATGGACAGGATGAAGCACCTGCCGGGCATCATCGTTCAGGGGCGATACGACCTCATCACGCCGGCCGCGACGGCATGGCAACTGGCAAAGCTGTGGCCGAACGCGCTGCTGGAAATCGTGCCGGATGCCGGCCACGCGATGACCGAGCCGGGCATCGTCGACCGGCTCGTGCGCGCGACGCGCAAGTTTGCCGGTTATTCGTAGCGACGGTCGGGGCGGGGTATGTGGGCCATTTCGATTCTCGGGCCGGTCATAGCTGCCGCGGTGGCGATTGCGCTTGTGGCGCTCGCCATTCTCATGGTCGCGACCATCACCGTGCCTGGCTTCCAACTCTGGCCGACGCCCGCGAAGAAGTCCTGGCAAAGCTATGTCTTCTGGCTGCTGTTCCGCACCGGCATGGGCGGCCTGCCCGTCGCGGCCGTGCTGCTGGCCGATTTCGGCGCGCCGCTCTTGTGGCTCCGGCTTGCTGTCGGCCTGCCGCTGATCATGGTCGGCTTCGGCGTCACCTTCTACGCCTATTTCGATCTCGGCATCGAGAACACTTACGGCGCGGACAACAGCCTTGTCACGGACGGGCTTTATCGCTACAGCCGGAACCCGCAATACGTCGCCTCGATCATCGGCTATCTCGGCATCGCCGTCGCGGCGGGATCGTGGATCATCTGGATGCTCGTCATACTTGCGGTGCTGGTGTATTCGCTTATGCCGCTTGCCGAAGAGCCGTCACTGCGCAAGACCTTCGGTGCGGAGTACGACGCCTACATGAAGACGACGCCACGTTTCCTGAGCTGGCGCAAGCTTCCCTTCATCAAGATGCCGCAGCAATCGGGAAGCTGACGAGCGATAACACCGCGGAGACTGCTTCCAATGCATCTGTTCCGCCGCCTGAGACCGACAGCCCTCATCTTCGCTGCCATGTTTGCGATCCTGAGCGCGCCCGCTGGTGCGGACGACCCGACGCCGGCCAAGCACGTCTTCGGATTCATCTTGGACCCGGCGCCGATGAAGTCGCGCGCGATCGGCTTCTATTCGCGCGGCTGCCTTGCCGGGGCCAAGGCTTTGCCGGTCGACGGGCCCGCCTGGCAGGCCATGCGGCTGTCGCGGAACCGCAACTGGGGCCATCCGGTGCTGATCGACTACGTCGAACGCCTTGCGCGCGACGCGAAGACGCATGACGGCTGGCCAGGGCTGCTGGTCGGCGATCTGTCGCAGCCGCGCGGCGGGCCGATGCTGACCGGCCATGCCAGCCATCAAGTCGGGCTGGACGCGGATATCTGGCTGAAGCCCATGCCGGATCGGCGGCTGCGCCGCAAGGAGCGCGAGAGCATGTCGGCGGTGTCGATGCTCGCGGAGGATCACTTGTCGGTGGATCCGGAGGTCTGGACGAAAGCCCATGTCCGCCTGCTCAAGCGTGCCGCGTCCTATGACGAGGTGGAGCGGATTTTCGTGCATCCGGCGATCAAGAAGGCGCTGTGCGAAGCCGCGGGCAGCGACCGCGGCTGGCTGCGCAAGATGCGCCCCTGGTGGGGACATCACTATCATTTCCATGTCCGGCTCAAATGCCCGCCCGGTCAGGCCGGATGCCGCGATCAATCGCCGCCGCCGGCCGGCGACGGCTGCGGCGCGCCGCTGGATTACTGGTACCGGCTGCTGAAGGCACCGCCAAAGCCCGACAAGGACAAGAAGGAAGAACCGCCGATGACACTTGCCGATCTGCCCGCGGCGTGCCGGCGCGTGGTCGGCGAGGACATGCCGCGCTCGGGCGCGCCGGACGGGGCCGTACCGCTGCCGGTACGACGGTCCGATACCGCCCGCCTGAGCGGAGGCTAGGTCATGCTGGGGCGCGTTTCACTCGCTGCGGCCGTTTCGATACTGGCGGCAACTGCCGGGGCTGCGGCCGAACCCCACGATGTCCGGGTCGAGGCGCGCCCGCTCATTATCGACCACGACAATCCCGAGCGTAAAACATTCGGCGAGCTGACCTGGCGCGGCGGTGTCGTGCTCCGGTCGTCAGCCGGCCCATTTGGCGGCTATTCCGGGCTTGCTGTCAGCGCCGATGGTTCGGAATTGCTCGCCCTGTCCGATCGCACGTCCTGGCTGAACATGAAGGTCAGGGAGCGCGGCGGGCGGCTGACGGGTGTCGCAGATGCGCGGATCGGCACGCTCGAAGTGCGCGCCGAGTGGGACAACCCGGAACCCGCGCGCGGCCTGGAAGACGCCGAGGCGCTCGCCCCGCTCAATCACGGAAAGCTGGTCGGCCTCTATTACATCGCCTTCGAGGGCGAGCACCGCATTCACCGCTACGAATTCGACGGCACGGATTTCTCGGCCCCGACCGGCGCGCTGGACCTGCCGGAAAGCGCGCTGCGGCTGCCCGGCAACAAGGCGATCGAGTCGCTGGCCTTTCTCAGGGCCGGTCCGTATGAAGGCGCGGCGCTCGCCTTCTCGGAGCGGCGCGCGCATATCAGCGGCGACAGTCTCGGCTGGATGTTCCGCAACGGCGGGGTCGAGCAGCTTCGCCTCAAGCGCAGCGGCCAGTTCGACATCACCGACATCGCTGCGCTGCCCGATGGCGGCCTGATCGTGCTGGAGCGGAATTTCGCCGGCTTGATCCAGGGGGTGTTCATGCGCATCCGGCGTGTCCACCCCGAAGAGATCGCGCCAGGCGCGCGGCTGGAAGGCGAGGTGCTCTACGAAACCGAAGGCGGGCACATGGTCGACAACATGGAGGCGATCGCCGTGCATACCGACAGCGGCGGACGCATCATCCTGACCGTCATGTCGGACGACAACTACAACCCGCTCCAGCGCACGCTGCTGATGCGCTTCGCCATCGAGTGAGTTTCAGCCGGGCCGGCGGTTCAGGATGCCGCTTCGCTCGCCGTTTCCTGCTCGGCCAGCGCCTTGCGGATGTCGCGCTTGAGCTTCAGCGCCTTCGGCGAAAGCTGCGCGTCGGGCGCCTTCATCAGGAAGGCGTCCAGCCCGCCGCGATGATCGACCGTGCGCAAAGCATGGGCGCTGACCCGCAACTGAACGCTGCGCCGGAGCACGTCGCTCATCATCGTGACGTCACACAGGTTCGGCAGGAACCGCCGGCGCGTCCTGTTGTTCGCGTGGCTGACATTGTTGCCCGTTAGCACGGTCTTGCCTGTTAGCTCGCAACGGCGGCTCATAACGGTCTCCCGAAACCTGAAGAGATGATCGCATAAAACGACATCGCGCCGGCGAACCCGCCCGCGCGATGTCTCGTTACTACCGTCTCGCCCGTCGGGCGTCAAGAGAGGGCGGGTGACGCCACCTCCGCGTTCAACTCTGCGGCTGCGGCTCCATGCCGCCGGTATCCGGTTCCTCGCCCTTGTTGGCACCTTTCCGTCCGGCGGACGGCACCGCGGAAGAGCGCTTGCGCGGTTCGCTCGTGACCTCGGCCTCGAACTCGCGGATCGGCGGCTTGCCGTCCAGCAGATCCTGGATTTCCTGGCCGGTCAGCGTTTCGTATTCGAGCAGGCCCTGCGCGATGACGTGCAACTTGTCGACGTTTTCCTCGATCAGCTTTTTCGCATACTCGTAACCCTCGTCGACGATCCGGTAGATCTCCTCGTCGACGATCTTCTGCGTTTCGTCGGACAGGGTCTGGTGCCGGGCCACAGAGTGGCCGAGGAACACCTCGTCCTCGTTCTCGCCATAGGCCAGCGGGCCGAGCTTGTCGGACATGCCGTACTGCGTGACCATCGCGCGGGCCATCTGGGTCGCCATCTTGAAGTCCATCGCCGCGCCCGACGTCACCTTTTCGTAGCCGAACACGATTTCCTCCGCGAGGCGTCCGCCCATCGCCACGGCGATATCGGCCTTCATCTTCTGGCGCGTGACCGACAGCGCGTCGCGCTCCGGCAGGCGCATGACCATGCCCAGCGCCCGGCCGCGCGGGATGATCGTCGCCTTGTGGACCGGGTCCGAGCCTTGCACCAGCAGGCCGATCAGCGCGTGGCCGCCCTCGTGATAGGCCGTCAGGCGCTTCTCCTCGTCGGTCATCACCATCGAGCGGCGTTCGGCGCCCATCATCACCTTGTCCTTGGCGTCCTCGAACTCCTGCTGGGTCACGAGCCGCTTGGAGCGCCGCGCGGCCAGCAGCGCCGCCTCGTTGACGAGGTTGGCCAGATCGGCGCCGGCGAAGCCAGGCGTGCCGCGCGCGATCACGCGGATATCGACATCGGGCGCAAGCGGCACCTTGCGGGTGTGCACCTTGAGGATTTTCTCGCGGCCCAGCACGTCCGGGTTGGGCACGACGACCTGCCGGTCGAAACGGCCGGGGCGCAACAGTGCCGGGTCCAGCACGTCGGGACGGTTTGTCGCGGCGATCAGGATCACGCCCTCGTTCGCCTCGAAGCCGTCCATCTCGACCAGCAGCTGGTTCAGCGTCTGTTCGCGCTCGTCGTTACCGCCGCCGAGGCCCGCGCCGCGATGCCGGCCAACCGCGTCGATCTCGTCGATGAAGATGATGCAGGGCGCGCTCTTCTTCGCCTGCTCGAACATGTCGCGCACGCGGCTGGCGCCGACACCCACGAACATTTCCACGAAGTCCGAGCCGGAGATGGTGAAGAACGGCACATTCGCCTCGCCCGCGATGGCGCGCGCCAGCAGGGTCTTACCCGTGCCCGGCGGACCGACGAGCAGCGCGCCGTGCGGGATGTGTCCGCCGAGCCGCTGGAACTTCTGCGGATCGCGCAGAAACTCGACGATCTCCTCAAGATCTTCCTTCGCCTCGTCGACGCCCGCCACATCGCCGAAGGTCACGCGGTCCGTGCGTTCCGTCAGCAGCTTGGCCTTCGACTTGCCGAAGCCCATCGCGCGGCCGCCGCCGCCCTGCATCTGCCGCATGAAGAAAATCCACACAGCGATCAGGAGCAGCATCGGGAACCAGGAGATCAGGATGCTGAGCAGTGTGGGCGAACCGTCGTCCTGCGGCTCGGCCGAGATGCCGACGCCCTTGTCTTCGAGCCGCTCCACCAGTTTCGGATCGTTCGGCGCGAATGTCTGGAAGGACCGGCCGTCGTTGTACTGGCCGGCGATCTTGTCGCCCGACAGCGTCACCGAGCGCACATTGCTGTCCTCGACCGCGCTCAGGAACTGGGAGTAACTGATCTGGTTCTTGGCGGTCTGCTGGTTCGGGCTCTGAAACAAGTTGAACAGTGCGATAAGAAGCAGACCGATGATGATCCAGATGGCGAAGTTGCGGAAATTTGAATTCATCTGTTGTCCCGGTTTTTCGCCGCCACGCGGGCTGAACGGATATCTCCCTTCGGCCAGCCGGCGCCGCGAAACGCAAATGCATCTCTCAAGCGGCCAACGAAGCCGCACATCCTATGTCGAAGATAGGGGTGGTGGTTCTGTTTGCCAAGCATTGGGCGATTGACCACGATGTCATGCTAAACGGCATCAAGGACTAGTGGCTCCGCCCACACGCCAAAGGAATTCGGCGTGGCAGGCGGCAGCGTCGGAATGCTGGTCCGCCAGGGCGAATTCGCGCACCAGCACGCCCAGAAGCGTGGCGCCCGAATAAAGCGCAGGCAGGCAGGCCAATGCGGCAGACGGATGCTCTGTCCGGACAGCTTCCGGCAGCGCGGCGAGGTTTGCCTCGCCCAGCGCGTCGATCCGCAGCGACGGCGAAGCAAGCCTGCCCGCTGTCACGCGGAAACGCCGGTCCCACACCACTGTCTCACCGGACGACAGGCCGAGCGGCGCGGCATTGAGACGCCCGGGTTCCCGGCAGATCGTCAGCGCCGTGCCATGCCTGTCGAGCGCCACGACGCAGCCGCCCAGCGTTGTCGTGATCGCCTCGCCGCCGCGGAGCTGCTCCGCCAGCATCTCCAGCTTGCGAAGCCGCGGCGGGCGAACGCGCCCGCCCACGCGGCGCAGGACATGCTTGAGCGTGTGAATGGCGACCTCGTCTGGAAGGGCCAGAAGGGATTCATGATCCAGCCGCACATATCCCGCCGCGTTGATTTGCGCGTGGGCAGCAATGGCCTCCTGCGCGGCGGCGTCGATCGCGACCCGCGCGCGCCGCAGGCGGCTGGCGCTTTCGGTAATCCGCGCGCGCGTGATGCCGATTTCAGCGAGCGTGTGCAAGATCCGACGGATGCGGACGCGCTCGAAGCGTTCTTCCGCGTTGCTCGGATCGTCGATCCACGTCGCGCCGCGCTCCTTGAGCACAGCGCGAAGCTGGGCCCGCGACACGCCGAGCAACGGGCGGAGAACGGGCACGCCGTCCCATGACGTCTCCGGCGCGATCGCCGCCAGCCCGTCGATGCCGCTGCCCCGCGCCAGCCGCATCAGGAAGGTCTCGGCCACGTCGTCGCCCGTATGCGCGGTCACGAGGGCCTCAATCTTCTGGATTTGAGCGAAATCGGCCATGAGATCGTAGCGGGCTTCACGCGCTGCGGCCTGTGACGCGTCGGCCGGCGCGTCCCGCCAGGTCAGGGTGTGGTGCGGCAGGCCCAGGGCGGCGGCCTGTTCCGCGACCTGCTCGGCTTCGCGCCGCGATTCCGGGCGCAGGCCGTGATCGACCGTCAGTACCAGCAGGTCCGGTGCGGCCGGTTCGCGCAGCGCCCAATCACGCGCCATATGCATCAGGGCCATGCTGTCGCCGCCGCCAGACACGGCGAGCGCCGCGCGCCGATAGCGTTTCAGCGGCGAGAACAGCGTGTCGATTTCGATTTCGCTCAACATGGCGGAGACCAGGCCTCAAGCGCGGGAGGCGCGGTACGGCTGGCCCAAGCAGCAAGCTATCCGCACTCGGAACGGCTGCGTTCATCCGCGACCCGTTCGCGGAATTGCGCGGGCTTGCTTTCGAGACGGCCGTCGAGACGGCTCAACGCGTCGCAGGCGGATTCGGGCCGGTCGAGCCGGCGCAGCGCGATGGCCAGCTTAAGCAGTGTTTCCTCGGCCTTTTCGCCGCGCGGCGCCGTATTGTAGACCTTCACGAAGTTGTTGGCGGCATCGACATATTCGCCCATCGCGAAGGACGCGTCGGCCAGCCAGTAGCGCGCGGTGTTCGCCAGCGGATCGTCCGGATAGCTTTCGAGGAAGGCATTGAAGCCGTCGCGCGCGGCGGAATAGTCCTCGGCTTGCAGGGCGTCATAAGCCTGCGTGAACATGGCCTGCGCTTCCGGGTCGGCTGCCTCGTCAGCCTGCGCGGTCGTCGTTTCGTCGGACCATGAGGCCGCGCCGTCATCCTCCTCGTCCGTGGGGTTTTGCACGGTCGTCGTGCCGAAGCCCGTATCGGAGTCCGGTTCGCTCGCGCCTGCCTCCTGGTCCGTCGCGTCCGCCTCCGGCGACGGCTGCGCCTCGGCCATGTCCGGCCCGTCTTCCGCATCGGCGGTGGGCCGGCCGGTCGCGGCCTCGATCCGGTCGAGCCGCTGGACAACCTCGGAAAGCTGCGCGGCCAGCGCCTGAACCTGAATCTCCAGCTGGTTGAGTTCCGGGCTCGGCCCGGACGCCGGCGCGGCATCGCCGTTCATGTCGTCCCCGCTCATTGCGTCGGGCTCGCCGGACGGATCGTCACCCGAATCCGCGAGCGGGTCGGCCGGGTCGACGGACCTATCCTGTCCGGATATGCCGTCCCGCGGCGCCGCGGTGTCGCTGTCCCCCGGCGCGAAGCTTTGCAGCGCCCCGATCATCGCGCGCATGTCGATGATACTGTCCTCGATCCGGCGCAGGCGTTTTTCAATGTCGGCGGGCGCGGACTCCGAAGCGGATTCAGGAGGCACCTCTCCCTCATCCTGCGCCCTGAGCGGCGCGGCCATGACGGTCGCACCGATGAGCGCAACGACGCCCGCAACCTGAAAGAATCTCGCAAGAACTGCTGGCATGATTTCGCGGTGTCCCAACCACGCGGCCGCAAACGCGCTAACGTTGTCGTTGTCGCCTTCCGTGCCTCACGGGCGCGGCAGCATTGCGGCAAGTCGCGAGTTGGTTGCGCCAAGCACGCCGGCTTGTCAAGTGAGGCGGGTGCGCCGTTACCGCAAGGCAACGGCGGCGCCGGAGTCGATCAGCAGGTTGCGCAGCAGATAGCGCTCGCCGAGCTCACCGCTTTCGGCGCGCACCCGCGTGAGCGTGAAGCTGTCACTTTCACCGTAGGCGCTCGCCCCGATGGGCGGGCTGTAGCCCAGCCCCTTGCCGGTCTTCAAAGCGTAATGTTCGGCCAGACCGATTAGCACCTCGCCAACGATCGTGCCACCCACGGGGCCAAGCGTGTGGCCGCCGCGTGACGTCGCGCGCGAACGCTGCGGGACGTCGTCGCCCGCCGCCGCGTATCGCGCCGCTTCCGCTGAAGATTCAAGGGCATAGGCCTGCGTGTCGGCACCGAAGCCGGTGGCGCCGCCCATCGCGCGAGCCTCCAGCAGGACGTAGTACCACAGCGGCGTCTCGCTGCCGCCCAGGATTTCGCGGGTGGGCCGATCCGCCGACAGAATATAATGCCGCCAGATATCCTCGCGCTCGTCGCGCGATACAGAACGCGGCTTCCACAGATACAGCACACCGCGCTTGCGCAGGTCCGGCAGCACCTTCTGCGCCACGGCCTGACCCGACGGCAGATCGGCGTGCGCCCCCGCGACCAGTATCGCCTCCGCCGGGCCGGCCGAGCGGCGGGCCGATACGACATACGGGTCGATGAGACGGGAACGGTTAAAGCCCTCGGGCGGATCGGGCAGAATGTCGACGAAATAGCGCCAGTCCACCAGGTCTTGCGCGCGCAGCCGCCCGCGCCGGGCACGAATGGACGCGAGGTCCGCCGGATCGAGGCGCCGCGGCCGTTCGCCTTCACGCATCCGGTAGCGCGCGTCGAGCTGGCTCGCGGTAAACTGGTACGCCGCCAGCGCGAATTCATAGGGGATGAACGGCTCCTTGATGTCTCCGTCCTCGCGGAACCCGGACGGGAAGAACACGTCGCGGCCATTCGTCACAATGTCCTTGGTACGTTCTTCACCGATCAGCCGCGGCAGCAAGTCCTCCACGATGACACGGTGGTAATAGTGGATCACCGTTTCGCGCGCGTCCTTGAAGAGCAATCGGCGCTTCGATTTCGGCAGTGCGCGCGCCAGTTCGGCATTGCTGCAATCACCGTCGCAATAACGGTCGCGCTCGCTGGCGAAATGGCGCGCGATAAGCAGGTCGACCGTGCGGTTGTGCAGCTCGATCAGCGCGCCCTGAAGCTGCGTGACGAACAGGCTGCCGGCCGGCGGCATGTCCCGCGACAGGGCGTATCGCTTGCCGGCGCGGGCGAGCCGCGGCCCCGTGCGGATATAGGGAAGATAAAACCGATCCGGGTCGGCTTCCGGCCCGCCGCCGTAGATGAAGTCGAGATCGAGCTCGGCCGATACCCGGCGGGCGCGTTTGTCGTCGTCCAGCCAGGCGCGCAGCATCCTGTCGGTTTCAAGGTCGGCGCCAACGAGCTGGGCGAAGAACACATATCCCGCGGGCATCTCGCCATCGCGCTGGGCGCCGGCCGGTTCGGTCATCGTGTCCGCCAGTCTGCGCAGATCGCCGGGACGCTGACCGCCCCGCCGGTTGCCGGGCTCGCGCCGACGGCCAACCGGGCTCTGGTTCGGCATCGGAGGCGCATCGTTGAAGCGAGGTGGTTGTGAGTAGCGCGGCTGCGCCTCGCGGCGGCCCGGCTCGGGCGTCTGCCGGTTGCGCCGCTCGTCGCGTGGCTCCCATCTACGGCGTTGTTCGCGTTGCGACCGATCAGGGCGGGGTTCGCGCGGTTGCAACGCGCGCCTGTCGCCACCGGCTGGAATGTCGAGAATCTGTCCGTTGCGCAAGGCGGTCGGATCCGCGATGCCGTTGGCGCGCTGGAGCGCCTCCACCGTCACATCGTAGCGCTTGGCGATGCGAAACAGCGTCTCGCCAGACCGCACCTCGTGGCGTGTCGTTCCCCTATCGCGCGCTCGGGCGGGGCGTTCGCGCCAGGATTGGCGCCGTGACGGTCCGCGGCGGGCGGAGCGATCCCCACGCCAATCCACCTCCCGCGCCGTTTCCTGATGCCCGTAACGCTCGGCGAGAACCGGCGCCCCCGATTGCGCGCCGGATTCTTGTGCCCCCATGGCCGCCAGAAGAATCGTAAACACCGGGATGATGGCTCGAAAAACACGCGTCCTGCCCGGGAGCGCCACCGCGCCGCCGGCCGGATATCCCCACTCGATCCGCATCGCCTCTATGTGCCCTTACTGGTCACGCAGGTTACTGAAACCTTGATCGTCAGCGGGATTCGTGAAGCTAAAATTAATATCGAAATGTCCGGCCGGCTTTCACGTTATGTTAGTTAAAATTGTATCAAGACGTGGGGAAAGCTTCTGCAACATGGCGGCGGCGCGCTTGTGTCCCGGCCAGCGCATGGTAAGACGACGCCGACAGCATGGTGGCCAATTTGGATTCAGACAGGATGAACCGCGCTCTATCGCTCCAACACGTCGTGTCCGTGCTCACCGCTCTTGTCTTGGGCACGCTGGTGGCGCTGTCCACCGCGCGGGCGGACGAAGCGTTTTCCCAATGGCTCGAGCGTTTTCGCGCCGATGCCGCGGCGCAAGGGATCTCGCAACGAACCCTGGATCGCGCCCTGGACGGCCTGACACCCGACCCGGAAATTCTCGAAGCCAATGAAAATCAGGCCGAGTTCGTCAAGCCGATCTGGGACTACCTGGACAGTGCCGTGTCCTCCGCGCGCGTGCGCAAGGGCCGCGCCATGCTGTCGCGCTACGCCGAGCAGTTCGCCGCAATCGAGGCGAAATACGGCGTGGACCGTCACTACCTCGCGGCGATCTGGGGAATGGAAACGAGCTATGGCTCGTTCACGGGCAACAAGAGCGTGATCCGTTCGCTGGCGACGCTGGCCTACAAGGGCGAGCGGCAATCCTTCGGGCGCACGCAGCTTCTCGCCGCCCTGAAAATTCTCGACAATGGCGATATCGACGTCGCGAACATGGAAGGCTCATGGGCCGGCGCGATGGGCCACACCCAGTTCATACCCACCACCTATCTCGAATATGCCGTCGATTTCACCGGCGATGGCACGCGCGATATCTGGCGGGCGATTTCCGATGCGCTGGCCTCGACGGCGAATTTCCTGAGCCAGAAGGGCTGGAGCACGGGCGAAACCTGGGGTTACGAAGTCATACTGCCGGACAAGTTCGACTACGCGCTCGCCGATGGCCGCACACGGCGCGCGCTGTCGGAATGGGCGGACTTCGGCATTAAGCGGCCCGGCGGCAAGCCGTTTCCGCGCCCGTCCGACCCGGCCAAGCTGATCGTGCCCGCCGGTGCCGACGGTCCCGCCTTCCTGATGATTAATAATTTCGATGTCATCAAGCGCTACAATAACGCCACGGCTTATGCGCTGGCCGTCGGGCATCTGGCGGATCGGCTGATGGGTTATGGCCCTATTGAACAGTCCTGGCCGAGAGATGCGCAGCCGCTGGCGCGCAGCGAACGCAAGGAGTTGCAGCAGCTGCTGGCGGAAATGGGCTTCCTGGACGGAAAGATTGACGGCATAATCGGCCCCACCACGAAGTCGGCGGTGCGCGCCTTCCAACGGTCGCGCGACATGGTGCCGGACGGCTTTGCAACCAAGCGGCTGCTGGAGACGATGCGGGCCGCGCGGGCAGGCTGATCGGCAAGAGCCACTGCTATTTCCGAGTTTCGCCGCATTTTTTCGTCAGGTGTTTCAGTATGGTACAGCGGAGCGGTCACGGACGGGTATTTCGGCGCAGGGGATCGCCCTTCTTTCATCTGGTCGCGGGCTTCGCATTCCTCTTCGTCCTGAACGTCTCCGGCCACGTCTTTGCCCAGGACGCCTCGGCGCCCGATGTGTCGGCCTGGACGCAAGGTTATATCAACCCGTTCCCGCAGAGCGACCGCTACAAGCTCTACGTCATTGGCGACTTTCTCGCCGCCGGGCTTGCCGACGCCCTCCCTGACGCTCTCGATGAGACGACCAGCGTGGATATCGAGCGCGAGACCCGCAATAACAGCGGATTGGCGCGTCCCGATTACTACAACTGGTCTGCACGCGTGGAGGACATCCTCGAAGGCCAATCGGTGCATATTGCGGTCATCATGCTGGGAAGCAACGATCGCCGCCGCATTCGCACCGCCAACGGCTTCGAGGAGTTCGGCACCGACGCGTGGACCGAAGCCTATAGGTTGCGGGTCGATGCGCTTGTCGAAAAGCTCACCGAGGCGAATGTCGCGGTCTATTGGATGGGACTGCCCATCGTCGCGGAGGAAGAGGCGCGCGCCGATTACGAACAGATCAACAGCATCATCCGCGAACGCGCTTATCTCGGCGGGGTCAAGTATATCGACACCTGGAACGGGTTTTCCGACCAGTTCGGCAATTACAGCGCGTTCGGCCCGAGCGTGGCCGGGGTGACGAAACGCCTGCGTGACAATAACGGCATCGGCTTTACCGCCGAGGGCAACCGCAAGCTGGCCGAGTTCGCGGCGTCGGTCATCAAGCGCGATCTCGCTGCGGCGCGGCGCGAACGCAGCATCCCGCTGGCTGGCGACGAGCAGCAGCAGGAACAGATCGCGGGAGTGTCCGGCGAAGTCGAGACGCTGGCGATTGCCGAGCCTGACGAGTCCGCGACACGGCGCGGTGATCGTGAAGATGCGCCCGGGTTCACCACCGAGATGACGGAGAGCGAATCGCCGGACGAGACGTCCGATAATATGGCCGATGCCGTCGCGGGAGCTGGCCGGGCCGTATCGTTTTCCGATTACTCACCGCCGGGCGAGCAACTCGCCATCGATATCGGGAGCGGTCTCACCGCGCTAGCCACCATTTCACCGGCGAATATTCTGAGCGCGCGCGGTGCCCGCCAGCAGCTTCCGTTGTCCGAGCGGCTTTATTACCGGGTGCTCGTGCGGGGCGAAAAGCTCGAGGCGCCGGAGGGGCGCGTTGACAACTATAAATGGGATGGCGGCTAGAGCGCCGGGCGAAAAAGTGGAAACCGGTTTTTCGCAAACCCGGCGCGAC
>JBKGZY010000176.1:0-5795 GCA_046543175.1 Dichotomicrobium sp.
CCGGATTGCGCTGCGCTCCATCCGGGCTACTTGCTGCCGCCTATCCCGCCGCCGGGGTGCTTGTTCCGTTAAGGTGTGCGCGATAGCCTCGCGGATCATCCCGGACCGCCCGGCGCGCAACGACTGGTGCACGATCACGATGGAAAGTCTGTCCGCCATTGACTTGTCCGCCGGCATGGACACGCCGCCGCTGGTCTCGCTGCTGCGCCTGTTCGTGGCGGCGGCGCTGGGTGCGGTGATCGGCATCGAGCGCGAGGTCGGCGGGCGGCAGGCGGGCCTGAAGACACATATGCTGATCGCGGTCGCGGCGGCCACCTTCACGCTCATCACTTTCGAGATCTTCGCCTCGGCGCGTGGCAATCCCGGCGCGAATGTCGATCCGATCCGCATCATCGAGGCCGTCACCGCCGGGGTGGCGTTCCTCGCCGCCGGCGCCATTATCCGCACCCGGGACCGCGTGCGCGGGCTGACCACCGGCGCGGGTATGTGGGCCGCCGGAGCCGTGGGCGTCAGCGCCGGCGCCGGGTACCTGGTCCTGGCGGCACTGGCCACCTTCGTCACCTTCATCATTCTCACCCTGATCCGCTGGATCGAGTGGCAATACCTCAAATCCGAGCACAAGGGCGGCGGATCAGAGTCGGACGACGGCTCATGACCCGTAGCGCTGCCCGACGGGCCGGTCGACGGCGTAAGGCGCCGTGGTGTAACGGATTTGCCGGCCGACCGTCTCGGTACGCGCCAGCCGGAAACCGGGTTCGTCGGCCGGGCGGTTGACAATGAAGCTCAGCTTGACCGACTCCCAGCCATGCGAGGCGTCGAACGCCACCACGCGGATATAGCGGTCGCCATAGACCTTGCGGCACGCGTTCAACTCATAGATGAGCGCCGCGGCGTCCGGATTATCGAACATCGGATGGCCCCACATCTCCCAGTAGGTATTGCGCGGATGCGGGTCGTCGGTGAACTCCAGGCTCACCGCCCAGCCATTGTCGATGCAGTACTGGACCTGCTTGCGGATCTGTTCGTCGGTCAGGTCGGGCAGGAACGAGAAGGTGCCCTGGGTGATGCGCATGGCGCGCTCCTTTCATGGTGCTAGCGAGAGCAAGATGAAACTAAATTGCTTCGGCCTTCGGCCTCGCAATGACGCCAGCAGCCCGCGTCATCCCGGACGCGGCGCCACACGAAAGTGGCGCGCCGCTGATCCGGGATCGGGGTGTGACCAGCCGCGAGCGGTCCCGTGTCTGCGAAGCGGCGCGATGCGCCGCATCGCGCACGGGACGACAGAGGAGCCTCGCGGGTGACGGAAAATTGATCTGGCCTGACATCATCGCGCTCTACATTGCCGGGGTCGGCGTCGGCACGAAGTCCGGCGTGTCGGTGGATGTGTAGTCGAACGTCACGTCCTTCCACACATCCAGCGCCTGTTGCAGCGGCTGGCAGTGGCGTGCGGCGTCGTTGAGGATGTCCGGGCCTTCGGCCATGCAGTCGCGGCCCTCATTGCGTGCGAGCACCATCGCCTCGAGCGCCACGCGGTTGGCGGTCGCGCCCGCCTGAATGCCCATCGGGTGGCCGATGGTGCCGCCGCCGAACTGGAGCACGACGTCTTCGCCGAGATAGTGCAGGAGCTGGTGCATCTGCCCGGCATGGATACCGCCCGAGGCGACCGGCATCACCTTGTTCAGGCTGGCCCAGTCCTGGTCAAAGAAGATGCCGTTCTCAAGCGCCATCGGGTTATATTCCTCGCGGCAGATGTCGTAATAGCCCTTGGTGGTCGCCGGATCACCCTCCAGCTTGCCGACGACCGTGCCGGCATGGATATGATCGACGCCGGCGAGCCGCATCCACTTGGCGATCACGCGGAACGACACGCCGTGGGTCTTCTGGCGGGTGTAAGTCCCATGGCCCGCGCGGTGCAGATGCAGGATCATGTCGTTCCTGCGCGCCCATTTCGACATCGACTGGATGGCGGTATAGCCGATCACCAGGTCGATCATGACAACGACCGAGCCCAGCTCCTTGGCGAACTCGGCGCGCTCGTACATGTCCTCCATCGTCGCGGCGGTGACGTTCAGATAGGTGCCCTTGACCTCGCCCGTGTCCGCCTGCGCGCGGTTCACCGCCTCCATGCAGTACAGAAAGCGGTCGCGCCAGTGCATAAAGGGCTGCGAATTGATGTTCTCGTCGTCCTTGGTGAAGTCCAGCCCGCCTTTCAGCGCCTCGTAGACCACGCGGCCATAGTTGCGCCCCGACAGGCCGAGCTTGGGCTTGACGGTCGCGCCCAAAAGCGGCCGCCCGAACTTGTCGAGCCGCTCGCGCTCCACCACCACGCCGGTCGGCGGACCGTCGAAGGTCTTCACATAGGCAACCGGAAAGCGCATGTCCTCCAGCCGCAGCGCCTTCAAAGGCTTGAAGCCGAACACGTTGCCGATGATCGAGGCGGTCAGGTTGGCGATGGACCCCGGCTCGAACAGATCCAGATCGTAGGCGATATAGGCGAAATACTGGTTCTCCTGCCCCGGCACCTGGTCCACCCGGTAGCACTTGGCGCGGTATTTCTCGCAGGCCGTAAGTCTGTCTGTCCACACCACGGTCCAGGTCGCGGTCGAGCTTTCGCCCGCAACCGCCGCGGCGGCCTCGACCGGATCGACTCCGTCCTGCGGCGTGATGCGGAACAGCGCGATGACATCGATGTCCTTCGGCTCGTAATCCGGCACCCAGTATCCCATCTGCGCATATTTCAGAACGCCGGCCTTGTAGCGTTCCGCGCCCTTGAGCTCCTTTGGCGAGCTTTGTTCATTCATTGGTCTTCTCCCTTTCCTGGAGGCGTGCGCGGCCTGTCGCTTAGATAGCGGATCAGCGGGCACGCTTGGATTCCTGCACGAGCCGGATCACCATCGGCGTGAAGATGAGCTGCATGGCCAGGTCGAGCTTGCCGCCGGGGATCACGATGGAGTTGGCGCGGCTCATCCAGCTCCCCTGGATCATCGAGACCAGGTAGGAGAAGTCGATCCCGCGCGGGTTGCGGAAGCGGATCACGACGAGGCTTTCGTCGGCCGTGGGTATCCAGCGCGCGATGAACGGGTTCGAGGTATCGACCACCGGCACGCGCTGGAAATTCACATCCGTCTGCGTGAACTGCGGGCAGACGCAGTGCACATAGGCATGCATCCGGCGCAGGATCGTGTCGGTCACGGCCTCGGTGGAATAGCCGCGCGCCGCCTTGTCCCGGTGGATCTTCTGGATCCACTCCAGGTTGATGACCGGCACGACACCGATCTTCAGGTCGGCGAGCGCGGCGATATTCACCGCGTCGTTGACAACCGCGCCGTGCAGCCCTTCATAGAACAGCAGATCGCTATCGGCGGGAAGCTCTTCCCATTCGGTGAAGGTGCCGGGCGGCACACCCCATCGCTCGGCTTCCGTCTCGTCGTGCACGTAGTGCCGGGTCCATCCCGTTCCGCTCTCGCCATAGTTCCGGAACACCGTCTCGAGTTCATCCAGATTGTTGGCGTCGTAGCTGAAATGGCTGAATGTCTCGTCGCCTTCGGCCTTGCGTTTGTCCAGCTCGGCCTTCATCTCAGCGCGGTCATAGCGGTGAAAGGCATCGCCCTCGATGGACGCGGCCACGATCCCCTCGCGCCGGAAGATCTGGTCGAAGGTGGACTTGACCGTGCTGGTGCCGGAGCCGGACGAGCCTGTCACCGAGATGATCGGATACTTCTTGCTCATGCGATATCCCCCTCAGACGCGAAACAGGCCGCGGGTACCGAACAGCGCCGATACCTCGGACTCCGGCAGATCGTGATAGGCCGCCACGCGCGCGACCTTGTCGGACGAGCCGAACACGAACGGTGTGCGCGCGTGAAGCGATTGCGCGGTCTGGCCCAGGATCGCATCGCAGCCATTGGTGGCGCGCCCGCCGGCCTGTTCAACGAGATACGCGATGGGCGCGCATTCATAGACCATGCGCAACCGGCCATCGCGGTAGCTTGGCCGGTCGTCCGACGGATAGAGAAAAATGCCGCCGCGCGTGAAAATGCGGTGGGTTTCGGCGACCAGCGAGGCGACCCAGCGCATGTTGTAGTTCATCTCGCGCGGACCTTCGTCGCCCGCGATGCAGTCGTCGATATAGGCGCGGACCGGCTTCGGCCAGTGCCGGTAGTTGGACGCGTTGATGGCGAATTCCCCGGAGGTTTCAGGGATGGAGACTTCGGGCCGCACGAGAACGAAGCCGCCCGTTTCGGGATCGAGTGCATATTGCTGCGTCCCCTCGCCGAAGGTGACCACGAGGCTGGTCTGCGGCCCGTAGATGAAATAGCCCGCCGCGATCTGCTCGCAGGCCGGGCGCAGAAAGCTCGCCTCGCCGTCGTCATGCGCCTCGAAGATGGAGAAGATGCTGCCGATCGAGATGTTGACGTCGATATTGGACGAGCCGTCGAGCGGGTCGACCGCCACGGCGTAGCGTCCCCCCGGCCGCAGTTCGGTGACGGCCTCACGCTCTTCCGAGGCGTACCAGCGGACATCGCAGGCGCCGAGTGCTTCGGCGAAGCCGCGATCCGCCATGACGTCGAGCGCCTTCTGCGCGTCGCCGCCGGCATTCTCGCCCACCTCGACGCCGAGGGCCTGATCGATCGAGCCGCGCGCGATGGTCCGGGCGATGCTGGCGGCGACTTCGCACAGCGCGCTTATCACCGGGTACAGACCGGCGGGCACCTTTTCGCGGGAGATGGGGGTATGCGGCGGTTGCATACGCTTTATCCGACTACGATTGACCTTGCATAATGAACAGGTGTGCCACAGCCTCAACTGTGGTAGAATTTAATAGAAAGACGATCATCGAAAATATTTTTTAATGCCAAAGCTGGAAGCCCTGACATTCAAGCAGTTGCGCGCGCTCAAGGCCGTGTCCGCCTGTGGCTCGATCACCGCGGCGGCGGAGACCCTGGGCCTGACGCCGCCGGCGGTGCATACGCAGCTTCGCGGCCTGGAAAGCGCCCTGCGCTGCAGGGTGCTGGAGAGTAGCGGGGCGGGCGGCGCGGTCCTGACGCCGGAGGGCGCGGCCGTCCTGCACGCCAATGTCCAGATCGAGAACGCGCTGAACACCTGTCTGGAGCATCTGCGCGCGCTGCGCAACGGCCAGGCGGGCGT
This sequence comes from Dichotomicrobium sp., assembly GCA_046543175.1. Lineage (GTDB taxonomy): Bacteria > Pseudomonadota > Alphaproteobacteria > Rhizobiales > Rhodomicrobiaceae > Dichotomicrobium. The sequence continues at coordinate 5,149 of JBKGZY010000176.1, forward strand.
GGTCGTGCTGGGCGTGGTGAGCACGGGGAAGTATTTCGCGCCGCGGCTGGTGGCCAAGCTGCACGCAGCCTTTCCGAAGGTCGATTTTATCCTCAAGGTCGGCAACCGCGACCGGATCATCAGCCATCTCCAGCAGAGCACCATCGAGCTGGCGATCATGGGCCGCCCACCGCGCAGCCCCGCCGTGATCGCGCATGACATCGGCCCGCATCCGCACGTGCTCATTGCCGCGCCGGACCACCGCCTGGCGAATGATTCCGCGATCAGCCCCGCCGATCTGCTCTCGGAGACGTTCATCGCGCGCGAGGAAGGCTCGGGCACGCGCATCCTGATGACGCGCTATCTGGACCAGCTCGGCGAGGGCATGCCGTATCGCCAGATCGAGATGGGCACCAACGAGACGATCAAGCAGGCGGTCATGGCCGGGCTCGGCATCGCGATGATCTCGCAGCATACCGTGACCGAGGAAATCCGCGCAGGCCGGCTCGTCACGCTTTCGGCGGCGGGCCTGCCGATCGAGCGGCACTGGTACCTGCTTCACCGCGCCGATCTGAACCTGTCGTCCACGCTGACGACGGTGCGCGATTTCATCATGGACCTGAATGGCGATTACCTTCCGAGCGTTTAGAGCGCCGGGCGAAAAAGTG
>JBKGZY010000177.1:0-5780 GCA_046543175.1 Dichotomicrobium sp.
CGCGCCTCTTGCCGTGACTGCGCGCCGAGGCGGGCCTGATAAACGGGACGGCGTCCGAGGCTGAGATTGCGTTCCTGCCGGACAATCGGCTTGCGCTCGCCGATGATGTTGCTGAAACGCTGCTGGACGCGACGGAACTGCGCGACTGTCTTGGCCCTGGAAAAGTTGCCCGCCACCTGCACGCCCCACGGCGCGGCCGGGGCCGTCTCGATGTCGAGCGCGGGCGCGCCGCGTTCCAGCACCGCGACCAGACGCTGGCACGCCGTCTTGTCCGGTGTTTCCAGATCCAGCCGGTCTTCCTTGCTCTCGGCATTGCGCTGAGTGGCGCTGTCGCCCGTGCGCCAGTCTTCCGGGAGCCGCCCCGTGATGATCGCCACGTAGCTGCGGGTTTCCGCGGGCAGCACGACGCTGTTTCCCGCCAGCCAGTCGCGCACGCGCTGCGGCCCGGCATTGTAGGCCGCCGCCGCCAGGCCGAGATTGCCGAATTCCGCGCGCAGATCGGCCAGGAACGCCGCAGAGGCCTTGAGCGCGGCATTCGGCTCGAACGGGTCGGCCAGCCCGCGCAGATCGGCCGTACCGGGCATGAACTGCGCGATGCCCTGCGCGCCCTTGGGGCTGATCGCATCCGACCGGAACCGGCTTTCCTGCCAGATGAGTCGCGCAAAGAACAGCGGCGGCAGGCCCTGCTTGCGGGCGATTTCGTCCAGCACCGGGCAGACGCCCGCCGCGCGCTTGCCAAGCTTCCTGATGATGGTCTTCTGCGCTGCGTCCTCTTTCGCCTTGTCGTGGACGGGCTGGCCCGGCGCATGACCGGCGGCGAACCCGATCCCGAACGCAAGCAGAAGCAGGGCCATGATGCGCAGGATCATGCACCCCCCCGCCGCGTCTCGAGGTCAGCCGTCGGCCGACAGGCATTGCCGGAGTGCCCGCGCATTCCGCCGCATGAGCGTGAAATACATGTCCGGCCCCGCGGCGATGTCGGCGCCGACGGGATCGAGCACACCAGACCGGGCATCGGTTCCCTCCGTGACCACCTCTATCAGCTTAGGGGTGAACTGCGGTTCCGCAAAGATACAGTTTGCGCCAGCCTTTCCGAGTTTTTCACCGATTTCGCGCAAATGTTGCGCGCCGGGTTGAATGTCCGGGCTGACGGTGATTGCACCAGCGGCATTGAGGCCGAAGGCCAGCTCAAAATACTGATAGGCGTCGTGAAAGACGAAGAATGGCTCGTCCTTTACCGGGGCCAGCGTGTCGCGCAGTTCCGCGGTCAGGGCGTCCAACTGCGCCGTGATTTCCGCGCCGTTCTGGTCATAGGTCGCGGCATTGGCCGGGTCGGCCTCGCGAAGAACGTTCACGATATGCGCGACCATCGCCTTTGCGTTTTGCGGGTCGAGCCAGATATGCATGTCCGTCTCGCCATGTGCATGGGTATGCTCGCCGTGATCGTCGGCGTGCTCATCGCCATGATCGTGCGCGTCGCCATGCTCATGCTCGTGGGAATGCTCTTCGTCGTGGGCGTGATCGTGTTCATGTTCGTCTTCATGCGCGTGCCCGTCATCGCCATGATGCTCATGCGTATCCCAGTCGTCGCCTTCGCGCACCGGCAGCAGCGTCACGCCCGGCGTATCGGCCAGCGCCACGACCGACGCCTCGTCGGCAAGGGCCTCCAGCGGTCCGGTCATCACCGTTTCCAGGTCCGGGCCGATCCAGAAGACGAGATCGGTGTCTTCCAGCGCCTGCGCGTCGGAGGGTTTCAGGGAATAGGTGTGCGGGCTTGCACTGCCAGGGATGAGCAAATAAGGCTCGCTCACGCCGCGCGTCACGCCCGCGACCAGTGAATGGACCGGCTTGATCGACACGGCGATGGCGGGTTCGGCATTGGCGGGCGGTGCGCCCGACGATAAGGCGACAGCGAAAAAGGCCAAGGCAAACACGTGCAATTTGAACATTTGCGATTCCCTCATGATGCGTTATGTTATTTTATAACAAAACCACAGCCCGGCCTTCCTGGCAATCCCGAATGAGATGCAGACATGCGTGACAGACTGACGGGCACCGCGAGATCACTGGTGGCACCGCGCGGCAACGCAGCGGAGCCCGGCGCGACACTGGTCGAGGCCAGCGGTGTATCCGTCTCGCGCAATGGCCGCTGGCTGATCCGCGATATCGACCTGCGTATCGCCCGCGGCGAGATCGTCACGCTTGTCGGACCGAACGGCGGCGGCAAGTCCACCACGGCGAAGGCGATCCTCGGACTGATCCGCACGGATCGCGGCCGGGTCTGGCGCGCGCCGGGTCTGCGGATCGGCTATGTCCCGCAGCAACTCGCCATCGACTGGACGTTTCCGCTGAGCGTGCGCCGCCTGATGACCCTGACCGGCCGGCAGGGCGAAGCCGCGATACGGGCCGCGCTGGAAGAGGTGGCGATCGCCCATCTCATCGACGCGCCGGTTCAGTCGCTGTCGGGTGGCGAGTTTCAGCGCGCGCTTCTTGCCCGCGCCATCCTGCGCAAGCCCGATCTGCTGGTGCTCGACGAGCCGGTGCGCGGAATCGACTTCAACGGCGAAATCGCCATGTACGACCTGATCGCGGATGTGCGCAAACGGCTGAACTGCGGCGTGCTGCTGATCTCGCACGATCTGCATGTGGTGATGGCGGAGAGCGATACGGTCCTGTGCCTGAACCAGCATGTCTGCTGCGCAGGGACGCCGGAAGATGTCGCGGCGCATTCGGCCTACCGCACGCTGCTCGGCCCGCGCGCGGCGCAGACGCTGGCGATCTACCGCCACCATCACGATCATGCGCATGCGCCGGACGGCAGCGTCATTCCGCCAGGCGACTCGCAGGGAGCGCCCGCGCGGGGCGTGCAAAGCGATGCTGGATGACTTTTTCACGCGCGCGCTCATCGCGGGCATCGGCGTGGCGCTTGTCGCCGGGCCGCTTGGCTGTTTCATCGTCTGGCGGCGCATGGCCTATTTCGGGGATACCATCGCGCATTCGGCCCTGCTCGGCGTGGCGGTGGGCTTCCTCGCCGATGTGAACCTGACGCTCGCGGTATTCGCCGTGGCCGCGCTCGTCGCGCTCGGCCTGATGGCGATGCAGCGCGCAAACACGCTCTCCAGCGACTCGATTCTCGGCATCCTGTCGCATTCCACGCTCGCCATCGGCCTTGTCATCGTCGCCTTCATGACATGGCTGCGCATCGACCTGATGGGCTACCTGTTCGGTGACATTCTCGCCGTGACGACGCGGGACATCGCCATCATCTATGTCGGGGGCGCGGCGGCGCTCGCGGTGCTGGCGGCGATCTGGACGCGGCTTTTGGCCGACACCGCCAGCTTCGATCTGGCGCGGGCAGAGGGCTTGCGCCCGGAGGTGGCGCGGTTCATCTTCATGTTGCTGGTGGCCGCCATCGTGGCCATGACAATGAAAGTTGTGGGGGTTCTTCTGATTACCGCGCTGTTGATCATTCCCGCGGCCGCGGCACGCAATTTCGCGGGCACGCCGGAGCGTATGGCCGTGATCGCGGCGGGGATCGGCGCGGTCGGCGTCGCCGCGGGGCTGCACGGCTCGCTCTATCTCGATACCCCGGCGGGGCCGTCCATCGTCGTCGCGGCGATGCTGCTGTTCCTGGCGAGCATGGCGGCACGCGGCGTGACGCATTGGCGCGAGATTCGCGCGGCGGGAGGCGGCGATGCCGGCTAAGGCTCCCGCCCTGACGAAGAACCAGTCCATCGTGCTGGCTGCGTTGAAAGACCGGGACACGCCGATGACGGCCTACGAAATCCTTGCGCTCGACGAGGTGCGCGACGCCGGGCTGAAAGCGCCGCTGACGATCTACCGCGCGCTCGACAAGCTGATCGAGGCGGGCCTTGTCCACAGGCTGGAAACGATCAATGCTTTCGTGGCCTGCGAACGCTGCCCGCATCCCGGCCCGGCCGGCTTCGCCATCTGCGAGAAATGCCGCAAGACGGTGGAACTGACGCTTACCGACTGCGAGACCCATCTCACCGAGAACGCGCGCCGCGCCGGCTTCCGGGTCGATGCCATGAATGTCGAGATGCGCGGGCGTTGCGCCGACTGCCGCTCCTCCTGAGACTGTTTCGGTCGAACCGCTTCGTCTCAGCGTCATTGCCGGACTTGATCCGGTAATCCATGTAACAATTTCGAATGCTCGTGGTAATGGATGCCCGGGTTCCGCTTCGCTTCACCCGGGCTAGGAGGACGCTGATGACGGGCGGGCGATCGGAACGGATCATGCTCCAGCGCGACGGATGAAGACTCGACTCATGAGCGAGACGCCGGTGATTACAGCAGACGGCCTCATCAAGCGGTTCGGCGCGACCGAAGCCGTGCGCGGCGTCGCGTTCCAGGTCGAACGCGGGCGCTGCGTCGGCCTGCTCGGCCCGAACGGCGCGGGCAAGACCACGATCATGCGCATGATCGTCGGGCAGTCCACGGTCACGGCCGGCGAGCTGAGCGTGTTCGGCGAGCCGCCCTACCGCCTCAGCCGCGAGGCCAAGGCGCGCATCGGGCTGGTGCCGCAGGCCGACAATCTCGATCCGGATGTATCCGTGCGCGAAAACCTCGAAATCTACGGCCGTTATTTCGGGCTGTCCGCGCCTGTCATCGCCGCGCGCGTGCCGCAGCTTCTGGATTTCATGAGCCTCGGCGAAAAGGCGGATGCCCGCGTCTCGCAACTCTCCGGCGGCATGAAGCGCCGGCTGGTCATCGCCCGCGCGCTGATCGCGGAGCCGGAGGTCGTCATCCTCGACGAGCCGACCACCGGGCTGGACCCGCAGGCGCGCGTGATGATCTGGAAGCAGCTTCTCGACCTGAAGGCGCGCGGCAAGACCATGCTGCTGACCACGCATTACATGGACGAGGCGCAGCGGCTGTGCGACCGGATCATCATCATCGACCACGGCGAAATTCTCGATGAAGGCACACCCGACGAACTCATCAGCCGGCATGTGAAAGGGCATGTCTACGAGGTCGCCAAGCCGGTGCCCGAACCGTTGCGCAACGGACGCTGGGACAGCGAGGACATCGGCGATTCCGTCCTCATCTATGTGCGTGCGCAGGACGAAATCCGCGCCTCGCTGACGACCGACATGCACTACTACCATCGTCCGGCGAACCTGGAGGACGTGTTTCTCCGCCTGACCGGGCGCCAGCTTCGGGAGACGTGATGCAGGCCATCGGCGGACTGAGCCCGACCGGCATTCTCGCCGTGACGCGGCGCCAGTTCATCGTCTGGCGCAAGCTGATCGCCTCGGCGCTGGCCGCGAATGTCGCCAACCCGCTCCTGTTCCTGTTCGGGTTCGGGCTGGGGCTGGGCCAGTTCGTCGAGCGCATGGGCGACGTGCCCTATCTGGCTTTCGTCGTACCGGGCATGACGGCCTATGCCGCCATGTTCGCCGCCAGCTTCGAGACGACCATCGGCGCCTACACGCGCTACCAGCAGCAGGGCAACTGGGACGCGATCATGGCGACGCCGGTGACGCTGGCGGAGCTGCTGCTGGGCGAGGTGCTCTGGGCGGCGCTGAAGGCGCTGTTATCGGCGGTGTGCGTGATCCTCGTCGGCTGGGCCTGGGGCGGCGTGCTTTCGGTGCCCGGCGCGCTGGTCGCGCTGCCGCTGGTGTTCGCCGCCTCGCTCGGCTTCGCCTGCTTCGGGCTGGTGGCGACGACCCACGCGCATGGATACGAGTATTTCAGCTATTTCTTCAGCTTCTGGATCACGCCGATGTTCGTGTTCTGCGGCGTGTTCTTCGACATCG
>JBKGZY010000178.1:0-5748 GCA_046543175.1 Dichotomicrobium sp.
TCGATCAGCGGCCGGCCCGCGAGCCGGACCAGCGGCTTCGGAATTGTTTCGGTGAGCGGTTGCATGCGTTTGCCGTAGCCCGCCGCCAGAACCATCGCCGTTTCAAGCGCCATCGCCTTGCCCCTTCCCCGTTCAGCGCGCCGCGCCGACCTGCATGTCCGCCCGTGTTATCGCCCGCGCATCGACATCGCCCGGCATATGCTGTGCATACCAGGCGCGCAATGGCGCCAGCGCGGGGTGCTGCAGATTGCGCTCCAGGTAGGCGCGCACGCGCGGCATATGCGCCAGATAGGCATCCTTGCCGTCGCGCAGCGCCAGCCGGGCGAAGATGCCGAGGATCTTGGTGTTACGCTGCGCGCCGAGCAGCGCGTAAGCCCGCGTGAACGCCTCCCGGTCAAGGGTCGTATTCTGCGCTGCCTGCGTACAATACTGTGCGAAGAGATGGGTCTCGACGTCCGGCGGCACCGTCACCCGCGCATCCTGCAAAAGCGAAACGAGATCATAGGCAGGGTGCCCGATGACCGCGTCCTGAAAATCGATCACCCCGACAGAGCCGCGCGGATCGCCGGGATCGAGCACCAGCAGATTGGGCGAGTGGAAATCGCGCAGCACCAGCCCGGTCTCCTGCCCGGCGAGCCAGTCGAACTGCGCCTCCCACAGCGCGTGGAATTGCCGCCGCGCCGCCGGCTCCGTGTCCGCGCCGGTCATCGCCGGCATGAACCAATCGAGCAGCAGTGCCGTCTCGGCGTGGAGCGCCGGCTTGTCATAATCCGGCAGGCGGTGGACGCGGCCCTCCTCCACCGGCAGGTCGCGCGGGATGGACACGCCGCGCAGGCGCGCCAGCAATTCGACGGCCGGGCCATAGAGTTCCGCCAGGTTCGCGCCGTCCGCCGCCAGCCGTCCCAGCACATTGTCGCCGAAATCCTCGAGCAGCACGAAACCGTGCCTGGTGTCCTGTGCAAGGATCGCAGGCGCGGGCAGCCCGGCATCATGCAGCGCCCGCCCGACCGCGATGAACGGGCCGACATCCTCGGCGAGATGCGCAATACGGCTGTAAGGCAGGCCGTCGTGAACCGGCGGGCCGTCGGGCTGGCGCTCCCAGTCCATGAGCAGCGCGCGCCTGTCACCGAGCGACAGCCGGACATAAGAGCGCACCGAGGCATCGCCGGCAAGGAACCGCGCGGACGCCCCGCTCCAGCCCGATTGCCGCAGGAAGTCGGTGGCCTGCCGGAAGCGCTCGAGCCGCGGCGCCCATCCGCCGATGCCCGTGATCGTGACATCGCGCTTGTCGGCCTCCGTGCCCTCCGAGAGCGCGACATCGAGCCGGTCGCCGGGCAGGTCGGCGCCGAGCCGGTCCGGCCATTCGACCAGCACCAGCCCGTCCTCGCAGGCCTCGTCGAAGCCCAGCTCGCGCAACTCGTCCGGGCTCGAGAGGCGGTACAGGTCGAAATGGTGAATCTCGACGCGCGGCGTCTCGTAGACCTGAACAAGCGCGAAAGTCGGGCTGGCGACCTCGACCGGCTCGTCCGCGATGGCCCCGATCAGGAAGCGCGCGAAAGTGGTCTTGCCCGCGCCGAGATCCCCGGACAAAGTCATGACGTCGCCCTTGCGGAGATAAGGCGCCAGCACTTGAGCAAGCCCGTCCACCGCAGCCAGCGTCAGGCCAGGCAAGCGGATCTGCGTTGTCGGTTCCGGTGAGTCCGGTTGCACGTGACCACCCGTCTCTCCGCCAGTCATGGCCGCGGAGGTTGAAAGGCGACTGCGCCGACACTGTGACTTCCTGCCCGCGCAAACGCCGTTTTCCTCATTGCTGCGCCTGTTGCAGCGGCGCCTCCGGCGCTGCGTCCTTTACCGTTCCGGGCTGCCCGCGTTCGGGGAGCAGGACCGTCACGGTCGTGCCCGCACCTTCGGCCGAGCGAAGCTGGATGTCCCCGGCATGCAACTCCACGAGGCTCTTGACCAGTGACAGGCCCAGCCCGGCGCCACGGTGCTGCGACCCCTGCGGCCGGGTCTCGAAACGCTGGAACACGCTGTCCTGGAACTCTTCGGGGATACCGCAGCCGGTATCCTGCACGGAAAAAGCGATCATGTCGCCCTGTCGACGGCAGCTCAAGGTGATGGTGCGATCCTGCTGCGAGAAGCCGATGGCGTTGGACAGCAGGTTGTAGAGGATCTGCGTGACGCGCTTGTCGTCGGCCACCAGCGTGCCGATCTCCGGCGCGATGTCGACCTCCAGCGTGACGTTTTCCGCCGAAAGCCGTTCGCGCACGCCGAGTTCGGCTGCGCGGACGATCTCGCGGACGTCCTTCTCCCGCTTTTTCAGTTCCAGGGCGCCCGCGTCGATGGTGGCGAGGTCGAGGATGTCGTTGATGATCGCGAGAAGCGCCTGGCTCGACGCGCGGATATCGCCGAGATACTCGCGCTGGCGGTCGTTGAGCGTGCCGACATGCGGCTCATCCAGCAGCTCGCTAAAGCCGATGATGCTGGTCAGCGGCGTGCGCAACTCGTAGGAGACATGCGAAATGAAGGTGTTCTTGAGCCGGTCGGACGCTTCCAGCGCCTCGTTGCGCTCCATGAGCGCGCGCTCGACGCGCTTGCTGTCGGTGATGTCGACATAGGTCATCATCGTCGCGCCGTCCGGCATGGGAACGCCGGCATAGGCGAGCACCCTGCCGTTTTCCAGCGTCATCTGCCCGTCGAAAGCGCAGCGCTGGTCATGAACGCCGGTGACCGCGTCGCGCGTGCGCTCCCAGGGCTGCCGGTCCGTGATCAGATCGACACAACCGGCCATGACGTCGTCCACATGCGGCTCGCCGCTCAGGAAGTCGTCGTCGAGCCCCCACATTTCGCTGAACACCGGGTTGTACAGGCGCAGACGCCCGTCCGAGCCGAACACCGCCACGCCTTCGCGCAGATGGTCGAGCGTTTCCCGCTGAACGCTGATGAGCGCGTTGTAGCGGCTTTCGAGGGCGAGTTTTTCGGTCACGTCGTCATAGAGGAACGTGACGCCCCCATCCGGGCGCTGGTCCGCGGCCACATGGATCGCGCGCCCGTCGGGCAGATGCCACCAGTCTTCTGGCAGCACCGTTTCGCCGGTGTTGTCGAAGGCCGCCGTCTGCCGCGCGCGCCACTCACGGTAATCGATCTGCTCGGGCAATTTCCGGCCGGCCCGCAGCCGGTCGAGAATTTCACCGAGCGACGGGCGCTGATTGAGCCAGGCGGGCGGCAACTGCCACAGCCCTGCAAACGCTTCGTTGTAAAAACTCAGCCGGCGATCGGTGCCGAAGATCGCCACGCCCGTCGCCACGCGGTTCAGGGTGCGCGCATGGGCCGCCATCTGGCGGTCAAGCTCGCCGCGCGCGCTCTCCAGCGGGGCCACGTCGATCGCCACGCCGCCGCTGGATTGCCCCACGGGCAGCGCCACCGTGTCATAGCTGCGCCGTTCCCCGGCGACGATGGTCTGAAGCCGCTCGCGGAACACCTTGCCGGATTCCACCGCTGCCCGGATTTCCTGGCGCTGCCGGGATTCGAGCAGTTCGATCTGCCCTTCGGTGACGTCTTCCGCGCTCGCGCCATCCACCGCCGAAAGATAGGCCTGGTTCACCCATGTCAGCCGATCCTGATCATCCCGCAGCCAGGCGGGCATCGGCAGCGCCTGCAGAAGCGAACGGAACGCCGAAAGCTCGTCCTCCACCTCGCGCAGCCGCGCGGTCAGCCGCGCCCGCTCCGCGCCGTGATCACGCAGCGCCCGGAACCGCACGACAATGAGCGGGCCGGACGGCCGCCCGTCCGCCTCGAGATTTGCGCCGGTCGCGGTTGTCAGGATCAGGTTGAACGCTTCGCCGTGCTCTTTCAGCGCCCTCAGGCTGTTCTCCAGCGTGAGCGCGCTGTCGCCCTCGAGCCACGAGGCAAAGCGGGTCAGCCGGCGCAACTGTACCGGCACGCCCAGATCGGGCGGGAGGGTATAAGTCACGAGCCGCGGCTGGTCGGACTCATGTTCCCATGTAACCACGGTCTGGCACTCGCTGTTCAGCAGCGCGTGCGCCGCGCCCAGCTCCGCGTTGAGGCGCGCACGCTCGGCCTCGCTCGCTGCATGAGCGCGCCGTTGCTGGCGCAGCGCCACGGCCAGGCCAACGGCCGAAGCCAGCAGAAGGCATACAACCAGGAGACCGACGAGCAGACCCCACGGCCCCACCGCGGCCGGAAGCGACACCGCGAGCAGATCGAGCGGCGCCGCCACGGCCGGGCGCGGCGCGGCCAGCAATGCGCCTGCCAGCGCCGCCGCCGACCTGATCGGGCCGCTTTTAGCGCCAATTCTCCTGATGCCAAGCATGTCGCGTCGCCGTCTCGTTGAGACCGGGAGGTCGGGGCACGAGGCTTGTCGCCTGATCCCCGTGCAGTCCCCTGTCCGGTGCGTCGAATCGCTTGCAGTGTAGCGCCTCATGGCCGGCCTGCCCAACGCGAGGTTGTATCGTCCACGACTGATTGCGCAGGTCTTGCCCATGTCAGCGCGTTCACACGTCCGTGCCACCTGCCGCAATCGCCATTCTCCCCTGAACGCCGATCTGCCGGCCTCGCCGTACCGGCGCGGATCAGGCGAGCCGGCATTTCCATTTTAGGCCGTGCGATCAATCGCGTATTTTGGCACACACCGCATGACAACACCGCGCGCATTGGCTATAGCTGTCACGGATCAGGTCGCCGCACGGTCGGCTCTTCGCAAGCAGCACAATAACGTGTCCGCATAACAGGTCCGGGGGATAGAACGGTGGTTGGTAAAAGTCGTGAAGCCGTCATTCAGGAAGATACCGTCATCAAGGGCGAAATTTCCAACTGCGAATATATCGAGGTTTACGGATATGTGGAGGGTGAACTCGCCGCATCCCGTGTTCTCGTGCAGGATGGCGGCAAGGTGTTCGGGACGCTGCGCGCCGGCGACGCCGAAGTCCAGGGCGTTCTTCAGGGCGAGGTGTTCGTCGACCGGCTCATCAAGATCGGCAGCACCGGCAACGTGAACGGCGATGTCCAGTACGGCCAGATCGCGATGGACCTCGGGGGCGAGTTGAGCGCGAAGCTGCGCAACGTGCCCCCGGAGATCAAGGGCGATCTGGAACTCAGCGTGAAGAAGGGCAAGGCCGTGCGGATCACGCTGGTGGATTTGAACGCCGTGGACCCGGACGATCACGCCAAGGACCTGAAGTTCTCCGTGAGCAACGCGCGCGGCGGCTTCATCGCCCACGCCAAGGCGCCCACGACGCCGATCGACACCTTCACCCAGGCCGACCTGGAGTCCGGCTCGGTCGCCTTCGTTCACGACGGCGCGTCCACCGACAAGGCGGGCTTCGACGTGCAGGTCCAAGACGCCAAGGGGGCCAGCTCCGGGACGCCCAAATCGGTCAACGTGCTGGTTCAGGGCTAGCGGACGGCCGGGCACGACATGGCCGCTGTCGGGCTGATGCGCGAAGGGGTCACGCAGGAATCGGATCGGGTGTCCGCCGCAATTGCTGAAAGGGCGGCCGGCAGCCTGTAGCCGCCAGCCGCATCTGCCTTAGTTTAGTAGCGGTACGCGTCTGGCTTGAATGGCCCTTCCGGGCTGACGCCAATATATTCGGCCTGGTCCGGCGCGAGTTCGGTGAGCGTCACGCCCAGCTTCTCAAGATGCAGCCGAGCGACCTTCTCGTCGAGATGCTTGGGCAGCACGTAGACCTTGTTCTCGTACTCGTCGCCCTTGGTCCACAGCTCGATCTG
>JBKGZY010000179.1:0-5740 GCA_046543175.1 Dichotomicrobium sp.
TTCGGGCGGACGGGAGGTGCCCTTGCCAACGTCTGCGAGGAAACGCACCCAGCGCGCCTCGGCGCGCTGAAAGGCCGACCGGCCGCCCGGCTTAGCCGGGACGCGAAGCACGGATGTGCTTCGCAAAGCAAAAGATCCTACCGCACAAATCCCAGCCCCGCGCCCGCACCGGGCTTTGTCCGGCTGACCGCGCCGAGCATCTCCACCACCTGCGCCTTGTCCCCCGTCGCACCAAGCATATCCGCCCGGCTGTAGACCTGCGCGAAATCGCCCGGCGTGAGATTGTCGAAGGCCAGCCCGCCCTCCGGCGGCTCGCTCCAGCCGAAGAACACCCGGAACGCATGCGCCAGCGCCGCCTTGTCGAGATAGGTCAGCGTGATGTGAAAGGTGAAGCGGCGCAGCGAGGCGGTGTCGAACCGCTCGAACAGGTTGGTCGTGAAGCAGACCGGCAGCGGGTGCTGCTCCATCCAGGTGAGCATCTCGTTGACCTGCGTGACCTCCCATGAGCGCACGGCGTCGCGCCGGTCGAGCAGGAAGGACTCCGCCTCGTCGAACACCAGCATCGCGCCGCCGTCGCGCGCTTCCTCGAAGGCCTCGGCGATGCGCTTTTCCGACTCGCCGACGAACGCGCCGAGCAGGTCCGAGGCGCGCTTCTGAAGGATGTCGATGCCCAGCCGGGACGCCAGGTAGCGCGCATAGGCCGACTTGCCGGTGCCCGGCGGGCCGGACAGGCAGATGGAGAAGTTGCGGCGCTGGCTGGCTGCGACTTGCTCGGAGAAGGCGACGAGGTCGCAGTCCGCGCTGGCGAGCTTGGGGTCGAAGTCGGGATCGGCCGAGACGCCGCGCGCGCCTGCGCCGGAGACCGCGCGCACCACGCCGCTGGCGGCCCGCTCCACCGCGCCCGCGCCCTGGCCGGCGTAACGCGCGGCCTTCAGCGCGTTTTCCATGATCGCCGGGGTGGCGTCGATCTTGCGCGCCAGCCCCTCCAATTCGTATTCCGACAGCTTTACGCCGTGGCGGTCCGACAGCCGGCGCAGGATGCGCTCGCGCTGGCGCGCGGGCGGCAGCCGCAGCTCGATCGCCAGCGTCATGCGGCGCAGCACGGCCGGGTCGATCTCGTGGATGTTGTTCGAGGTCCACAGCACCGGCACGGGGCTGCGCTCCAGCACCCGGTTGAGATAAAGCTTCGACCCGCCGCGCCCGATAAGCTGGGAGGCGACATCCTCCATCTCGTCGAACAGGATCGCCGCGTTCTTCGACCCGGCCAGCAGGCGCAGCGAGAAGACGAGATCGGCGAGCCGCGCGCCGCGGTCCTGCTCGGCCTGCGTCGCCGCGTCCTCGCCCGCGCTGTAAAGCGTCAGGTCCGCGCTTTCCGCGGCGACCTTGCACAATTCCGTCTTGCCCGAGCCGGGCTGACCGTAGAGCAGGATGTTCACGCCCGACGCGCCTTCTGTCGCCGCGCCGCGCAGCACCCCGGCGATCAGGTCGCGGTCGGCTTCCACGTGGTCATAGTCGCCGGCGGTGATCGCGGATTTCAGCGGCGTGCCGAGGAACGCCTTGCGCATCTCCGCGAAACGCGCGAATTCGCGGTCCAGGCAGTTGTTGACGCGCGGCGGGATCTGGAAGCGCCCGTTGAAACCGGACACCTCGTCGCCTTCCTCGTCCAGCTTCAATAGCCCCGAGACGACCAGATCGCCGTTCGGCCCGATCACGGGTTCGACGATACGCGCCGGCTGGCCCGTCAGCGCGGCTATGGTGCGGCTGAACGGCGTAACGACCTCGCCCACGCAGTCGCAGAGGTATTCCACATGGTCGAACCGGCCATAATGCGCGATCAGCCCCACGATGTCGGCGGAGACGGGCGGCAGGCCCAGCTCGCGCACGAGCATCTGAACATTGCCGGTGAGCGGCTCCGGCGGCGGCGTGGCCTGCGCCGCAGTCTGCAAATCTTGCAGCAGTTGCGCTTCATGCGCCCGGTAGGCGCGCTCGAACTCGGCAATACTGAAGTTGCCGCCGTAGATATGCCCGATCACCTTGGCCAGCGGCTTCGGCACCGGCAGCGACAGGACTTCGGAACGTTCATTCAGCCAGTGCGTGAGGTGGCGCAGCGCGCGCAGCGGCAGGTCCGGCCGCGCCAGTACGCGCGACAGGTAGCCCGCGACGAGGCTGCGTTCGATGTCGTTCATCAGGTCTGAGCCGCCCGGACGCGGCCGGAGAGAGATTGTCTCATCCTTCGGTTCTAGAGGCTTGACGCGGGGTCGGGCAAGCCTTTGGCGATTCGCGCGTTGCCGGAGCGAACGCCGCCGTCAGCTTGCGCGCGGTGGGCTGGCCCCGGTTTCGCGGACGGGAGATGCCTGCCCGTTGCCGCGAAGTCGCATGAGTCGGCTGCGCTCCTCGCGCAACGCTCGCGCGAGCGCCAGATGGCGGTTAATGTCATAGCTCCAGTGCCCGGCCCGCCCGCGGCACCGCTCGCCCCGCAGGGCGCGGGCCAATGCACGAACCACCCGTTCAGCGGCTGCGATGTCGTCGGATTCGATCTCGGCCGGCCAGAGCGGGATCAACCGCGATAACCAGCGCGTGCGCTCGTCCGCAAAATTTTCGTGATGGCCTTCGTCTGTGCTCATATCCGCCGCTCCGGTCGGTGGGAGCGGTCAGACTCTCATGGCCGTGGCGGGCGGGGATAACTGTGCGCCCGGAACTGTTGGGAAAGTTCAGAAATACTTGAGGCTCATCACCACGGGCGCGAGCCACTCGACATCCGCGTCATAGGTGACATCGGCACCGGCGTCGTGCGGCACCAGCGTCCAGCCATCCGTGTCGTGGCGGATCACGCGCTGGAACACGACCCGCCCGCCTTTCAACCCCACGAGGCAATCCGCGCTATGCGCGCTGGAAATGTCGGATTCGCGCAGCCGATTGGCGACCAGAATCGTGCCCGGATCGTAACGCCCGATGCGGACATCGAGCTGCGCGGCCACAGGGTCGTCGGCGGGCACGTGGAGATGCAGGACGTTGACCTGCTTGCCCTCGCCGACATTGACACGGCCGTTCTGCATCACCCGGCCGATCACGGGAATCTCGCGTCCGCCGGGGCGCGCGATCAGGTCCGCCGGCTCGATGCTCAGGGCGTTGGCGATCTTTTCGAGCCAGTCCGTCGAAACCGTCATGTTCGCAGTCTCGAGCCGCTGCACGGTCTGAGGCGTCGTCGATATGCGGTCTGCAAGTTCTTTCAGAGTCAGGCCGCGGAGTTTTCTGAACTCCCGTATCCTTGTCTCCATATCGGGATCCTCTTGTTTTGGATCACCCTATGCGAGATTTTTTACCAGAGTTTTATTCTCTGTTTTTACTTTTTACGTAAATTATAAACGCATGAGTGGCTAGAACCCGTTTTTTTGTCCCGAGTAGAGAGGCTTGGACGGCTCATGGCCGGCAGATTTGATGGACGGTTCATGACTGGCGTATCACCCCCCAGAGTACTAAATGGCTAACCTAGCACCTCATCAAACACAAGATATACAACTTTTGTCCGTCCGCAGCGTGCTGGAGCAGGCGATCAGCACGGTCTTCGCCGTTCCTGTGTCGCAACTGCACTCGCACCGTCGGTGCGCCGCGCGCACGGCGTTTGCCCGGCAGACCGCCATGTACCTGGCGCATGTCGCGTTCGGCCTGACGCTGACGCGGGTCGGCGCCGTGTTCGGGCGTGACCGCACAACGGTCGCGCATGGCTGCGCCGTCGTCGAAGACCGGCGTGAAGACCCTGTGCTGGATCGCGCCCTGACCATCGTCGAGTCCGCGCTACGAGTGGCCTGTCAGCGCGGCACATCACCCGGAGGTGTCTGGGCATGACGAGAACGGACGCGCTGAGCCCGGATGTGATGAAACTTCTCAAAACACTGAGCCGGCGGGATACTTGCCTGGTTCCGCAGACCGGCGATAACAAGCTCGAAACGGGCGGCGAATATTTCATTGTCGCACAAGGAGCAAAAGGGACTGGCAAAAAGCCGCGCCGCGTTTCTTTCGGGTTGGTTCGGCAGCTTCAAATACACCAACTGATTGCGCCGAACGGTGGCGGGTTCGTGCTCTCCGACACGGGACGGGCATTCTTGCGCAGAAAACTTGCGCAAAATGATGGCTTCAGGAAACAGCACCAGCAACGCAGCGTTGAAACGGTCGAGATCGAGGGTGTTCGCAAGCCGGCTGTCATCGATGAAACTGAAAGCCCGCTGGGCTGGCTGCGCCGCCGCAAGGACAGGAACGGCCAGCCGCTGATCGATGCCGCGCAATTCGCGGCCGGAGAGCGCCTGCGCGCCGACTTCTTCCATGCCGGCTTGTCGCCGCGGGTAACGGCGAGCTGGGACGGTATTCCCGGAAACCGCCCGGCGCGGCGCACGGGTGCGGGGCCGTCGGAAAATCTGCGCGAACATACGCTGGCGGCGCGTCAGCGCGTGAACCGGACGCTGGCGGCCCTAGGGCCGGATCTGGCCGACATCCTCGTGGACGTATGTTGTCACCTGCAAGGTCTGGAAGAGGCCGAAAAGGCAAGGGGCTGGCCACGCCGCTCGGCCAAGCTCGTCCTGCAGATCGCATTGAGGGAACTGGCGCGCCATTACGGATTGATCGAATCCGGCGCAGACGCCGGGCACGACACGTCACGGCGCCTGGTCCACTGGGGTGCCGCCGACTACAAACCGAACATGTGAGCAGGTTTACGCCGTGGCTGCGCCAAGCGCCGCGGCGGCATCGCCGCGCACGCGCTTGACCATCGAGGCGAGGCCGTTGGAGCGCTGCGGTGTCAGGTGCTCGCGCAGGCCGAGCTGGTCGAACACCGGCTCGGCGTCCAGATTGGCGATTTCCTCGGCGCGCTTGCCCGAATAGAGCGCGATGAGGATGGCGATAAGCCCGCGCACGATATGCGCGTCGCTGTCGCCGCGGAATTTCAGCACCGGGCTTTCGGGATCGCCGTCGCGCTCCGTGACCAGCCAGACCTGGCTGGCGCAGCCGCGCACCTTGTGGTCCTCGGTGTAATCTTCCGGGTCCAGAGGCTCCAGTTCGCGGCCGAGTTCGATGACGTAGCGGTAACGATCCTCCCAGTCATCCATGAACTCGAAATTTTCAATGATTTCGTCGATACTCATGACGGCTTCAGTCCGGATTAGTGCCAGTCGCTGTAAACATAGGCGAAATAAGCGGTGTTTTCCACGCCCCGACGGGAATCACGATGGCATGCACGCGCTGATGCCTTGCCAGACGCGCTCCCAGACCGGCGGCATGAGCGGCTCGGGTTGCTCCACGAATTCCATGTAGAACAGATAGATGATGAACGCACCGACGCACAGCTCGATCAGGGCTTCGGTGTATTTCAGCTCGCCGAGTTCGGCCAGTTCCCCGCCCTTGCGGTAATCGCGGGCGCGCGAATGCAGCACCATGCCGAGGCCGAAAACGAAGCCCAGGCCAAGCACGCCAATCTCGATGAGATTGAGCACCGTCAGGGTCAGGCACCCGATCAGATCACTCATGAAGATCGTGAAGGTGAGACCGGCGGGCGTGACATTGCCCAGACGCGCGGACGGGATCAGCCAGCACAGCGCGCAGTAGCCGGCATAAAGCGCGACGATCAGGAAGAAGAGCTTGCGAATGCCGAGCGTGATCTCCGTCTTCATCGCACCGTCGCCCCAGCTCTCCGGCCGCGATCAGGTGCGCAGCAGCTCGTTGATCGAGGTCTTGGCGCGCGTGCCTTCAT
>JBKGZY010000180.1:0-5733 GCA_046543175.1 Dichotomicrobium sp.
ACCGGCCCGCTTGACTTAGTTTATGAGTTCAGTTTAGCTAAACTTAACCGGCCTGGAAGTGAGACACGCCGCTTGCTGGATGCCGGTTCAAGTTCGACCCGCTGGCCCAGAAAGCCAGGGAACAAATGCGGGCGGCCGGAGGAAATGTCAGGAGGAACCCGATGAGGGCATGGAAAGTCGCCATTGCCGCAGCCGCAATGGCCGTGGGCGGAGCTACGTCCGCTTCCGCGCAGGATAAAGAACTCACCTTGTGCTGGGCCGCATGGGACCCGGCCAACGCGCTGCAACAGCTCGGCAAGGACTTCGAGCAGAAGACCGGCATCTCGATGAACTACGAATTCGTCCCCTGGACGAATTTCGCCGACCGCTTTCTGAACGAACTCAACTCCCAGGGCGATCTCTGCGACCTGATCATCGGCGACAGCCAGTGGCTGGGCATGGGCGCCGAGTTCGGCCATTACGTCAAGCTCAACGACTTCTTCGAGCAGGAAGGCATCTCGATGGACGACTTCCTGCCGGCCGGCGTCTACAACTACGCCACCTGGCCGAAGGGATCGGAGAATTACTGGGCGCTGCCGGCGATGGGCGACGCGGTCGGCTATGTCTACCGCAAGGACTGGTTCGCCAAGCCGGAGCTTCGCGAGGCGTTCCAGGCCGAATACGGGCGCGAGCTTGGCGTCCCGGAAACCTGGGACGAGTTGAAGGACGTCGCCGAGTTCTTCCAGGGCCGCGAGATCGACGGCCAGAAGCGCTACGGGATCGCCCTTTACACCGAGCGCGGCTCCGAGGGCATCACCATGGGCGTCACCAACGCGCTCTATGCCTGGGGCTTCGAGTACGACAACCCGGACAAGCCCTACGACATGGAGGGCTACGTCAACTCGCCGGAGGCGATCGAAGCGCTCGACTTCTACAAGGAGCTTTACGAGTGCTGCACCCCGCCGGGGCATTCCGACGCCTACATGACCGCCAATCTCGACGCCTACAAGTCCGGCCAGGCGGCGATCCAGATGAACTTCTTCGCCTTCTTCCCCGGCATCGCCAAGAACGAGGATGTCGGCGACGTCTCCGGCTTCTTCGTGAACCCGGCGCAGAAGACCGAAGCCTCGGTGCTCGGCGGGCAGGGCATCTCGGTCGTCAGCTATTCCGACAAGAAGGACATGGCGCTGGAATACATCAAGTGGTTCGCCCAGCCCGAGACCCAGCAGCGCTGGTGGGATCTCGGCGGCTACTCCGTGCATAACGCCGTGCTGGAAGACCCCGGTTTCAAGGACTCCACGCCGTTCGCCGCGCAGTTCCTGCAAGCCATGAGCAATGTCCGCGATTTCTGGCAGGAACCGACCTATGCCGAGCTTCTGCAGGCGACCCAGAAGCGCGTGCATGACTACGTGGTCGCCGACAAGGGCACAGCCAAAGAGGCCCTGGACAAGCTGATCGAGGACTGGAAGTTCACCTTCCAGTCGGTCGGCAAGATGTAAGACCTCATCCACCGGGCACGCGGACGGAGCCTCCCCCGTTTGCGTGCCCGTCATTCAGCGTTCACCAGCAGGTCCAGGCAGGGAAATCGGCGATGTCGGAGATGGAACTCAGCGAGCGCCCGGGCACGCGCGCGGCATCCGCCGGCCGCCTGTCGTCGGAACGCCCGACGCTCGTGAAGGGCCTGTCGGACCGCGCGCTGGCCTTCTGGTTCGTGCTGCCGACGGTCCTGCTGCTGCTGGCCATCAATATTTTCCCCCTCCTTTGGAACATTTATCTCAGTTTCACGACCTACCGCGCCAACCGGCCCGGCATGCCCGTGCGCTGGATCGGCGACCTGAATTACGAGCACCTGCTTTCCAGCCCCGATGTCTGGGAATATCTCCAGCACACCGCGCATTTCGTCGGCTGGACCATGTTCATCCAGACCGTGCTCGGCTTCGGCCTCGCCTGGCTCATCAACAAGCAGTTCCGCGGCTCGGGCGCGCTCACCACGGTGATAACGCTGCCCATGATGCTGTCGCCGGCCGTGGTCGGCACGTTCTGGACCTACCTGTTCCAGCCGCAATCCGGCATCTTCAACTACATCGTCGGGTTTTTCACCGGATCGGCGGATTTCTCGATGATCGGCGAGGCCGATCTCGCCCCGTGGGGGATCATCCTGGTCGACACCTGGATGTGGACGCCGTTCATCATGCTCATCTGCCTGGCGGGGCTGCGCTCCGTCCCGCCCGACCTCTATGAGGCGGCCGAAATCGACGGCGCGTCGTCCTGGCGGCAGTTCTGGACCATCACCCTGCCGATGGTGCTGCCCTTCATCATGCTGGCCGTGCTGTTCCGGTCGATCGAGAACTTCAAGATGTTCGACATGGTCGTCGAACTGACCTCGGGCGGGCCCGGCTCGGCGACCGAACTCGCCAACATCAACCTGAAGCGCGAGGCCTTCGAGAAGTGGCGCACCGGCTACGCCGCCGCCTTCGCCGTCATCCTGTTCGTCACCGTCTTCGGCGCGGCGAACATCTACGTCAAGGTCTGGAACAAGGTGAAGCAGCGATGAGCACCGTGAGCACGCCAGCGGCGCAGGCGCACTCCATCATCGCGCCCGGCCGGTGGGCCAAGCGGCTGGCCGCGGCGCTGGTCTGCCTTTACGCGCTGTTCGCCATCGTCCCGATGGCCTGGATCATCGCGACCAGCTTCAAGTCGACCAACGACTCGATCGCCTATCCGCCGAAGGTCGTGTTCGAGCCGACGCTGGAAGGCTACGTCAATGTCTTCACGTCCCGCTCGCGGCAATCCAGCGAATACATGGAAAGCCTGCCGCCGCCGCAGACCTGGTACGAGGAGCTGGTCCGCGACCAGAACATGGTCATCACCGGGCCGTCGCGTTTCGCCGACCGCTACATGAACTCGCTCGTCATCGGTTTCGGCGCGACCTTCCTGTCGGTGTTTCTTGGCGCGCTCGCCGCCTATGCCTTCTCGCGCTTTCGCATTCCGCTGAAGGACGATCTCATGTTCTTCATCCTGTCGACGCGCATGTTCCCGCCGGTGGCCATCGCGATCCCCGTTTACCTGATGTACCGCGAACTGGGCCTCAACGACTCGCATGCCGGGATGATCCTGCTCTACACGGCGGTCAATCTCAGCCTGTCGGTCTGGCTGCTGAAGGGCTTCATGGACGAGATCCCGCGCGAATACGAGGAAGCCGCGATGGTCGACGGCTATACCCGGTTCCAGGCGTTCTGGAAGGTGGTGCTGCCGCAGGCGCGCGCCGGGCTGGCCGCGACGGCGATCTTCTGCCTGATCTTTTCCTGGAACGAGTACAACTTCGCCATCCTGCTCACCAGCGGCAAGGCGCAGACGGCCCCGCCGTTCATTCCGCAGATCATCGGCGAGGGCGGGCTGGACTGGCCGGCCGTCGCGGCGGCGACGACGCTGTTCCTGCTGCCCGCGATTGTCTTCACCATCTTCCTGCGCCGGCACCTGCTGGCCGGCATAACCTTCGGAGCGGTGCGCAGATGAGCATGCAAACGGAGCAAGCGAGACCCGACCATTCTAGGTCCTTGCGCCGCTTCTTCCGGCGCGAGCCGTGGGAACGCGCGATGATGGTGCTGATCGGCGCGGGCGTGGTGATGCTGACGCAGCCCTTCTCGCTCTGGCTGTTCGGCCAGTCCTTCACCGTCATTCTCATCGGGACGATCGGCTACGTGATCGTCAGCCATTTCCCGGAGTAGGCGCGCGATGGCTGAAATCCGAGTGGAAGACCTGGAGAAGCGGTTCGGCGACTTCGCCGCGGTCAAGAACTCCAGCTTCACGATCCGCGACGGGGAATTCTTCGTCATGCTCGGCCCGTCCGGCTGCGGCAAGACGACGACGCTGCGCATGATCGCCGGGCTGGAAATGCCCACGAACGGCAATATCCTGATCGATGGCGAGGACGTCACCTTCAAACGCGGTTCCGAGCGCGACATCGCCTTCGTGTTCCAGCTTTACGCGCTTTACCCGCACATGAACGTGCGCCGGAACATTTCCTTCCCGCTGCGCGTCAAGGGCGTGCCGCGCCGGGAAATCCGCGAGCGCACCGAGGAGGTCGCGAAGCTGCTGCGCATCGAGCACCTGCTCGACAGGGGCGTGGGGCACCTCGCCGCCGGCGACCGGCAGCGGGTGGCGCTGGGCCGCGCCATCATCCGCCGCGCAAGGGCGTTTCTCATGGACGAGCCGCTCGGGGCGCTGGACGCGGAGTTCCGCGACCTGATGTGCGAGGAGCTGCGGCTTTTGCACAACCGGATCGGTGCGACGACGGTCTACGTCACCCACGACCAGATCGAGGCCATGTCGATGGCCGACCGCATCTGCATCATGCACGAAGGCGAAATCCTCCAGATCGGCGCGCCGATGGATGTCTACGAGCGGCCGGCCACGCGGTTCGTCGCCAGCTTCATCGGCAGCCCGGCGATGAACTTCCTCGCCGCGAAAGGCGGTCTCGCGCCCGGCGCGCGCGAAATCCGGGTGAACGGCGCGACGATCCAGATGCCCGAGGCGCTTGAAGGCCTCGGCAACGCCGAGGCCGTCCTTGGCGCGCGGCCTGAGCATATCCGCATCGACGACAATGGCGCGCTGCGCGGGCGCGTGTTCGCGGTCGAATACATGGGCGCGCGCCAGCTCGTTACGGTCGATACCGAGGCGGGCCGCCTGCGCGTGCGCGCCCCGAACACGGTGAAGGTGGCGCACGGCGAGATCGTCGGGCTGGCCTTCGACCCCGGACGGCTGGTCGTGTTCGATCCCGAAACCGGCCACGCGCTGAACAGCGCCCTATACGCGGGAGGTCGGCATGGCTGAGGCGGCCCTACACGGCGTGACCAAGCGCTTCGGCAATACGACTGCCGTCTCGCGCATGAACCTGAAGGTCGCCGACGGCGAGTTCGTCGTGCTGCTCGGCCCGACCGGCGCGGGCAAGACCACGACGCTTCGCCTGTTCGCCGGGCTGGAAACGCCGGAAGAAGGCCAGGTCGAAATCGGCGGCCGCAACGTCACGGCGCAGGGGCCGGCCCATCGCGATGTCGCGTTCGTTTTCCAGCAATACTCGCTCTACCCGCATTACTCGGTGTTCGACAATCTCGCCTTCCCGCTGCGCGCGCCGGGCCGGAAGATGCCGCCGGAGACAATCAACAAGCGGGTCCGCGAAGTCGCGGAGATGCTGCGGATCGGCTCCAAGCTGGAGAACCGCGCGACGCAGCTTTCCGGCGGCGAGATGCAGCGCGTCTCCATCGGCCGGGCGCTGGTGCGCGAGCCGAACCTGTTCCTGATGGACGAGCCGCTGTCCTCGCTCGACGCCAAGCTGCGCGAGGATCTGCGCGTCGAACTCAAGCGCATTCAGCGTGATGTCGGCGCGACCATCGTTTACGTGACCCACGACCAGCTCGAAGCCATGACACTTGCCGACCGCATCGGCGTGCTCAACGAAGGCGATCTCGTCCAGATCGCCGGGCCGCGCGAGATGTATGAGCGCCCGGCCAACATCTACGCGGCTCAGCGTCTCGGCAGCCCGCAGATCAACTTCCTGCCGCCCGGCCTGCTGGGCATTAATAGTCCGCCGGACGGCGCGGAAACCGTCGGCGTCCGTCCGGAAGACGTGGAGTTGAACGGCGCGGGCGTCCCGGCGAAGGTTCTGACAGTGGAACATCTCGGCGTCGAATCGATCGCCCTGCTGGATGTCGCGGGGCAATCGGTCCATGCCATGCTGAGCGCCAACACCAGGGT
>JBKGZY010000181.1:0-5732 GCA_046543175.1 Dichotomicrobium sp.
GCTGGCGTGATGATCGAGAAATTCGCCATGGTTGGTGCCGGCGCAGCGAGCGAATTTCCCGATCTGAATCACACGAACGGCCGGCCTCACCGCCCCGGCGCTTCTTCGCCGGACCTGGAGGCCGTCTCGGTGGCGCTGGCCGATGGCGGCGCGAACCACTGGTCTTCCGGCCACATGCGCTGTTCGAGAAACGCGTTCAGGTCCAGCGAGGCCATTTTCTTCACGAACGGGGTCACGGTCGGCGCGAAGGTGATCGCGACCAATAGCGCGCCGGTCATCAGCAGCGAGGCGCGCGGCGCATCGTATTCCCAGAACTTGAGGGCGGTTCCGAACGAGCGCTTGATGTAGGCGCCCTCGAAATCCACGGAGTAGAGCTCGTCGAGCGCGAGATGCACCATGTAGCCCATGAACACGAACACGCCGCCAAGCCAGCCGATCAGCGGATCGCGCCCGAGCAGTTCCGTCAGGATGATCGCGGTGAGCGGCATGAAGACGAAGCCGGCGAGCACCGAGTGAAAGATGCCGCGATGCACCGCGTGGCGATGGAAGAAGCGCCAGACGCCCAGCCGCACGATGGCGTAGACCCCGAGCCAGATCGCCCATAATTCCGCGACCGAATACACCGCGTAATACTGGAACAACGCGATGAAGGCGAACAGGATGCCGAGCGCCCCGAACAACATGCGCGAAGGATGAGAGCGGTCGAGATCGATATCGGGCAGGATGCTGCCGACGATGCCGGCGGCGGTGAGCGTGGCAAGTTCGCCGGGCGGCACGGCACCAGCCGCGAGCGTCACCGAGGCGGCAAGACCGCTTGCGACAGCGCCAACGCCGAGATGTGTCGAGAAATTCGCCACGCCACCTCCCAATTCGGATTCGAGGAATTGTTAGGTGATTCGCTTGCCGCCTGCTAACGCGCGGCGCGGTTGTCCCACAGGAGTTGACGCGCGTCCCGGGCCCCGCGCCTCGACAGGGGGAACCGGGAACGGTCGCACCAAACCGGGCGAGCAATCACATTTTTGTTGCACGCGCGCGCCCGAGCCTCTTTAGATCGGGGAAACGGGCGCTTCATCTCTATGTGACCATCGTATTCGGGGGCATGCCCAGCGCTGGACGGCGATCCCTTTCGACGGGTCGCATCGGCGCTTCCGGTCTTTGTTTTGTCGCATTTTCGCGGCGCGAAGTAGGTACCGCTTCGCTGGAAAATGCTCTAAAGCCACGCGGTCGCCACGGGAGCACGCATGGGAAAGCTCGGCTTCGGCATGGAACGCCTCGGGCTCGTCACGCTGGCACGTCCGCGCCTCACGGCCGTGGCGGTGCTGCTCCTGGCCGTCGTATGCGCCGTCGGTGTCTGGCGCATTGAAGCCACCGGCATCCTCAGCGACTTCTTCCGCGGCGACAACAAGGATTACCGCACCTACCAGCAGATGAGCGAACGCTTCCCGACGAGCGAGTTCGACGTGTTCCTGATCGTCGAAGGCGAGAAGCTCGTCACGCCGGAGAGCCTGGAAGCGGTGCGGATGATCCACCTGGAGCTCCAGTTCGTGCCGTCGGTGAACGGCGTGCTGTCGATCTTCTCGATGCGCCAGGCACCTGACGCGGAAGGCTATCCGCCGCCGATGTTCCCGGCGAAGATGCCGACCGGCGAGGAATTCGAGGCGCTGGAAGAGAAGATCCGGGGGCACCCGCTGCTTCAGGGCAAACTGCTGTCCACGCCGGACGGGCAGGCGCCGCTCACGGTCCTGATCGTGTCACTGAACAAGAGCGACGTCGCCGGGGACGGGCTGAACGCGGCAATCGACGAGATCAAGGCGCTCGCGACGGAAAACCTGAGAGGCACGGGCCTTAGCGTCACGATGGCGGGCGTGCCGGTGATGCAGGCGGATTTGCGCGCGGCCATCGAGAGCGACCGGCTGATCTTCAACACCGGCGGCGTGCTCATGGGCATGCTGATCGCGATCCTGTTCTTTCAGCGCGCCACGCTGATCTTCATCGCCACGCTTTGTCCGGTGATCGCGTCGGTGGTCACGCTCGGGGTCATAGGTCATCTCCAGATCGATCTGGACAGCCTCATCAACACCATTCCGCCGCTGGTGATGGTGATCGCCTTTTCCGACGCCATGCACATGATCTTCTCGATCCGACGACGGCTGGACAAGGGCGATACCAAGCACGGCGCCATCCGCCATTCGGTCCTGACCGTGGGGCCGGCCTGCGCCCTGACTTCGATCACGACGGCGGTGGCGATGCTCAGCCTGACCTACGCGGATTCCGCCGTTATCGAGACGTTCGGGGTCTGCGCGGCCTTCGGGACGCTCTCGGCGTTCTTCGTCGTCATGTCCGTGGTGCCGGCGCTGTGCTACCTGATGATCGGCAACGAGGCCCGGTTCCGCGAGACCGATGTCAACCGGCTCGGGATGATGCAGCGCGTCGACCGGTTCTGCCTCTGGCTGTCGCAATGGGTCGAGTTCCGCTATCTCAAGCTCGCCGCGGTCGCCAGCGTGCTGCTCGTCGCGCTGCTTGCGGCGCATTTCCAGCTCGAACCGCGCTACCGGCTCAGCGACCAGATCCCCCAGGACGAGGAAGCAATGGCCGGCACGGCGCGGCTCGACCAGAAGCTCACCGGCGCGCAGCCCATCCATGTCATGGTGCGCTGGCCGAACGGGAAGGAGCTCTTCGACAAGCAGGTGCTCAGCGCGATCGCCGGCGCGCACCGCGTGATGGAGCGCCAGGAAAACGTCGGCAATGTCTGGTCGCTGGAGACGATGGACCGCTGGCTGATGCGCAGCGGCGAGGACGCCCGGCAGTATCTCGAGCCGTATATCGACATGCTGCCGGCACATCTCACCAGCCGCTTCATCAACCCCGAAGGCAACGCGGCGCTCGTCACGGGGCGTGTCGTCAATCTCGACGCTTCCGAAACGGTGCCGATCGTGCGCAAGCTCGATGAACAACTGAACGCGTTGCGCCAATCCTATCCGCAGATGGAGTTCGAGGCGACGGGGCTTCCGGTCGTGGCCGCGCTTCAGGCCGACAACATGATCCGCCAGCTCAATGACGGGCTGCTCATAGCCATCGTGCTGGTCGTCGTCATGATCGGCCTTGCTTTCCGTTCGTTATCCATCGCGGCGATCAGCATCGCGCCGAACCTTTTTCCTCTCGTCGCAACCGGCGCGATGGTATATGCCCTTGGGGGAGGACTGGAATATTCGAGCGTGATCGCTTTCACCGTGGCATTCGGCCTTGCGGTCGACGATACGATCCATTTCCTGAACCGGCTGGCGGTGGAAGAAAGCCGCACCAGCATGCCGGAAAAGGCCGTCCGGCAGACCCTGTTCGTGGTCGGGCCGGTGCTGGTGCTCACGACGATCGTGCTGGTGCTGGGGCTGGCGGTGACGGTATTCTCGGCCGTTCCGCCCACGCAGCTCTTCGGCCGCCTGGCCATGACGATGCTGGTCGCCGCGCTGGTCGCGGACCTCTTGTTCCTGCCGGCGATCATTTTGACGCTACGCAAGTTGAGACCTTTCGGGAGACGTGTAGAGGATGATGACGTGGTTCCCCTATAGAGTGCTTAAGGCGTTGGGCGCCGCCGCTTTCGGCGTTCTCATCGGCCTGCCCCCGGCCCTCGCGGCCTGCACATCGGAGGGCACACAACTGATTGACAGGCTTGACGGCCGCTGGCGCGGCGCGGGGCAAGTGACCCCGATCGGCGGCCAGCCCGAGCGCATTCTCTGTCAGATCAGCTACGCCAAGACCGGGAGCGGTCAGGGCGTGCGGCAGAATATCGAGTGTGCCGGCACGGATTACCGCATTCGCGCGACGGCCAATGTCCGCTGCAATGGCGCGAACATCAGCGGAACCTGGACCGAGAATATCGCCAACAACACCGGCCAAATAAACGGCCGTTTCGAAGGACAGCGGCTGCGCGCCTCCTTCGAGGGGCCGAATTTCAAGGGCCGGCTCGCCGTGAGGTTCGCCAGCCGCGGGCGCCATACCGTCACGATCTCGCAGTTCGACCCCGCCAAGGGCCGCCACGTCCCCGTGGCCGAGATGTCGATGCGGCAATAGCGCCGTCGTTCGGCGCGGCCGGAACGATCGCCGGGCGCGGTCCTCAAGAGCACGGCTTTCAATGAAAGCGCCGCGGCCGGTCCAGCCAGCCGCGGCGCTCCCTTTTACATGTCATGTCGGGGGTGAGGACCCGGCCGCAGACAGCCGTCCGAGCTCCTCAGATCATGCCAATCAGAACCGCTGCGACGAAGCTGAACGCAGCCACCATGGCGACCAGTCGCAATTGATCGGCAAAAGACATGCAACCCTCCTCGGTGGTTGTACACGTTGCATGGGTCCTGAAAAATTTTCAGAGACACAGAATTTCACTCTAAGAGAAAAAATCCATCTCTTTCCAGTTAAATCTATGACGCACCGCAACATAGCCGCGCAGCGCAACATTTCGGTGGATTGTCGGGAATTCCTGTTACAGCCAGAGGCAGCAGGATTGCCAACCCACCGGGGGCGCCATAGCTTGACGGCGCCAGCATTGGGCCATCGGTCGGCGTTGGCGACATCGCAACTCGGACAGCGTTTTTCGTCGCGTCCAGATTGGCCGGAAGAACGCTTGGGGAGGATGATGCATGAGTGTTGTGAGCAGGTTGAAACATGCTGCGGGCGCGGTCGCCCTCGGCGGGCTGGTCGCATCGTCGGGCGTCGCCGTCGATCAGG
This sequence comes from Dichotomicrobium sp., assembly GCA_046543175.1. GTDB lineage: Bacteria > Pseudomonadota > Alphaproteobacteria > Rhizobiales > Rhodomicrobiaceae > Dichotomicrobium. Next base: position 4,720 of record JBKGZY010000181.1, read on the forward strand.
CGGCGGCCGACCCGATCCGCTGGAAGATGCCGATCGCCTTCGCATCCAAGCTGCCGGGCCTCGGCTCGCCGTCGCAATATGTCGCCAGGCAGCTCGACGCCGCCAGCGGCGGCGATGTGCAGGTGCGCGTGTTCGAGCCGGACAAGCTGGTGCCGCCCTTCGAAATCCTCCAGGCCGTTTCCGACGGCCGGGTCGAGGCGGGCTATACCTGGATCGGCTATGACCAGGGCAAGGTGCCCGCCGTGCCGCTGTTCGCGGCGGTGCCGTTCGGCATGAAGCCGTGGGCGTTTTCCGCGTGGTATTACTGGGGCGGCGGCCACGACATGCTTCAGGAAGTCTACGCCAACAAGGGCTTCAACGTGCATGCCCGCCTGTGCGGCATCATCGGCCCGGATACCGCCGGCTGGTACTCCGAACCGATCACGAGCCTGGAAGACTACAAGGGCATGAAGATCCGCTTCGCCGGGCTGGGCGGCAAGGTGCTCGAGAAGCTCGGCGCGTCCGTCACCATGATGCCGGGCGGCGAGCTGTTCCAGGCATTGCAGACCGGCACCATCGACGCGACCGAGTTCTCCATGCCGGCCATCGACCAGATCCTCGGCTTCAACGACGTCGTGAAATACAACCTGTTCCCCGGCTGGCATCAGCCCTTCACGGCGCAATACATGCTCATCAACAAGGATCAGTGGAACGCGGCGACCGATCAGCAGAAGGCGCTGATCGAGACGACCTGCACGGCCGCGACGATGATGGGCCTGACCGAGGGTGAATACAAGAACGGCGCCGCGCTCAAGGGCTTTCAGGAGAAGGGCGTGCAGGCCGACCAGATCCCGACCGACATTCTGGTGAAGCTGAAGGAAGTCACGCAGGAAGTGCTGGAAGAAGAAGCCGCCAACGATGCCGACTTCAAGCGCGTCTACGAGTCCCAGAAGGCGTTCCAGGACAACTACAAGGTCTGGGACCGGCGGGCCTACCTCCCGGCCGAACTGAACGAAGACTGACGGCCCCGGCCA
>JBKGZY010000182.1:0-5649 GCA_046543175.1 Dichotomicrobium sp.
GCCGAAGGCGGGCGCGCGGCGACCAATGTCCGCCGGGTAGCTAAGAATCCGGCAACAGCGCGGATGTGCGCCCCGTCAGGTAATAGGCCAGCAACCCGGCCCATTCCTTCGCGGCCAGGTCGACCCGGCGCAGTCCTTCCGAAGCCCGCGGGAACAGGCGCGCGACATCCGCCGGCCCGCGCGTGCGGTAATCCACCGGCCACGGCGTGACCGGGAAGCCGGCGGCGCGGAAGCATCCCACCGCCCGCGGCATGTGAAACGCCGATGTGACCAGCAGCCACCGCTCGCCCGGCCCCGGTTCGACGAGCGCTTCCGTCAAGGCGGCGTTCTCCGCGGTGTTGCGCGCCCGCGTCTCCAGCGCGATCCGCTCCGGCGCGATGCCGAGCCGGGCGAAAAAATCCTTCGCCGCGCCGGCTTCGCTCATGCCGTCATAAAGGATGTCGTTGGAGCCGCCGGTGAAGACCAGCCGCGCATCGGGAAAGCGTCGGGCCAGCGCCGCGCCCGCGCTCAGGCGCTCGCCGGCCTCGTTGAGCGCCGTCACGCCGCGCGCACGGCTCACGAGGGTATCGACAGAACCGCCGAGCACGATAATGCCATCGACCGACTCGCTGGCCAGTTCCGGCCGTGCGAAGCGGTCCTCCAGCGGGATCATCAGCCAGTGGCCGAGCGGCGAGAACCCAGCGACCAGGTAGAGCACGGCGCCAAGCCCCATCAGCCCGACACCCCAGCGCCGCCGCCACAGCGCCAGCACCAGCCCGCCGATGAGCAGCAACGCGATCAGGCTGGAGGGCTGGACGAAAAACCAGGCCAGTTTGGAGACGTAGAAGAAAAGCCCGCTGCCGGTCATGGGCGCATCCTGTCGGGGGTAGGGGAACCGGCGCGCAGCCTAGCCGCGGGCGTGCATGCGGGGCAAGCCGCCAGCCGCGCGCCCTTGCGAAGCCGAACGCCGCCAACTACTCTTCGATTCCGGCACGGGTCCCGAGCTTCAGCGCGCCGGCAAGTGTCGATCCGCAACAGAAGGACTGCCCCTTGGACGTCAAGCACAACGCCTTGCAATGCATCGGCAATACCCCGCTGATCCGGCTGACGCGCGCCAGCAAGGAAACCGGCTGCGATATCTACGGCAAGGCGGAATTTCTCAACCCCGGCCAGTCGGTCAAGGACCGCGCGGCGCTGTTCATCATCCGCGATGCGCAAGCGCGCGGCCTGCTGCGTCCGGGCGGCGTCGTGGTCGAGGGTACGGCTGGAAACACCGGCATCGGCCTGGCGCTTGTCGCCAATGTGCTCGGCTATCGCACGGTGATCGTCATTCCCGAGACGCAGTCCCGGGAGAAGAAGGACGCGCTGCGCGTGATGGGCGCGGAACTGGTCGAGGTTCCCGCCGTGCCCTACAAGAACCCCAACAATTACGTGAAATATTCCGCGCGGCTGGCCGAAGTCCTGAACGAGCGCGAGCCGAACGGCGCGATCTGGGCCAACCAGTTCGACAATATCGCCAACCGCACCGGCCATATCGAGACGACGGCCGAGGAAATCTGGGAACAGACCGGCGGCAGGGTCGACGGTTTCGTCTGCGCGGTCGGCACGGGCGGCACACTTGGCGGCGTGTCGATGGGGCTGAAGGCCAAGCGCGACGATGTCGTGATCGCCCTGTCCGACCCGATGGGCAGCGCGCTGTACCACTACTACGCGCATGGCGCGTTGAAGGCCGAAGGCTCGTCGATCACCGAAGGCATCGGCCAGGGCCGCGTCACCGCCAACCTCGAGGACGTCATCGTCGACCGCGCCTATCAGATTACCGACGAGGAGGCGCTGAACGTCGCCTATGGGCTGTTGAGCGAGGAAGGCCTGTGCATGGGCGGCTCGACGGGGATCAACGTCGCCGGGGCCATGCGCCTCGCGCGCGATCTCGGGCCCGGCCATACCATCGTGACGGTCCTTTGCGATTACGGCCAGCGCTACCAGAGCAAGATGTTCAACCCGGCATTCCTGCGCGAGAAAGGGCTGCCGGTGCCGGGCTGGCTGGAGTCGCGGGAGCCGCGTGTCCCGGAAGTCTTCGTCGACGCGGAGTGACGCGCCGAACGCCAATAACAATCGCTACCGAGCAGGGAGACGGAATGCCTCAAGCGACGCGGAACTGGCTGGTCAGCACCGACTGGCTCGCCGATCATCTCGAAGCGCCGGACGTCAAGATCCTCGATGCCAGCTACAGGCCGGCCGCCGGCGTCCCGCTGGATGTGCATTACCAGGCCGAGCACATCCCCGGCGCGCAGTTCTTCAACATCGACGAGATCGCGGATACCGACAACCCGCTGCCGCACATGCTGCCCTCGCCCGAGAAATTCGTGTCGCGGATGCGCAAGATGGGGATCGGCGACGGCGACAGGGTCGTGGTCTATGACGATGCCGGGCTGTACAGCGCGGCCCGTGCATGGTGGATGTTCCGGGTGATGGGGCACGACGACGTCGCCGTGCTGGATGGCGGGCTGCCGAAATGGAAGGCCGAGGGCCGCCCGCTGGAGCATGAGCCGCCGCAGCCGGCCCAGCCCAAGCATTTCACCGCCCGGATGCAGGGCGACCTCGTCCGCGACGTTGACGACATGCGCCGCATCTCGGATGAGGGCGGCGCACAGATCGTCGATGCCCGCTCGTCGGAACGCTTCCACGGCACCGCGCCGGAACCGCGCCCGACAGGCCGCGCCGGCCACATTCCGGGATCCCTGAATCTGCCTTATGCCGCCGTGCTCAACGAGGACGGCACCATGCGCACACCCGAGCAGATCTGCCAGTTGTTCGATATGGCGCGCGTGGATTTGAACAAGCCGATCGTGACGACCTGCGGGTCGGGGGTGACCGCGTGCATCCTTTCACTGGGTCTTGCGACGGCGGGGTACGAACGCTCGGCGGTCTATGACGGTTCGTGGACGGAATGGAGCGCGCGCCCGGAACTGCCCGTCGCGCCGGAAGACGACCGGGAAAGCTGACGGCGACGCTCAGGCGAATGGCAGTTCGAGCTGCTGCGGCGTGACCGGGCGAGCCTCGTTCACGTCCCTGATGCTTCGACCGGCCCGGCGCTCATGCGCCACCGCGCCCTGCTCCGCTTCGACGTCTCGCAACTGGCCGACCGCTTCGTCTCGTGCAGCCGCTGCCCGGCGCAACACATCGCTGGCGAGGACGCCCAACGCACTCCACTGCTGTTCCACGACTCACTCCAAATTACGCAAGTGACCCTTACACAACGGCACAAGTGTAAATTGGTTATGAACTATGGTTTTTTCGAGATCAAAAGGCGAACACGCCCGTCTGTGCGATCATGCGGTTGCCACCCGCTCCGCCAGATAGCCGCGCAGCCCGATGGCGGCCAGACCGGCCAGCGCCGCGGAAATCAGCACGTTATAACCCGCGAAGGACAGGCCGAGGAAGCGAAACGCGGGCTCGTCACAGCGCACGGGCGCGGCATTGCTCAAGCTTTCGGCGAGCGCGCCCGCGTCGCCGGAAACCTGGACGCCACCGGAACACCCGCTTGGGCCGGCCCACCAGCCCCACTCCACGCCCGCGTGATGGACGCCGAGACCGGCGTTGACGATGAACGCAACACCGACGAAGGCCAGCAGCCCCGCCGCAAGACCGGGGCGACTGTGCGCCAGGACGAAGGAGAGCAGCGCCGCCGGAATACCGGCGTAATAGGCCCACCGCTGGCGCAGGCACAGTTCGCAGGGTTCGTAGCCGCCCAGATGCTCATAGGCGAGCGCACCCACGATGGTCGCCGTTGCCACCCCAGCGACTGCCAGCGCCGCTTCCCGCATACCGAATTTTTCGATCAAACCGCCAACCATGCTTGCCGTCCACAGGCTCGTCATCAAATGTATCTGAGTGCCACGAAGCCTCCGAACAAGGCCACGAAGAATACCACCGTCACGAAGCCCAGTCGGCGTTCGATGAAGCCGCGGATCGGCGGGCCGAACCAGTAGAGCAGCGCGGTCACCAGGTAAAACCGCAAGCCCCGCGCAACCAGGCTCGACAGCATGAAGATCGGGAAGCTCAGCGCCGTCACGCCGGACGCGATGGTGATGACCTTGTAGGGAAACGGTGTGATGCCGGCGAACAGCACGATCCAGGCGCCATAGGCGTTGTAACCGGTGGCGAACTCGGCAAATTTGTCAGTCTTGCCGTAAAACTCCAGGATCGGCTGACCGACCGTCTCGAACAGGAAATACCCGATGGCATAGCCGAGCGCGCCGCCCGCCACGGAGCTGATCGTCGTCATTGCCGCGTAGAACCACGCCCTGGCGCGGTCGGCGAGCACCATGGGCACCAGCATCACGTCCGGCGGAATCGGGAATACCGAACTCTCGACGAAGGACACGAGCATCAGCCACCACACCGCGAGCCGGTGGGCGGCCAGAGCCATCACCCGATCATACAAATCCCTGAGCATGAGGCCTGCTTTATAGAGGCTTGCGCGTATTGTCCATTGCAGCCGCGAAATGACACGGCGTCCCCACCCCGAAAGGCTTTTTTTATCTCATGGCGTCTTATATTGACCGCGAGAAGGCGTTGTTTATGATCTGCAACGCGGGAGTGGCACGGTTATCCGCATCCTGCCCGGCAGGCCCCAGTGGCGGAAGTGGTAGACGCGACAGACTCAAAATCTGTTGCCCGCAAGGGCGTGCCTGTTCGAGTCAGGCCTGGGGCACCAATTCTGCCGGGTTCACGCGCGAAAATCAGCCGCAAACGGGACATTCGGCGACACGGGGAAACGGTCATGCGTCTGGGTGCAGTGGTTGGCGCGTTTCTGGCAGCGTTCTTGTTGACCGCCAATGCATCGACGCCGGCAAGCGCCGCGCCTGCGCTCGTCATCGAAGCCGAAACAGGGCTGGTTCTCTATTCCGAGGACATCGACCGGCGCTGGCATCCCGCATCCCTGACCAAGCTCATGACCGCCTATCTGGCGTTCGAGGCGATGCGTGACGGCAAGCTGTCGATGGAAGACAAGCTGGTCGTCTCGGAGACGGCGCACACCCAGCCGCCGAGCAAGATCGGCGCGCCCATCGACACGGAAATGAGCATGCCGACCGCGCTGCGCGCGCTCCTTATCAAGTCGGCCAACGATGTCGCCGTCATGTTCGCGGAAAAGCTCGCCGGCAGCGTCGAGGCCTTTGCCGACAAGATGAACGCCACGGCCAAGCGCCTGGGGATGACGCGAACCCATTTCGTGAACCCGCACGGTCTGCCGGATCACCGCCAGGTCACCACGGGCCGCGACATGGCCATTCTCGCGCGCACTCTGCTCAGGGAATTTCCCGAACACGCCTACCTTTTTTCCGAGCCGTCGTTCAAGATCGGCCAGGTCTTCATGCGTTCGCACAATGCGCTGTTGCGCGTCTATGAAGGCGCCGACGGCATGAAGACCGGATTCATCTGCGATTCCGGCTTCAACGTGGTGGCAAGCGCCACGCGCGGCAAGCGCCAGCTGATCGCCGTGGTGATGGGCGCGTATACCAGCCGCGACCGGACCAGGCGGGCCCGGGCGCTGCTCGATCACGGTTTCGAGGTGTATGACTGGAAGGCGATTTTTTCCCCGCGCCTGGAGCATTACGGCTATGGCAGCGGGCTGGAGAAACCGGCGCCGAAGCTGCGCCCGCTGGT
>JBKGZY010000183.1:0-5591 GCA_046543175.1 Dichotomicrobium sp.
CGATCTTCGGCTATCTCGGCATGGCCTATGCGATGGTCGCCATCGGCGTGATCGGCTTCATCGTCTGGGCGCATCATATGTACACCGCCGGGCTGAGCGTGGATACGCAGGCCTATTTCGTGTTCGCGACGATGGTCATCGCCGTGCCGACGGGCATCAAGGTGTTCTCCTGGATCGCGACCATGTGGGGCGGCTCCATCGACTTCCGCACGCCGATGCTCTGGGCGATGGGCTTCATCTTCCTGTTCACCATCGGCGGCGTCACCGGCGTGGTATTGGCCAATGCCGGCGTCGACCGCTCCTTGCACGACACGTACTACGTGGTGGCGCACTTCCACTACGTGCTGTCGATGGGCGCGGTCTTCGCGATCTTCGCGGGCTGGTACTACTGGTTCCCGAAGATGACCGGCTACACCTACTCGGAATTTGTCGGGAAGCTGCATTTCTGGCTGACCTTCATCGGCGTCAACCTGCTGTTCTTCCCGCAGCATTTCCTGGGGCTTCAGGGCATGCCGCGCCGCTACGTCGATTACCCGGACGCGTTCGCGGGCTGGAACTACGTCTCGTCGATCGGCTCGTATCTCTCCGCGATCGCCACGCTCGTGTTCCTGTACGGCGTGATCGAGGCGTTCGCGCGCGGCCGGCAGGCGGCGGACAATCCGTGGGGCGAGGGCGCGACGACGCTGGAATGGACGCTGCCGTCTCCCCCGGCCTTCCACGCCTACGAGACACTGCCGCGCATAAAATAGGGTTATCGCGACAAACGCGGGAAGGGCCGTGGCGCAACCGGCGCACGGGCCTTCCCGAAGGACAATGCCAGCATTCATGACACACCACGGTGCAACATATGGCGGGACGGCGCCCGGGTCCTTTATGCATGGCCAGGCCATGCCACATTCTAGTCCGGGCGCGTCTGCCGACGATATCAGCGAACTGCGCGACTACTGGGTGCTGCTCAAGCCGCGCGTGATGTGGCTGTCGGTGTTCACCGCGCTGGCCGGCCTGATCGCCGCGCCGGTTGCCGTTCACCCGGTGATCGCCGCCGCCGCCCTCATCGCCATCGCGGCCGGGGCGGGAGCGGCCGGCGCGCTCAACATGTGGTACGATGCGGACATCGACCGGGTGATGCAGCGCACCGCCATGCGCCCGCTGCCGCGCGGACGCGTCGACGCCGACGAGGTGCTGACGCTGGGCGTGGTGCTGGGCGCGGGGTCGGTGCTCTGCCTTGGCCTGTTCGTCAACTGGATTGCGGCCGCGCTGCTGGCCCTGACGATCCTGTTCTATGTGTTCGTCTACACGATGTGGCTGAAGCGGCGCACGCCGCAGAACATCGTGATCGGCGGCGCGGCGGGCGCGTTTCCGCCGATGATCGGCTGGGCCGCGGCAACAGGCGGCGTGTCGCTGGAAAGCATCGTGCTGTTCGCCATTATTTTCGTCTGGACGCCGCCCCATTTCTGGGCGCTCGCGCTGGTGCGCAGCCGCGATTACGAGCGCGCGGGTGTGCCGATGCTCCCGGTGGTCGCAGGCAGCGAGGCGACTCGCTGGCAGATCCTGCTTTACAGCGCCGTGCTTGCGCCGCTGGGGGTCGCGCCCGCGCTGCTCGGCTTCGCCTCGCCGGTCTACGCCATGGCGGCGGCGCTGGCCGGCATCGCGTTTGTAGCGCTGGCGCTGGAAACATACCGCTGGCGCGAGGGACAGAGAGCGGACCGCGCCGCCCGGCGGCTGTTCAAGTTCTCGATCCTGTACCTGTTCCTCGTGTTCGGCGCGCTGATCACCGATCACCTGAGCGGACTGGCGGCCTGAGAAGAAGGCGCACGACATGTCGGACCCAAATTCGACGCAAACTCCTCTGAAAGACGCCGGAGAAACCGATGAGCAGGCGCGCGAGCAGGAACGCATCAGGCTCAAGCGCCAGCGCATCCGTTCGCTTGCGCTGGCCTGGGGGCTGGCCGCGCTGGCGCTGCTCTTCTTCATTGTCACCATCGTGCGCCTGGGCGAGAACGTCGCCAACAGGCCGCTGTGACGACGACATGCAAGCGGATTGAACGCCATGACCGATGAGACGGATACCAATCAGGAGCCGGGCGGGGCGCGGAAAACGGACAAGGCGCGCGCGTTGCGCCGGACCGTGCTGCCGCTTGTGCTCATCGTCGGCGGCATGACCGGGCTGGCCTACGCCGCCGTACCGCTTTACGACATGTTCTGCCGCGTGACCGGCTACGGCGGCACGACCCAGCGCGCCGAGTCCGGCTCGCAGCGCGTGCTGGACAGGACAATCACCATCCGCTTCGACGCCAGCATTTCGCCGAAGCTGGACTGGACCTTCAGGCCGGCGCAGTCCTCGATGAAGGTCAGGATCGGCGAATCCTCGCTGGCCTTCTACGAAGCCAGCAACAGCACGGGGCAGGCGCTGACGGGCACTGCGACCTATAACGTCTCACCGGCCATCGCCGGGTCTTATTTCCGCAAGGTCGATTGCTTCTGCTTCACCGAACAGCGGCTGAAGGCGGGACAGCGCACGGACATGCCCGTCAGCTTCTACGTCGATCCCGAAATCATGGACGACCCCGAGGCCCGCGAAATCGACGAGATCACGCTGTCCTACACCTTCTTCCCGAAGAAGGGGGACAACGTGTCCGGCTCCGCTTCCGCGGAGGCGCAACGAAAGGATCGCGGCGGCGCTTGAGGGACGTTATAACTCCGGCAATCGAACGTTTGGGAGCCGCCCCCAACCAAAAGAGGAAATCGAGACGTCATGGCCGAAGCGCATACCAAGCATCACGACTATCACCTGGTTAATCCGAGTCCCTGGCCGATCGTCGGATCGCTCGCGGCGCTGGTGCTGGCGATCGGCGCGATCGCCTGGATGCGCACCGGCAATGGCGGCCTGTTCGGGGTCGAAGGGCCGTGGCTGTTCGCTATCGGCGCGCTCGGCGTGGCGGCGACGATGATCGTCTGGTGGCGCGACGTGATCCACGAATCCGTCGTGGAACGCCAGCATACCCCGGTCGTGCAGCTCCATCTGCGCTACGGCATGATCCTGTTCATCGCCTCCGAGGTGATGTTCTTCGTCGCCTGGTTCTGGGCGTATTTCGATGCCGCCCTGTTCCCCGGCGCGACGACGCTGCCGGACGGCGAGACTGTCGGGCTGGTCGCGCGCCAGGAGGCGACCGGCGGTCACTGGCCGCCGGAGGCGACGGGCGACGGACGTTTCGTCTCCACCTTCAACCCGTGGGGCCTGCCGCTGGTCAACACGCTGGTGCTGCTGCTGTCGGGCACGACAGTGACATGGGCGCACCATGCGCTGTTGCAGAACGACCGCCGCGGACTGGTCTGGGGGCTGTTGCTGACGGTGCTGCTGGGCATTCTGTTCACCTCGCTCCAAGCCTATGAATACATGCATGCCGGGTTCGAGTTTTCCGGCTTCATCTACGGCTCGGTGTTCTTCATGGCCACGGGCTTTCACGGCGCGCATGTCATCATCGGCACGATCTTCCTGATCGTCTGTCTCGGGCGCGCGCTCGCGGGCCAGTTCACGCCGGAAAAACATTTCGGCTTCGAGGCCGCGGCCTGGTACTGGCATTTCGTCGACGTGGTGTGGCTGTTCCTGTTCGCCAGCATCTATGTCTGGGGCGCGGGCACGCCGGCCGCGGGACACTGAGGTCGGCTTCTTGGCTTTCCGGGCCACATCCGTGGCCCGGGTTCGCGCCAACGGCGCGGCGCGCGGTCGCGCTCCGCAGCCGCGCCTTGGCGCGGCTGAGTGGCCGACTGGCCGCCGGCGCTTAGCGCCGACCCCGCGCCCGAATGGGCGCGGAAAGCTAAGAGGAAGAAAACCGAATGACAAGCGCGACACCGGCCATCAACGGCTTGCTGGGGCGTTGTCCCCGCTGCGGGCAGGGCCGCCTGTTCACGCGTTTCCTGCAGATGCTGCCGGCGTGCCGCGATTGCGGGCTGGACTTCGGCTTCGCTGATGCCGGCGACGGCCCGGCGGTGTTCGTCTCCTTCTTCGCGGGCTTCATCGTCTGCGGCGGCGCGGTCCTGACCGAGTTGGTCTACCAGCCGCCCTACTGGGTCCATGCCGTGATCTGGGGGCCGCTCGCGGTGCTGATCCCGCTGGCGATGCTGCGCCCGTCCAAGGGCCTGCTGATCGGCCTGCAATACCGGCATGGCGCCCGCGAAGGCCGGGAAACGGGGGCATAATAGGGATGCGCGCGGGGCATCGTGCCGCGCTTGCGTGGCAAATTGTCCCGCATTATCTGGAAACGGACGGGATGCGGGCGAAAACGCGCGCGGCCGCGAATTTTTTCCTTGAAAGTCGAGCCTGAGCGAGGCACACCGCGCCTCGTTCACACAGTGTGTTCGGTCATCTACTGGTTGGGGAGGACGCCATATGGCTTACGATGACGCCCTCTTCCAATTGGGGATGGACTTGGATCCTGGTTCAAGCACCGCCCAAACGGAAGAAAAAACACTCTCTCGTTCCGCGACCACGGATGCGGACGATCGGAAGGACTATTTCTGCGAGCGGGACGGAATCCGTTTCGCTGGCACGCATCTTATCGTCGATCTGCTGAACGCGAAACGGATCGACGATGTGGCGCATGTCGAGGAGACCTTCCGACGATGCGTGGATGAGGCGGGTGCGACCCTGCTGCATATCAACATGCACCACTTTACGCCCAACGGCGGCGTGACGGGTGTGGCGATTCTCGCCGAGTCGCATATCAGTATCCATAGCTGGCCGGAATACGGCTATGCGGCGCTGGATATCTTCATGTGCGGCGAGGCCAATCCGCATGCCGCGATCGCGGTTTTGCGCGATGCCTTTGAGCCGGACGACGTGGTCGTGACCGAGCATCTGCGCGGGCGCCATGTCATCGAGATCGCCGAGGCCGCCTGAGGCGGCGTTGACCTTGTTGCAGACGGAAATGGACCAGGGCCGCGGCTGGATATAGGCTGCGGCCCGCTTGTTTTGAAACGCTGATCCATCTTGCCCCGGAGGTCGCCATGACCCGCTGGATTCCCGAAACGCTCCACGAGCATTTCCGCTTTTCGTTTCAGACCAACAACGTGCTCTATGAAAGCCAGACAGAGCACCAGCACCTCGTCATTTTCGAGAACACCACCTTCGGGCGCGTGCTGATGCTCGACGGCGTCGTGCAACTCACCGAGGAGGACGAGTTCGTCTATCACGAGATGATGGCGCATGTGCCGCTGATGGCGCTCCCGGAGCCGAAGCGCGTGCTGATCATCGGCGGCGGCGACGGCGGCGTGCTGCGCGAGGTGCTGCGCCACGACAGCGTGGAGCGCGCCGTGCTGTGCGAGATCGACGAGAGCGTCATCGACCTGTCGAAGCGCTATCTGGATTTCGTCGCCAAGGGCGCGTTCGACGATCCCCGCGCGGAGGTCGTGATCGCCGACGGCACGAAATACGTCGCGGAGACCGATGAGCGGTTCGAGGCGATCCTCGTGGATTCGACCGACCCGATCGGTCCGGCCACGGCGCTGTTCACCCGCGATTTCTACACCGACTGCAAGGCCGCGCTCGCCGAGGGCGGCGTGCTGATCGCCCAGAGCGGCCTGCCGTTCCT
>JBKGZY010000184.1:0-5541 GCA_046543175.1 Dichotomicrobium sp.
GGTGGCGCTGATCGACGCCCAGCTCAGTTCCAATCGCCAGGCGGCGTGATCGGACCGCGCCCGGGCGCGCTCACCGCAGTGTATTATCCTGCGGCTGTTGCGGCTGCACATAGCGCGGGCGCATCCACCAGATGATCGCCGCGCACACCGCGAACCAGATCGCGGCGACCACGAAGTAGAACGCGAGCTGGAGGCCCAGCGCCGTTCCCGGCAGGCGCATGATGGCAATGGTGATCGCGACCCACAGATAGAATACCGTGAACACGACCATTGTCGTGACGCCGATGAATTTGCGCGTGCGTGTCGTCATGCCGCGCACCATAGCGAAGCGGCCGTCGGGCCGCCAGTCAGGAATCACCGGCCGCGGCCCCGCCCGCGACACTGCGCGCGCTTGTGTGCCATCCGCGCCCGCAGTAAATGCCGGGCAGGCCGCCGGAGATGCCCGATGACCCAGACCAGCGCCGTCAACACGCAAATCGCTCACGGTGCGACCGGCGCGGACACCGCGATCCGCCTCTGGCTCGGTTGCGTCATCGCGCTGATCTTCGCGATGGTCGTGGTCGGCGGCGCGACACGGCTCACCGGCTCCGGCCTGTCGATCACCGAGTGGAAGCCCATTCTCGGCGCGATCCCGCCGCTGTCGGCCGCCGACTGGCAGGAAGCATTCGAGAAATACCGGCAAATCCCGCAGTATGAGCTTGTGAACCGGGGCATGAGCCTCGAGGAGTTCAAGTTCATCTACTGGTGGGAATGGGCGCACCGCTTTCTCGGCCGGTTCATCGGCGTGGCGTTCGCCGTGCCTTTCCTCGTGTTTGCCTTCGCCGGGCGCATTCGCCGCGACCTCGCGCCGAGCCTGATCGCGCTGTTCGCGCTCGGCGCGCTGCAGGGCTTCATGGGCTGGTACATGGTGCAAAGCGGGCTGGTCGACCGGGTGTCGGTGAGCCAGTACCGGCTGGCGGCGCATCTGGGGCTGGCAGCGATCATTTACGCGGCAATGATCTGGGTGATGCTCGGCGTCGGGCGGCCGGCCCGCAGCGCGGCGCGCGGCTCGGCGTGGCTGTCGGCGGCCGGGCTGCTCGCGGTCTCCTTCGCGCAGATCGTGCTGGGCGCGTTCGTCGCCGGAATGAAGGCCGGGCTGTCGTACAATACCTGGCCGCTGATGGACGGGGCGCTGGTTCCGGACGGGCTGTTCGTGATGCAGCCGTGGTATCTGAACCTGTTCGAGAACGCGCTGACCGTGCAGTTCAGCCACCGCCTCGGGGCCTATGCGCTGTTCGCCTGGGCGCTTGCACACGCCATCGCGATGATCCGGGCGTGCCACGCCGCGCGCGGCTCGGCGCTCGTGCTGGCGGCGGCCGTGACATTACAGGCCGCGGGCGGTATCTGGACCCTGCTGGAACAAGTGCCGCTGAACCTCGGGCTGGCGCATCAGGCCGGCGCGTTCATCGTGCTGGCAATTTCAGTGTTTCACCTCCACCGGCTGTCGGCGAAAGGGAACCATTGAGGACAATGTGAATGCCGGGTTTCCGGTTGGCGCGGAGGCTCACAAGGTCGTCGAATATGCCTCATCGCGGATGCGCCGTCCTGCCCGGCCCAGCCGCTTCACGGTGGCAATGACGGTGTTCACGTCGAAGGGCTTGGTCATGAAAGCTTCGACCCCGTGGATCTGATAGTCGCCTTCCGTCCCGCGCATGGCGTTCGCCGTCAAGGCAATGATGGGAATACGCCGCTTCCAGTCGGTTCTCGCGCGGATACGGGCGATGGCCTGGAGGCCGGACATCACCGGCATCTGATTGTCCATGATGACGACATCGAAGTCACGGCTGTCGATGGCGTCGAGAACCTGTTGCCCGTTTTCCGCCAATGTGACGCGGCAGTCGATCGCCTGGAGAACCTCGCTGATCAGGCTACGGTTCACGGGATGATCTTCGGCGACGAGAACGTCATACATTCGATGTTTCCTCGCTCGGGCAGGCATTTTTTCTTGAGCCGGCCGGACGTTCGGGGTTTCCCGGGGTCAGAACCTTGAACGGCAGATGGACGGTGAACGCCGAGCCGCATCCCAGTTCGCTGCGCACAACAATGTTCCCGCCCATCAGTTCCGCCAGCCCCTTGGTGATGGTTAGCCCCAGCCCGGCGCCGCCAGTCGTGGAGTTGCTGCCGGCGATCCGCGTGAAACGGTCGAAGATCGACTGAATCTTGTCCTCCGGCATGCCCGGCCCGGTATCGGACACCTCGAACGCGATCCCGTCTTCGCTGGCGCTGACCGCCAGCGTGACACCGCCCTCGCTGGTGAAATTGATCGCATTGGCGATCAGGTTGAGAAGGATTTGCTTGATGCGTGCGCGATCCGCTTCGATCCGCGCCTGCGGCGGAAGCTCGATCCCGGCTGTCAGGCTCAGATTTTTCTCCGTCGCCAGCGGCCGCAACAAGCCGATGGTCTCGTTCACCAGTTCCGCGACGTCGACAAGTTCGGGGTCCAACTCTACGCTGTTGCTTGCGATGCGCGAGAGATCGAGCAGGTCGTTGACGACCTGGAGCAGATGCTCCGACGAGGCCATGATGATTTCCGCGCGTTCGCGCTGCTTGTCCGTTAACTCCCCGGCCAGCATGAGCTGGGTAAAGCCCATGATGCCGTTGATGGGCGTGCGCAGCTCGTGGCTGATATTGGCGACGAAATCGCTCTTGGCCTGGTCCGCGGCCTCCGCCTTCGCCCGCGCTTCCTGGAGCGCGGCTTCCTGCTGCTTGAAACTGGTGATGTCGGAGCGAATGCCGATCATCTCACCCTGCGGCGTGCGTCGTTCCCGGCGCAGCATCCAGCGCCCGTCGGTAAAACGCACCATTGTCTCGACGTTTGTGCCGGTCTTGCGTTGTTCGACCTGTTTCTCGACCCAGGTTTCGGGGTCTTCGCCATCGGTGTCGAAATGGCCGCGCGCCACGGCGGTGCTGACCAGTTCCCTGAACGTGACGCCGGGCACGATCATGTCGGCGTCTTCCGAGCGCATTTCCTTGTAGGCGGTGTTGGCCATGACCAGCCGGTCGTATTCGTCGTAGATGACGAAGCCTTCGGAGATCGCTTCGATCGCCGAATGCAGCCGGCCCTCTGCGCGCTCTGCCTTGCGCTTGGCTTCGCGCAGACTTTCCTCGTGTTGCTTGAGCGCCGTGATGTCCGAGCGCACCCCGATCATTTCCCCTGTCGGGGTCCGTCGTTCCCGGCGCAGCATCCAGCGGCCATCCGCTAGCCGCATGATCGTCTCGATGTGATCGTTGTTACGACGACGTTCGACCATATTACGCACCCAGGTGTCGGGATCTTCCCCCTCCAGATCGATATAGCCGCCATGCGCGGCCGCGTAAGTCAGGTCGGCGAACTTGATCCCCGGCACGAGAAGGTCTTGCAGAAAGGAGAACTGCTCACGGAATGCGCTGTTGCACATGACCAGCCGGTCGTCTGCATCATAAATGACGAAACCCTCTGAGGTTGCCTCGATCGCAGATGCCAGGCGGCTTTCGGCGCGCTCGGCCTCGCGCTTTGCCCGCTCAAGCGCGGCCTCCTGGTTCTTCTTCGCGGTGACGTCGCGTGCGACCGCAATGAATTTCGTCAGCCGCCCGTCACCATCGCGGATCGGCGTAATGTTGATTTCGATCCAGTAGCTCTCCCCGTTCTTGCGATAGTGCAGCATTTCGCATCGGATGCTATCTCCGACCTCGATGGCCTGCGCGATGCGATTCACGGTATCCATGTCGGTTTCGGGGCCATTGAGCAGGTCGCCGGGATTGCGGCCGACGAATTCGGCCGCGGCGTACCCGGTCAGCCTTTCCGTCGCCTGATTCACCCAGATTGCCTTGCCGGCAGCGTCCGTGATGACCACGCAGTCAGTGGCATGTTCGGCGACCTGCGCCAGGAGGGCGTTCTGTTCC
The DNA here is from genome assembly GCA_046543175.1 of Dichotomicrobium sp. GTDB lineage: Bacteria > Pseudomonadota > Alphaproteobacteria > Rhizobiales > Rhodomicrobiaceae > Dichotomicrobium. Next base: position 3,922 of record JBKGZY010000184.1, read on the forward strand.
TGTTTTGCGGCCAGTTCGGACTCTGCCGCCGCGGCGGCGCTCTGCGAGGCCGTCAGTTGGCTCATGTCGTGGACATAGGCGATTGTGTGCCAGCCCCCGTCGGTTTGCATGGACGTGAGCCGGATATTGACCGGAAAATGCATGCCATCGCGCCGTTGCGCGACGACCACGCGCCAGCCCGCGATATGCTGCTGCGCACACGCAGTATAGCGCCACTGCCGGATCAGCCGGGTGTGACGGTTGCGTCTGGCTTGGGGCACGAGAACATTGACGCGTTGCCCGATCAGCGAATCGCCAGGCCAACCGAACATTCGGCGCGCCGCGTCGTTGAGCCCCGTGATCCTGCCATCCCGATCGACGATCAGGATGCCGTCCGGGCAGGCATTGGCGATGCCATCGTCGAACATGCATCATCCCATGCACAGGCGTGGTTTCGGTGCGAAAAAGTAAATCCTGATGGCACTAATATTTCGTGTCTGTAATTGCTAAAATTCGTTGGGATTGCCCCAATAGAAGACTTGCACTTCAATCGTATTTTCAAGGATTTCCGTTGCCGTGATGTTCAGGGGGTTCCTGGCGCGTTTGCCGTCAACGCGACGAGTTCTGTTGATTGTCGCTGAAGCCCATGTTTCGGATTGGGACGTCCTCGCGGTTCGGATGGTCTCGCTCGCGTGCCGGCCAAGGATCGCATACGTGCCGGCCACGGCCCGAAGACGTATCGGCCAAGGCCCGAGACGTATCACCGGAGTCCGCTTCCGTCTCCACGGCAATCGCAATGTCTCAGAATATGCCGGCTTCCAGCCCGGCGGCCATCGCCTGGCCCAGCTCCTCGCACTGGCCGACAAAGGCTTCGTCCCACGCGCCCCGGCAGATCAGCGGCTCCTGCACCGCGCGCCAGCGCAGGCCGGTCGCGATGCTCTCCACCGCGCGGCGGGTGCCGGTGCCGTCCTGGCCCGCGCGGATATAGAGCGCGTAGGCAAGCCCCTCGGTTTCTTCGAGGCAGGGGTAATAGCAGCGGTCGAAGAAGTCCTTGAGCGCGCCGCTCATATAGCCGAGGTTCTCGGTGGTGCCGAGGATCAGCGCGCCGGCGGCCTTGACCTCGTCCGGGCCGGTGTCGAACGGGCTGAGGGCGACGGTCTCGACGCCCTCGATCTCCTCGCTGGTGGCGCCGCGCACGACCGCATCAAGAAGGCGCCTGGTGTTCGGCGACGGGGCATGCGCGACGATCAGCAGCCGTTTCATGACATGAGCTTGCCTGTCAGCTCATGCCCTTGCAAGCGCGGGGTCGTGTCTCAGTTTGAGATGTCAGGCCGTGCACTTTCTCATCGTGGAAGGCGAGGCACGTTTCGCCGGCCTCAACCAGCAGCTTCGACACCGTGTTGAGGGCGACGCCAACCACGTGGGAAATCGACGGCATGGAAGAGCCTTCCACCAGCATGGCAAGGATTTGCGCGCGTTCTTGTCTGGGCAGTTTGTTCATGCCCTATGAACTTTTGTGCTTAGCACCAAGCATGGTTTTCAGGTTGATTTTAAGCGGGAATCCCGTTCCCCATTTCACCGTTCGTAAACACACTTGTTGTAGGTACTGGGGTATTGACTTGAATGTCAATACGCGATGAG
>JBKGZY010000015.1:0-24007 GCA_046543175.1 Dichotomicrobium sp.
TTTGGCCTTGGCTTGCGACGATCCCTGTCCCGTCAAACCGGTTTCATTCCTTCGATGGGTTCGGCGCGTCTTTCGCGAACGGGTCGCGTTCATCATCCCGGTCAAATCCGAAAAGCGACCACGCCTTTTGCATATGCGCGGGCAGCGGCGCGCTGATGTCGAACGTCCCGCCGCGCGGATGCGGGATGACAAGACGCCGCGCATGGAGATGGAGCTTGCGCGCGATCTCGCCGCCGGGATGCGCGTCTGCCCCGCCGTATTTGCCGTCGCCAACAATGGGATGGCCCATCGCCGCGGCGTGCGCGCGAAGCTGGTGTGTGCGCCCTGTGATAGGCGTCATTGCCACCCATGACAGTCGCGTGCCGGCGCGCTCAAGCACGACATAGCGGGTCACGGCCAGCTTCGCCTCGTCCTCGTCCGGTTCGGCCGGAACCACTCGCTCATCGCCGCCGCGCGCGCCCTTCTTGACGAGCGGCAGCTTGATTTCGCCCTGTGCGATCTTTGGCACGCCGATGACCAGCGCCCAGTAAAGCTTGCGCGCGCTGCGATGCTTCAGGCTGCGCCCGAGCTTCGCCGCGACCTCGCGCGAGCGCGCCAGCAGAAGGACGCCGCTGGTGTCCTTGTCGAGCCGGTGAACGAGGCGCGGGCGCTCCGGGGCATCGAATTTCAGCCCCTCCAGCAGCCGGTCGAGGTGCTCGGTCGTGCTGCTGCCGCCCTGCACCGCCAGGCCCGGCGGCTTGTTGAGCGCAAGAATGTCGTCGTCGCGGTGAATGACGAGGCTCTGCACGAACGCGATATCCCGCGCGCTCAACGTTTCGCGCGGAAACGGCTGCCGCGCCGCGTCGCTATCCGCCGGCAGCGGCGGAACACGGATTTCCTGCCCGTTCTCGATGCGCGTGTTCGCCTTGGCGCGACCGCCATCGACGCGCACCTGCCCCGTGCGCAGCAGCTTTTGCAGCCGCACATGGGGCAAGCCGGGATAATGCGCGGCGAACCAGCGGTCGAGCCGCATGCCGTCCTCGTCCGGCGCGACGCGCTTCTTGTCGACTCCGCTCATCGTCCGCTCATTGAAAAATCAGGCGCCCCAGCGCCAGGCCGACGAACACCGCCAGCAGCGACAGCACCAGCGTGCCGCCTGCATAGCCCGCCGCGCTCAGATAGGCCTTGCGCTCGAACAGCGCGGCGAAATCCATCGAAAACGCCGAAAAGGTTGTGAAGCCGCCCAGCACGCCCGTCGCCAGAAAGGTGCGCACTTCCAGCGGCGCGCTCCAGCGCAGGGCGAGTGCGGCAATCAGCAGACCCATCAGCAGCGAGCCTAACACATTCACCGCGAACGTGCCCCACGGGAAGGACGGGCCGAACAACTGGCCGCAGACGACATTGGTGAGATGACGAAGGGCCGCGCCGACGGCACCACCGGCGGCCGCAAACAGGACAAGGCTCATGGCTGCGATTTCATTGCTGCGCGTGCGGCTGGTCGCTCAGCGAGGTGCGTCATGACGAGTTGCGGAAGAACAGCGGACGGAGCCGACCCGCGAGCAGCGCCCCGATGACCGCCCCGACGAGGCCGACAGCCACGGTCACACCGACCTCGATCATCTGCATGAACTGGGCGTGCTGGTCGGGGCTTTCAAAACGTTGTGTCTCCGCCAGCGGCGTCGCCGCGAACCCGGCCAGATAAGCGCCCGGCACCAGAAACAGGACGAAGAACAGGATGCCGAAGATCGTTCTCACGGGACCTCCCAGAACCAGATTTCGCCGGATTTGTCATAGCCGCCGAGCCAGCCGAACCAGGGCAGAAGCATTTTCGCGCTGGTGCGCCAGCCGTTCCACAGGTCGATATGATCGCCCGTGGGTCGCGTGGTGTCGGTCGTGCGCCACCAGTAGCCATTGAAGAAGATGATGCCCGTGCGCCCGTCGAGTTCATTGGCGAAGTCGGCCGGATTGGACAGCTTGTAAGTGCTCGCCATCCCCTCGATACGCGCGGCGGCCAGCGCGTTTCCGAGCTCCTTGGCGCGGATAAAATGCATGTCGGCACCGTTATGACCGGTGTTGCGCGCCCAGTTGCAGGTCTTCGCGCCATTGACGCGGCCGGGCTCGACTCCCGCATCGCGCAGGCATACGCCCAAGCGGATGGCGCACTGGTTGACGAAATTCGACACGCCATTGGTCCGGCACGGCGCCTGAATGCCGTTGTTGGTCGGATGCGCATCCCACAGATCGCTGAATTTCACCATCGCCGGCTCTTCGCGCCCCGTTGAGAGATTGAGTTGCCCTGGCGCGCGGCCGTCTCCGCCCGTCTGCGCCAGCCATGCGCCTATAGCACAGGATCGCGGCGGGCCAAAGCACGACGGTCTTGGCTTTCGCGGGCCATCCGGTCCGCGGTTCGCGCCAACGGCGCGGCGCGCAGTCGCGCGCTCAGACACGCCTGAAGGCGTGTCTGGGGTGCTTCGCCGCCAGCGTCACGCTCCCCAGCGCGCCCAATCCAGCCTAATTGGGCGCGCTGAGCCACCGACTGGTGGCCGGCCCGTTGGGCCGAATTGGAGCCACGAAGCCGCAAGGCGGGCGCGAAGCGACCAATGTGGCTCGAAAACCTAAGAATCTTCGCGGCTCTCGCGCAGCGATCGGAACCGCGCCAGGCGCTTCGCGAGTTCGGCCTCGAAGCCGCGCTCGGTCGGATGATAGAAGTGTTGGCGCCCCATATCCTCGGGGAAATAATCCTGCCCGGAAAATCCCTCCGGGGTGTCGTGGTCGTAGGCGTAGCCCGCGCCGTAGCCTTCGTCCTTCATCAGCTTCGTCGGCGCGTTGAGGATGTGGCGCGGCGGCGGCAAGGAGCCGGATTCGCCAGCCGCTTTCATCGCCCCCTTGTAGGCGGTATAGACCGCGTTCGACTTCGGCGCGCAGGCCAGGTAGACCGTGACCTGCGCCAGCGCCAGTTCACCTTCCGGGCTGCCGAGAAAATCGTAGGCGTCGCGCGCGGCAATCGCCATGCCGAGCGCATGCGGCTGCGCGAGGGCGATGTCCTCCACCGCCATACGCACCAGCCGGCGCGCGACGTAGAGCGGGTCTTCCCCGCCGGCGAGCATGCGGGCCAGCCAGTAGAGCGCCGCATCCGGGTCGGAGCCGCGCACCGACTTGTGAAGCGCGCTGATGAGGTCGTAATGCGCGTCGCGGCTCTTGTCGTAGAGCGGCGCGCGGCGCTGGACGAGGTCCGCGAGCGCGGGGATGTCGAGATCACCCGTCGCCGCGTCATGCGCGGCCATGACATCTTCGAACAGGTTGATGAGCGCGCGGCCGTCGCCATCCGCCATGTTGATGAGTTGGGCGCGGGCGTCCGCGGTGAGCGGAGCGCGCGCGCCCTGCGCTTCCTCGCAGCGCCGCAGCAGCGTTTCCAGCGCGTCCTCGTCGAGCCGGTGAAAGCGCAGGACGCTCGCGCGCGAGAGCAGCGCGCCGTTCAGCTCGAAGGACGGGTTCTCCGTGGTCGCGCCGACCAGGATGATCGTGCCGTCCTCCATCACCGGCAGGAAGGCGTCCTGCTGCGCGCGGTTGAAGCGGTGGATTTCGTCGACGAACAGCACCGTCGCCAGCCCATCGCGCCGTCGCTGACGCGCGCGCTCGAAGGTTTCGCGCAGGCTCTGCACACCCGAGGTAATCGCGGAAATCTGCTCGAACTCGTAGCCGGGCAGCGTGGCGAGCAGGCGCGCCACCGTCGTCTTGCCGGTGCCGGGCGGCCCCCAGAAGATCACCGAGCGCAAGACGCCGCTTTCGACCATGCGCGCCAGCGGCGCGCCGGGGTCGAGAAGATGTCCCTGCCCGGCGACCTCGGCCAGCGTTTGCGGGCGCAGCCGGTCGGCCAGCGGACGCGGCGCGCTGTCTGCCAGCCCCGCTGCCTCGAACAACGACGCCATTACCGATACCTCTCAATGCTGATTGGCGTGTGTCTACCAGCGTATCACGGTGCGCAGGGTTTCGCCGCCGCGCTTGATCGCCACGCGCCAGATGCGCGCTCGCTCGCCGAGGGCGCTTTCGAGATCCCGGACCCGCTCGATGCGCGTGCCGTTCAACTCGAGAATAATGTCGCCCGGACGAAGACCGACGCGACGCGCCGGCGAGTAACTCGCCGTCTCCCGCACCACGACGCCGGAGGTTTCGCGGATCCGCAATTCCTGCGCCACGGCCGGGGAAAGGTTCTCGACCGTGGCGCCGGCAAACGGGTGATCGCCGTCCAGCTCGCTCGTGTTGCGCGGCGGCTCTTCGGGCGGCGGTCGCAGATCAACCCGCAATGTTTTGCGCGCGCCGTCACGCCAGACCTCGAATTCGGCTTCACCCTCCACGCCGCGCGTCGCGATCCGGTAGCGCACGGATTCGACGTCGGCCACCCGGCGGCCATCAATGCGCAGGATGACATCGCCTTCGCGCAGCCCGGCCGCGTCGGCCGGGCCGCCGGGCGTGACCTCGGCGACGAGCGCGCCGCGCGGGCGCGGGAGACCAAGCGCCTCGGCCAAGTCAGCCGTCAGCGACTGCATCGCCACACCGAGCCAGGGCCGGCGCACCGTGTCGCCCTGAAGCGCGGAGTCGACCACGACCCGGACCATGTTGGACGGGATCGCGAAGCCGATGCCCTGCGAGCCGCCGCTGCGCGAGAAGATCGCCGTGTTGATGCCGATCAGCCGGCCGTCCATGTCCACCAGGGCACCCCCGGAATTGCCCGGATTGATCGCGGCGTCGGTCTGAATGAAGAACTGGTAGTCGCTGATGCCGACCCGCGTGCGCGCCACGGCGGAGACGATGCCGCTCGTCACCGTCTGCCCGACGCCAAACGGGTTGCCGATGGCCAGCGCCAGATCGCCCACCTCCACCTGGTCGGAATCGGCGAAACGGATATGCGGGAAGGTCTCCCCGTCGTCATATTGCAGACGCAGCACCGCGAGATCCGTGCGCTCGTCCTCCAGAATCACTTTGGCCGGGTATTCGCGCCCGTCCGACAGCGAGACCTTGATGTCGATATCGCTGCTATCGCGCTCGTAACGCCCCTTGATCACGTGATAATTGGTGACAACGAGGCCGTCGGCGCTCACGATCACGCCGGAGCCCAGCGATTGCTGCGCCCGGCGGCGCGGAATGCCGAACTCTCGACCGAAGAAACGCTCGAAAAACGGATTGTTGCGAAGCGGCGAGCGGCGCGCGGACTGCCGCTCGCGGACATACATGTTCACGACGGCCGGTTGCGCCTTCTTGACCGCAGGCGCGAAGGACAAACGGATCTGCTCACGATCCGCCGGCAGCTCGCGCCGGATCTCCCCGGTCTGCGTGTCGTCGCGCTGGCTGCGGGCGCTGTCCGGCGCGGCGAAGTAAAAGCCGGCCGCCGAAACGATTGCAACGGCCGTTGCAATCGCCAGCAGGCGGACCGCGCGCATCATCCTGTGCCCTCCTTCGCGCCCGGCGAAATTAGCCTTCCGCTTCCCGGCGCGCCGTCAATCCGCTTCAGCCGGCCGGCATTCCTGGCGGCATCATCGTATCTTCGCGCGGCTCTTCCGCGGCCTGTTCCTGGCTCGGCCCGGAATCCTGGCCGCGCGCCTCCGGATCCCGGTCGACGAGTTCGATCACGGCCATCGGCGCGCTGTCGCCGTAGCGGAAACCGGCCTTCAGCACGCGCGTATAACCGCCGTGGCGCTCCGCGTAGCGCGGCCCGAGCACGTCGAACAGCTTCCTGACCATCGCCTCATCGTTCAGCCGGGCCGAGGCGAGCCGGCGCGCATGGAGATCGCCGCGCTTGCCCAGCGTGATGAGCTTGTCGACCACCGGGGCCAGTTCCTTGGCCTTGGGCAGCGTCGTCACGATCTGCTCGTGCTTGATGAGCGCGTCGGCCATGTTGCGAAACAGAGCGCGCCGGTGACTGGCGGTGCGGTTCAGCTTGCGACCGGAATTGTGATGGCGCATCTCGCATCTCCCTCATCGGGCGGGCATGCCGTTTGGCAGTGCCGCCCTCAATATTGATCCTCGTAGCGCTTGGCCAGATCCTCGATATTGTCCGGCGGCCAGTTCGGGACATCCATGCCCAGATGCAGCCCCATCGAGGCGAGCACTTCCTTGATCTCGTTGAGCGACTTGCGGCCGAAGTTCGGCGTGCGCAGCATCTCCGCCTCGCTCTTCTGAATCAGGTCGCCGATATAGACGATGTTGTCATTCTTCAGGCAGTTCGCGGAGCGCACCGACAATTCCAACTCGTCCACCTTCTTGAGCAGCGCCGGGTTGAATTCCAGCTCCGGCACGGTCTCTTCGGAGGTCGCGCGCTCCGGCTCGGCGAAATTGACGAACACGTTGAGCTGGTCCTGAAGGATGCGCGCGGCATAGGCGACGGCGTCGTCGGGTGCGACCGACCCGTCGGTCTCAATTTCCATGGTCAGCTTGTCGTAGTTCAGGATCTGCCCTTCGCGGGTGTTTTCGACCTTGTAGGAGACCTTCTTGACCGGGCTGTAGAGGCTGTCCACCGGGATCAGCCCGATCGGTGCGTCTTCCGGGCGGTTGCGCTCGGCCGGCTCGTAGCCCTTGCCCAGCCCGGCGGTGAACTCCATGCGGATCGAGGCGCCCTCGTCGAGGGTGCACAGCACCTGGTCCGGGTTCAGGATATCGACATCCGCGCCGGTCTCGATATCGGCGGCCGTCGCCACGCCCGGGCCGTCCTTGCGCAGCACCATGCGCTTGGTGCCCTCGGAATGGACCCGCAGCGCGATCTCCTTGATGTTGAGCACGATATCGGTGACATCCTCGCGCACGCCCGGCACGGACGAGAACTCGTGCAGCACGCCGTCGATGTGCACGCTGGTGATCGCTGCGCCCTGGAGCGAAGACAGCAGCACCCGGCGCAGCGCGTTGCCGAGCGTCAGGCCAAAGCCGCGCTCCAGAGGTTCGGCGACGATGGTGCCCGTCCGGCGCGAGTCGCGCCCGAGCTTGACGTCGAGCTTTTTCGGCTTGATCAGGTCTTGCCAGTTTTTCTGAACAACTTGCATGCTTACTCGCTCCTGGTTCGGTCAGGCATTCGGCGTGGCCATCTCGGCGCGGCAGGGGCGCGCCGGCATACCTGCGGATTCACTGCTGCGGGCCCTGGCGCCCGCGCGGTCTCAGACACGCCGGCGCTTGGGCGGCCGGCAGCCATTGTGCGGGATCGGGGTCACGTCGCGGATCGAGGTGACCTGAAAGCCGCAGCTCTGGAGCGCACGCAAGGCCGATTCGCGCCCGGATCCCGGGCCGCGCACCTCGACGTCAATGGTTTTCATGCCGTGCTCGAGCGCCTTCTTGCCGGCGTCTTCCGCCGCCATCTGGGCCGCGAACGGCGTCGATTTACGCGATCCCTTGAAGCCCATGCCGCCCGCCGAGGCCCAGGACACCGCATTGCCCTGCGCGTCGGTGATGGTAATCATGGTGTTGTTGAACGACGCATTCACATGGGCAACGCCCGAAGTAATGTTCTTCTTTTCCTTGCGGCGAACCCGCGCCCTTTCTTTAGCCATCTTTCCGTTTCACCTTTGTAAGGTCCATGTTCAATGCGCGAATACCGCCTTCGTTCTGTCCGATGACGGTCATTCGCCGGCCCGTTGTTCTCGCGATTATTTCTTCTTGCCCGCGATCGGCTTGGCCGGTCCCTTACGGGTACGCGCATTGGTATGCGTGCGCTGACCCCGTACCGGCAGACCGCGGCGGTGGCGCAGGCCGCGATAGCAGCCAAGATCCATGAGCCGTTTCACGTTCATCGCCACATCACGGCGCAGATCGCCTTCAACAGTGTAGTCCCGGTCGATGATCTCGCGGATCGTGATGACCTCGGAATCCACCAGTTCATTGACGCGCCGCTCCGGCGGCACATTGGCCTTCTCGCAGATTTCCTTCGCGAAATACGGGCCAATGCCGTGAATATAGCGAAGCGCGATATCGACGCGCTTGTTGGTCGGGATGTTGACGCCGGCGATACGGGCCACGCTGCGTTCTCCTTAATGCCAGATCGGGGCTGCACGAACAGCCCGTATGTTTATCCTGTCGAATTGCGCAAACAAAAAACACCGCCCGCCCCGCTTCGTCGGATTTCATGCGCGGGAACAAGCTGTGCAAGGCGGCAACGGTCAACTGATCGAACCGGCTATCTACCGGAAAAATAATACCGCCGTCAAGCTGCCGTCACCGTCACGATGTCGCCGCCTCCAGCGCCTTCGTGACATCCTCGATGGACTGTTCGCCGTCGATCACGCGCACCTTACCCTGGTCCCTGTAATAGTCGATCAGCGGCTTGGTCTGCTGATGGTAGACCTCGAGCCGGTTGCGCACCGTCTCGGCGTTGTCGTCCGGGCGGCGGTCGAACTCCGTGCCGCCGCATTTGTCGCAAACGCCGTCCGTCTTCGGCCGCTTGAACTTGTCGTGGTAGCCCTCGCCACAAGTGGCGCAGGTGAAGCGCCCAGCGATGCGGTCGACCAGCACGTCGTCGCTGACATTCACGACCAGCACCCGGTCGATCTTGCGCCCGGCCTTGTCCAGCATGTCGTCGAGCACCTCGGCCTGATGCACGTTGCGGGGAAAGCCATCGAGGATGAACCCCTGCTCGCCGAGCTTCTCGATCTGGTCCGTCACGACCTCCACGACAAGGTCGTCGGGCACCAGTTCCCCGGCCTCCATGTACGATTTGGCCTTCTGGCCGATATCGCTGCCTTCGCTGACAGCCGCGCGCAGCATGTCGCCCGAGGAAAGCTGCTTGAGGCCGTGCTTCTCTTCGAGCAGCTTGGCCTGCGTCCCCTTCCCCGAGCCTGGCGGCCCGATCAGGATAATATTCATCGCGTTCGCCTCGCCCCCCTCAGCTTGGACTTCTTGATGAGCCCTTCATATTGATGCGCCAGCAGATGGCTTTGCACCTGCGCGACCGTGTCCATCGTCACGCTGACGACGATCAGGAGGGACGTGCCGCCGAAATAGAACGGCACCGCGACTTGAGAGATAAGCATCTCGGGGAGCAGACAGACCAGCGCCAGATAGCCGGCACCCACCGCCGTGATGCGCGTGAGCACGTAATCGATATACTCCGCCGTACGCTCGCCCGGCCGGATGCCGGGGATAAAGCCGCCATACTTCTTGAGATTGTCCGCGGTGTCCTGCGGGTTGAACACAAGCGCGGTATAGAAGAACGCGAAGAACACGATACCGCCGATATACAGCGCCAGATAAAGCGGCTGGCCCCGGCCCAGCAGCGCAGTAATCTGGTTCAGCCAGTCCGGCCCCTGCCCCGCGGAGAAATTCGCCACCGTGATCGGCAACAGCAGCAGCGAGGAGGCGAAGATCGGCGGGATGACGCCGGCGGTGTTCAGCTTCAGCGGCAGATGCGAGCTTTCGCCCTGGAACATGCGGTTGCCCACCTGGCGCTTGGGATACTGGATCAGCAGCCGGCGCTGGGCGCGTTCCATGAACACGATGAACGCGATTGTCGCGATCGCCATGACGAACAGCCCGACGATCACGAAGGAGGACAGTGCGCCCTCGCGTCCGAGTTCGAGAGTTCCCGCCAGCGCGCCCGGCAATTCGGCGACAATGCCGGAGAAAATGATCAGCGAGATGCCGTTGCCGACACCGCGCGCGGTGATCTGCTCGCCCAGCCACATCAGGAAGACCGTGCCGCCGACCAGCGTGATGACCGTGGTCGCGCGGAAAAACAGGCCGGGGTCGATCACGACATTCCCGGCGCCTTCGAGGCCCACGGCGATGCCGTAGCCCTGAAGCGCGGCCAGCACGACGGTGCCGTAGCGCGTGTACTGGTTGATTTGCTTGCGCCCCTGCTCGCCTTCCTTCTTGAGTTGCGCGAGATGCGGCGACACCGCCGTCAGGAGCTGCATGATGATCGCGGCCGAGATGTAGGGCATGATGTTGAGCGCGAAGATCGCCATGCGCCCGACGGCCCCGCCGGCAAACATGTTGAACATGCCCAGAATGCCGGAGGAATTCTGGTCGATCAGCTGCGCGAGCGCATCCGGGTCGATGCCCGGCAGCGGAATATAGGTGCCCAGCCGGTAGATCAGCAGAGCGCCGAGCGTGAACCAGATGCGCTTTTTCAGTTCGCTCGCCTTGGCGAAGGCGGCGAAATTGATATTGGAGGCCAGTTGCTCGGCCGCTGATACCATGTCGACTCGCTCCAATGGAGGCTGCGCCGCGCCAGGCGGCCCCCTCCGCATGTTCGCATATCGCGGACGCACCGGCAGGCGCGGTCCGCGCGGGTTCTACGAGGCGTCTTCCGTCTTGTCGGGCTTGTCCGTCACCTGAACGGAGCCGCCGGCCGCCTCGACCGCCTTGACGGCCGGCGCCGACGCTCCCGCCACCACGAAATCCACCTTCGTCTTCAACTCGCCGTTGCCGAGCAGGCGCACGCCGTCGCGCGCCCGGCGGATCACGCCCGCGCGCCTGAGCGCCTCGGCATCGACCGCCGCGCCCGTCTCGAGCTTGCCGGCATCGATCGCGGTCTGCACCGCGCCGAGGTTCACCTCAGCATAGCGCAGCCGGCCGGGATTGTTGAAGCCGCGCTTCGGCAACCGGATATGGATCGGCTGCTGCCCGCCTTCAAAACCCTTTATGGCCACGCCCGTGCGGGATTTCTGCCCCTTTACGCCGCGCCCGGCGGTCTTGCCCTTGCCCGAGCCGATACCGCGGCCGACGCGCACCCGGCTCTTGGAGGCGCCGGGCTTGTCCTTCAGTTCATTGAGCCGCATTGCTGCACACCTTTCCCGAGGCATTCGCCTCAGCCTTCTTCCACGACGCGCACGAGGTGAGGGATCTTGGCGATCATGCCGCGCACCTGCGGCGTATCCTTCAGCGTCCGGCGCCGGTGCATCTTGTTGAGGCCCAGGCCGATCAGCGTCTGGCGCTGCGCTTCCGGCTTGCGGTTGGCGCTGCGCACCTGTTCCACGGTCACGGTTCCGCCCGCCGCCGCCTGCTTCTGGCTCTTCTTCTCCGCCATCGCTTCACTCCGGTCTCATCCTGATACCACCCGCCCGAGTCAGCCCTGCGCCTCGCGCACCGGGGCCTGCGCCTCGCTGGGAGTACCGCGCCGCCGCGCCACGATTTCGCTGACCTTCTTGCCCCGCCGCGATGCCACCATGCGCGGGCTATCCGAATGACGCAGCGCGTCGAACGTCGCAAGGATCATGTTGTAGGGATTGGACGTGCCCAGCGACTTGGCGACCACGTCCTGAATTCCCAGTGTCTCGAACACCGCACGCATCGGACCGCCGGCAATGATGCCCGTGCCCGGCGGTGCGGCGCGCAGCAACACGCGGCCCGCGCCGTGACGCCCGGAGATGTCGTGATGCAGGGTGCGGCCTTCGCGCAGCGGCACCTTGATCAGGCCGCGCTTGGCGGACTCGGTTGCCTTGCGGATGGCCTCGGGCACTTCCTTGGCCTTGCCGTGGCCGAAGCCGACACGGCCCTTCTGATCGCCCACCACCACGAGCGCGGCAAAGCCGAACCGGCGGCCGCCCTTCACCACTTTCGCCACACGGTTGATGGCGACGAGCTTGTCGACAAATTCACTGTCGCGTTCTTCGCGTTCGCGCGGTCCTCGTGCCAAGGATCAAACCCCTTTTCTCATCCATCCGGCTCCGTAGAGCCCATTCATCCTAGAACTTCAAGCCGCCTTCGCGCGCGGCATCGGCGAGCGCCTTGACCCGTCCGTGAAACAGATAGCCGCCGCGGTCGAAATAGACCTCTTCCAGCCCCGCCGCCTTCGCGCGCTCGGCGAGCAGCTTGCCCACCGCGCCGGCCGCGGCGACATTGCCGCCCTTGGGATGCTCCGCGCGCAGCGACGGATCGAGGCTCGACGCCGCGGCCACCGTGTGGCCCTTGTCGTCGTCGATCACCTGCGCATAGATATGCTTCGACGAGCGGAATACCGACAGCCGCGGGCGCCCGTCCGCGCGCTTGCGAAGCGTGCGCCGGACCCGCATCTTGCGCCGGTCGAACCTTGAAATCGGACCCGCCATGACCGCGACCTTCCTTACTTCTTCTTGCCTTCTTTGAAGATGATGCGCTCTTCCGCGTATTTCACGCCCTTGCCCTTGTAAGGCTCCGGCGGACGCAGACCGCGCAACTCCGCAGCGACCTGGCCGACGCGCTGCTTCTCGATCCCCGAGATCTCGATCTCCGTGGGCTTCGGGCACTTCACCTCGATGCCCTCGGGCACCTGATAGGTGACATCGTGGCTCAGCCCGAGCTGGAGCTGGATATTCCTGCCGCTCATCTGGGCGCGGTAGCCGACGCCGTTGATCTCCAGCTTGCGGGTGAAGCCCTCGGTCACGCCGGTGACGAGATTGTTCACGAGCGAACGCGACAGGCCCCACATCGAGCGGGCGCGCTTGCTCTCGTCGCGCGGTGTGACCTCGATCGCGCCGTCTTCCAGCTTGACCAGCACCTCGTCCACCAGCGTCGCCGACAACTCGCCCTTCGGCCCCTTCACCGAGACGTGCTGGCCGTCGACCGTGGCCGTCACCTTGTCCGGCACCGGAATCGGCTTCTTGCCAATGCGTGACATCGTCCCGCTCCCTTCAACCTAGCTGCGCGCCGCGCCGCGCATCAGAAGATGTTGCACAGTATCTCGCCGCCGACATTCTCGGTGCGCGCGCGGCTGTCCGACATGACGCCCTTGGGCGTCGAGAGAATCGAAACGCCCAGCCCGTTATGGACGGTCGGCAGATCCTTCACCGACGAATACACTCGCCGTCCGGGCTTCGACACCCGCTTGATCTCGCGGATGACCGGCTGGCCGTCGAAATATTTCAGTTCGATCTCGATCTCCGACTTGCCGCCAGAGAAGTCCACCCGCGCGAAGCCCCGGATATAACCTTCTTCCGCCAGCACTTCCAGCACGCGCTCGCGCAGCTTGGACGCCGGGGTCGAAACCTTTTGCCGATTGCGCATCTGCGCGTTGCGGATGCGGGTCAGCATATCGCCAAGCGGGTCGTTCATCGCCATCGCCGTTGCTTCCTTTACCAGCTCGACTTGGTCATGCCCGGCACCTGTCCCTGGGAGCCGAGTTCACGCAGCATCACGCGGGACAGCCGCAGCTTCCGGTAATAGCCCCGCGGGCGGCCGGTGAGCTCGCAGCGGTTGCGGATGCGCACTTTTGCCGAGTTGCGCGGCAGCTTGGCCAGCTTCAGCCGGGCCTGAAAACGCTCTTCCGGCGGGCGGTTGGTATCCTCGGCCATCGCCTTGAGTTCCGCGCGTTTGTCGGCAAACTTGTCGGCCATGCGGCGGCGCTTCTTGTTGCGCTCCACCATCGCTTTCTTGGCCATCGGCTCCTCCTTCTAGCGGGCTGGCCCTCAGCCCCGGAACGGAAAGTTGAATTTCTTGAGCAACGCGCGCGCCTCGTCGTCGGTCTGCGCGGTCGTGCACACGATGACGTCCATGCCCAGGATCTGCTCGACCTTGTCGTAGTCGATCTCCGGGAAGACGATATGCTCCTTGATGCCGAGCGCGTAATTGCCCCGGCCGTCGAAGCTCTTCGGGTTCAGACCGCGAAAGTCCTTCTGGCGCGGCAGCGCCACCGTGATCAGGCGGTCGAGAAACTCGTACATGCGTTGTTGGCGCAGCGTGACCTTGACTCCGATCGGCATGTCCTCGCGCAACTTGAAGCCCGCGATGGATTTGCGCGCGCGGGTATAGACCGGCCGCTGACCGGCAATCAGCGCCAGGTCGCGCGCCGCCATCTCGACCTTCTTGCGGTCGTTCACGGCCTCGCCGACCCCCATGTTCACGACGATCTTGTCGAGCATGGGAACCTGCATGACGTTGGGATACTTGAACTCCTCGATCATCGCCTGGCGGATCGCGTCCTTGTACTGACGCTTGAGCCGCGGCACGTATCCGGCTTCGGCGGCTTCAGTCATCGATGATTTCTCCCGATCGTTTGGCGAAGCGGACCTTGCGGCCGTCATCGAGGATGCGGAAGCCCACCCGTGTCGGCGAGCCGTCCTTGGGATCCTCATAGGCCAGGTTCGACAGGGCGACAGGCCCTTCCTTCACGATGATCCCGCCCTCCTGCGCCTGCGTCTGGCGCTGGTGGCGCTTCACCTGGTTCACGCCCTGGACGATGGCGCGGTCTTCCTTCGGAATCATCTTGAGGATTTCGCCGCGCTTGCCCTTGTCCCGTCCGGTCAGGACGATAACGCGGTCGCCCTTGCGTAGCTTGCGCATTACAGCACCTCCGGTGCGAGCGAAATGATCTTCATGTGCCGGCGCGCCCGCAACTCGCGCGGGACCGGGCCGAAAATGCGGGTGCCGATCGGCTCGCGGTTGTTGTTCACCAGCACGGCGGCATTGCGGTCGAAGCGGATGATGCTGCCGTCGGGGCGCTTCACCGGAAAGGAGGTGCGCACGATCACCGCCTTGGCCACCTGCCCCTTCTTCACGCGGCCGCGCGGCAGCGCCTCCTTCACGCTCACGGCGATGACGTCTCCGAGCTTGGCGTATTTGCGCTTCGAGCCGCCCAGCACCTTGATGCACTGGACCGAACGCGCGCCGGAGTTATCGGCCACCTCGAGATTGCTCTGCATCTGTATCATTATCGAACTCCATCATCTCTGGGGCCGGCCGGCGCGGCCGCCGACGGCACTAGGTTGCCGCCTGGTCGCTGCCGAGCACCGTCCATTTCTTCTTTTTCGAAACCGGCGCGGATTCCTGGATGCGCACCAGATCGCCCTCGCGGAACTGGTTCAGCTCGTCATGGGCATGAAACTTCTTCGTGCGGCGCACCACCTTTCTCAGCAGCGGATGCGTGAAACGCCGTTCCACGCGGACCACCACGGTCTTGTCGTTCTTGGCGGAAACCACCACGCCTTGCATTACTCGTTTGGGCATGAGCTTTTACGTCCTCGATCAGCTTGTCTGTGCCGTTTCCCCGGCGCGCTTTTCCCGCTCGATGGTCTTGATCCGTGCGATGTCGCGCCGGATCTGGCGGAAGCGCGCGGTGTTCTCGAGCTGGCCGGTGGCCGCCTGGAACCGCAGATTGAACTGCTCCTTCTTCAGCCGGATCAGCTCGTCTTGAAGCTGATCGAGGCTCAGATCGCGCACTTCTCCCGCCTTCATTGTTCCGGTCCCTTACTTCTTGCGCCGTTGTCCAGCATCCGCATCACGACGTCTCGCTGCCCAGTCGCGAAATGATACGCGTCTTGATCGGGAGCTTCGCCGCGGCCAGCTGCAGGGATTCCCGCGCCAGCGCATCCGATACGCCGTCGATCTCGAACATGATCCGCCCCGGATGAACGCGCGCGGCCCAGTATTCCGGCGCGCCCTTGCCCTTGCCCATGCGCACTTCGGTCGGCTTCTGCGAGACCGGAAGGTCCGGGAAAACGCGAATCCAGACGCGCCCGGCGCGCTTCATGTTGCGGGTCATGGCGCGCCGCGCCGCCTCGATCTGGCGCGCAGTCACGCGCTCCGGCTCCAGCGCCTTCAGCCCGTAGGAGCCGAAGTTCAGCGTGTATCCGCCCTTGGCGTTGCCCTTGATCCGTCCCTTGTGAGCCTTGCGGAACCTGGTCCGTTTCGGTTGTAACATCTGACTGCCTCAATTCTCTCGATCAGGCGCCTCCGCGCCCTCGGTCCTCCGGTCAACGGCGCCGGTCGCGGCCGCCTCCGGCTTCCTGCGAAGCCGTGGCCAGGCGTTCCTGCGCCATCGGGTCGTGCTCCATGATCTCGCCCTTGAAGATCCAGACCTTCACGCCGATGACGCCGTAAGCCGTGCGCGCATTGGCCTGGCCGTAATCGATATTCGCGCGCAGCGTGTGCAGCGGCACCCGCCCCTCGCGGTACCATTCCGTGCGCGCGATCTCCGCGCCGCCGAGCCGGCCGGCGCAGTTGATGCGGATGCCTTCCGCGCCGAGGCGCATCGCCGACTGCACGGCGCGCTTCATCGCCCGGCGGAACGCCACGCGGCGCTCGAGTTGCTGCGCGATCCCCTCGGCCACCAGCGTCGCGTCGATCTCCGGCTTGCGGATCTCGACGATGTTGAGGAACACTTCCGAAGCCGTGCGCTGCGCCAGTTGCGCGCGCAGCTTTTCGATGTCCGCGCCCTTCTTGCCGATCAGGATGCCGGGACGCGCCGCATGCACCGTCACGCGGCATTTCTTGTGGGGGCGCTCGATCACCACCTTGGAGATGCCGGCCTGGCGCTGGTTCTTCAGGATATGCCGGCGCAGCTCCATGTCTTCAAGAAGCAGTTGGCCGTACTCCTCGTTATCGGCGTACCAGCGCGAATCCCATGTGCGATTGATGCCGACCCGGAAGCCGATCGGATTGATCTTCTGTCCCATTACGCTTGCTCCTCGGCTTCTCTCACCACGACCGTCAGGCGCGAGAACGGCTTCATGATCCGCCCGATCCGGCCGCGGGCGCGCGGGCGCCAGCGCTTCATCACCAGCCCCTTGCCGACATAGGCTTCCTTGACGACGAGCTGGTCGACGTCGAGGTCGTGGTTGTTCTCCGCATTCGCCACCGCCGATTCCAGCGTCTTCTTGACATCGGCGGCGATGCGCTTGCGTGAGAAGGTCAGGTCCGCCAGCGCCATCTCCACGGGCTTGCCGCGGATGGATGCTGCCAGCAGGTTCAGCTTCTGCGGGCTGATGCGCAGGTTGCGCGTCACCGCGCGTGCCTCGTTGTCGGCCAGTTGGCGTTCTGTCTTGGGCTTGCCCATGCCTATCTCCTCCGCGCCTTCTTATCCACGTTGTGCCCGTAATAGGTGCGCGTGGGGGCGAATTCGCCGAACTTGTGGCCGACCATGTCCTCGGTGACGAGCACCGGGATATGCTTGTGGCCGTTATAGACACCGAAGGTCAGGCCCACGAACTGCGGCAGGATCGTCGAGCGCCGGGACCATATCTTGATGACCGCGCTCGATCCCTTCTCGCGCGCGGCTTCCGCCTTCTTCAGGATGAAGCTGTCGACGAACGGACCTTTCCAGACTGAACGTGCCATGATGCTATCCTAGCGCTTCTTCTTCATGTGCCGGCTGCGCAGAATGTAGCGGTCGGTCTGCTTGTTGGACCGCGTGCGCTTGCCCTTCGTCGGCTTGCCCCAGGGCGTCACCGGATGCCGGCCGCCTGAACTGCGCCCCTCGCCGCCGCCGAGCGGATGATCGACCGGGTTCATCGCCACGCCGCGCACGGCCGGGCGCTTGCCGAGCCAGCGCTTGCGCCCCGCCTTGCCGAGCTGCTCGTTCACGTTGTCCGGGTTGGACACCGCCCCGACCGTCGCCCGGCATTCGCCGCGCACCATGCGCGTCTCGCCGGACTTCAGCCGCAGGATGGCATAGCCGGCGTCGCGGCCGACAAGCTGGACATAGGTGCCCGCCGCGCGCGCAAGCTGTCCGCCCTTGTCCTGCTTCATCTCGACATTGTGGACGATGGTGCCGATCGGCATGTTGGCCAGCGGCATCGCATTGCCCGGCTTGATGTCCGCCTTCTCCGCCGAAACCACCCTGTCGCCCACGCTCAGGCGCTGCGGCGCCAGGATGTAGCTCACTTCGTCGTCGTCATAGCGGATCAGCGCGATGAAGGCGGTCCGGTTCGGGTCGTACTCGATGCGCTCCACCGTGGCCGGCACGTCCTGCTTCCGGCGCTTGAAATCCACCATCCGGTAGGCGCGCTTGTGCCCGCCGCCACGGCGGCGGGCGGTGATGCGACCCTTGTTGTTGCGCCCGGCCTTCTCGCTACGCCCCTCGGTAAGCTGCTTGACCGGCTTGCCGCGCCAGAGCTGGCTGCGGTCCACCAGGATCAGTTCGCGGCGCCCCGCCGAGGTCGGATTGTATGTCTTCAACGCCATAACGTTCTGTCCTTGTTATCCCGTCACAGCCCGGTGGTTACATCGATGCTGTTGCCCTCGTGAAGCGTCACGACGGCCTTCTTGATGGCGTTCTGCCGGCCCTGGATGCCGCGGAACCGCTTGAGCTTGCCCTGGCGGTTGATGGTGTTCACGGCCTTGACCTTGACGTCGAACAGCCGCTCGACCGCTTCCTTGATCTGCGGCTTGGTCGCGCCGGGCGCGACCTTGAAAATGACCTGGTTGTTTTCCGAGGCCAGCGTCGATTTTTCCGTGATCACCGGCGCGACGATAATGTCGTAAAGCTCTGACTGCTTCATTTGAACCGCGCCTCCAGCGCCGTGATCGCGTCTTTCGTCAGCACCAGGTTGTCCCGGCGCAGAATGTCGTAGACGTTCAGCCCCTGAACCGGGAGAACGTCGACGTTCGGGATGTTGCGCGCCGCCTTGGCGAACGCGTCCTGCACCTCCTGCCCCGAGACGATCAGCGCGTTGGCCAGCCCCAGCTTGCTGAGCTTGGCGTGCAGGTCCCTGGTCTTCGGCGCATCGACCTCCGCGCGGTCGAGCACCGTGAGCGAATCCGCGCGCGCCTTCGACGACAGGGCGTGGCGCATGGCGAGCGCGCGGACCTTCTTCGGAAGGTCGATGGCGTGGCTGCGCGGATGCGGGCCGAATGCCTTGCCGCCGCCGCGGAACTGCGGCGCCTTCTTGTCGCCGTGACGGGCGCGGCCGGTGCCTTTCTGCCGGTACATTTTGGCCCCGGTGCCGCTGACCATGCTGCGGTCGCGCGCCAGATGCGTGCCGCGCTGGCGCTTCAGCATCTGGTAGCGCACCATCCGCTGCAGGATGTCGGCCCGCGGCTCCAGCCCGAAGATCGTGTCATCCAGGTCCACCGAGCCGGCCTTCTTGGCGTCCAGCGTCTTGACGTCGACTTTCATCGCTTATCCCTCGCTCGCCTCCGGCTGGGCCGGCTCGCCGCCTGTCTCTTCACCCGGCATGCGGAACGCACCAGGCGTCGGCGCATCCTTCGGCAGCGCCTTCTTCACGGCGTCGCGCAGCATGATCCAGCCGCCCTTGGCCCCCGGCACCGAACCACACACCATGATGAGGCCGCGTTCGCGATCGACCTTCACCACGCGCAGGTTCTGCGTCGTGACCTTCTCGTCGCCCAGGTGGCCGGCCATCTTCTTGCCCTTGAAGACCTTGCCGGGATCCTGCATCTGGCCCGTCGAGCCGTGCGCCCGGTGCGACACCGACACGCCGTGCGTCATCTCCAGGCCGCGGAAGTTGTGCCGCTTCATGGCGCCGGCGAAACCCTTGCCGATGCTGATGCCGCTGGCATCCACGAACTGGCCTTCGACGAAATGATCGGCGGTGATCTCCGCGCCGACATCGATCAGGTTCTCCGGGCTGACGCGGAACTCGGCCACCTTGCGCTTCGGCTCGACATTGGCGACGGCGAAATGGCCGCGTTCAGCCCGCGTCACGTTCTTGACCTTCGCCTGGCCGGCGCCGAGTTGCAGGGCGCAATAGCCATTCTTCTCGCTCACACGCTGGGCGACGACCTGGCAGTTCTGCAAGCGCAGCACGGTCACCGGCACATGCGCGCCGCTGTCGTCGAAGATCCGTGTCATTCCCAGTTTCTGCGCAATCACACCTGAGCGCATGGGTCCAATCCTTTTCTCAGCCCAGTGACGGGCATGCCGCGCGCGTCGTGACGCGCCAGCGGGGCACGAAACCGCTCTACAGCTTGATCTCCACATCGACGCCGGCGGCGAGATCGAGCTTCATCAGCGCATCCACCGTCTGGGGCGTCGGGTCGACAATGTCGATCAGCCGCTTGTGCGTGCGCATCTCGAACTGCTCGCGGCTCTTCTTGTTGACATGCGGCGAGCGGTTGACGGTGAACTTCTCGATCCGCGTCGGCAGCGGAATCGGCCCGCGAACATCCGCGCCCGTCCGCCGCGCGGTATTGACGATTTCGCGCGTCGACGTATCGAGAATCCGATGGTCGAACGCCTTCAACCGGATGCGGATATTCTGGCCCTGCATGGTGGCTTACCCCAAAAATAAGAGCGCCCCAGGAAATTGAGGCGCCCTTGTCTTTCACATTGTCCGCGCTACTCGATGATGTCGGCGACGACACCTGCGCCGACGGTTCGACCGCCCTCGCGGATGGCGAAGCGGAGCTTCTCCTCCATCGCGATCGGCACGATGAGCTGGACTTCCATTTCCACGTTGTCGCCCGGCATCACCATTTCCTTGTCCGGCGGCAGCGTGACGACGCCGGTCACGTCGGTGGTGCGGAAATAGAACTGCGGACGGTAGTTCGAGAAGAACGGTGTATGACGCCCGCCCTCCTCCTTGGTCAGGATGTAGGCTTCGGCCTTGAACTTGGTGTGCGGCGTCACCGAGCCGGGCTTGCACAGCACCTGGCCGCGCTCGACATCCTCGCGCGCGATACCGCGGATGAGCGCGCCGATATTGTCGCCGGCCTCGCCCTGGTCGAGCAGCTTGCGGAACATCTCCACGCCGGTGACCGTCGTCTTGCGCGTATCCTTGATGCCGACGATCTCCACCTCGTCGCCGACCTTGATCACGCCGCGCTCCACGCGGCCGGTCACGACCGTGCCGCGCCCGGAAATCGAGAACACGTCCTCGATCGGCATGAGGAACGGCTGGTCGCGCGGGCGCTCGGGCGTGGGAATATACTCGTCGATGGCATTCATGAGTTCGGTGATCTTCTGCTCGCCGATCTCCGGATCGCGGCCCTCCATCGCTGCAAGCGCGCTGCCGGCGACGATCGGGATGTTGTCGCCGTCGAACTCGTATTGCGACAGGAGTTCGCGCACTTCCATCTCGACCAGTTCGAGCAGTTCGGGGTCGTCGACCTGGTCCGTCTTGTTGAGGAACACCACCAGCGCCGGGACGCCGACCTGGCGCGCCAGCAGGATGTGCTCGCGGGTCTGCGGCATGGGGCCATCGGCCGCGCTCACCACCAGGATCGCGCCGTCCATCTGCGCCGCGCCCGTGATCATGTTCTTGACGTAGTCCGCATGGCCCGGGCAGTCGACATGGGCGTAGTGGCGTTGCTCGGTCTCGTACTCGACATGCGCCGTCGAGATCGTGATGCCGCGCGCCTTCTCTTCCGGAGCGCCATCGATCTTGTCGTAGGCCTGGAAGTCGCCGAAATACTTCGTGATCGCCGCGGTCAGCGTTGTCTTACCGTGGTCGACGTGTCCAATCGTCCCGATATTGACATGGGGCTTGGAGCGTTCGAACTTTGCTTTGGCCATCTGGCTCTCCGTCTTTTCCTCTGCTTGACGCTGATTGCAACTAGCCGTACTTCGCCTGGACCTCGTCCGCCACGGCCTGCGGAACCTGCGCGTAGTGGTCAAACTGCATGGTGTACTGGGCGCGTCCCTGGCTCATGGAGCGCAGCGTGTTGACGTAGCCGAACATGTTGGCGAGCGGCACCGTGGCGTTCACCACCGTCGCGTTGCCGCGCACCTCCTGGCCCAGCACATGGCCACGGCGGCTCGTCAAGTCGCCGATAATGCTGCCGAGATACTCTTCCGGAGTCACGACCTCGACCTTCATCACAGGTTCGAGAAGCTTCGGCTTGGCCTTCTGCGCGGCTTCCCGGAACGCGGCGCGGCCGGCGATCTCGAACGCCATGACGCTGGAGTCCACCTCGTGATAGGCGCCGTCGGTCAGCGTGACCTTGACGTCCAGCATCGGGAAACCGGCGATGATGCCCGTGTTCAGGATGCTCTCGACGCCTTTCTCGACGCCGGGAATGTATTCTTTCGGAACGTTCCCGCCGACAACCGTGCTCTCGAACTCGAAGCCGCTGCCCGGTTCGCCCGGCTCCACCGTCATCTTCACGCGCGCGAACTGACCGGAACCGCCGGTCTGCTTCTTGTGCGTGTAATCGACATCGGCCGCCTGGGTGATGGTCTCGCGGTAGGCGACCTGCGGCGCGCCCACATTTGCGTCCACCTTGAACTCGCGCTTGAGCCGATCGACGATGATGTCGAGGTGAAGCTCGCCCATGCCCTTGATGATGGTCTGGCCGGACTCGGCGTCCGTCATCACGCGGAATGACGGGTCCTCCTGCGCAAGACGGTTCAGCGCGACACCGAGCTTCTCCTGGTCGCTCTTGGTCTTCGGCTCCACGGCCACCTCGATGACCGGCTCCGGGAACTCCATGCGCTCAAGGATCACCGGAGAGTTCGGCGCGCACAGCGTGTCGCCGGTGGTCACGTCCTTCAGGCTGGCAATCGCGACGATGTCGCCCGCGCAGGCCTGCTTGATGTCTTCGCGCGCGTTGGAGTGCATCAGCAGCATGCGCCCCACCCGTTCGCGCTTGTCCTTCACGGTGTTGAGCACCTGGACGCCGGTGTCGAGCGTGCCCGAATAAATCCGGCAGAAGGTGAGCGAGCCGACATAGGGGTCGTTCATGACCTTGAACGCCAGCATGGCCAGCGGCTCATTGTCATCGGCCTTGCGCACGATCTCGTTGCCGGTCTTCACGTCGATGCCCTTGATCGGCTTGACGTCCAGCGGTGACGGCAGGTAGCGGATCACGGCGTCGAGCAATGGCTGCACGCCCTTGTTCTTGAAGGCCGAGCCGCACAACACCGGGAAGAACGTCACGTCGCAGGTACCTTGGCGGATGAGGCGGTGCAGCGTCTCCTCGTCCGGCTCCTCGCCTTCGAGATAGGCTTCCATCGCCGCCTCGTCGGCTTCCACGGCCGTCTCGATCAGCTTGTCGCGGTACTCTCTGGCGCGGTCGAGCATGTCGGCCGGAACATCCGTCTCGTGGAACTTCGCGCCCAGCGTCTCGGCTTCCCAGATGATCGCCTTCATCCGGATCAGGTCGATGACGCCCTCGAAATCGCTCTCCGCGCCGATCGGCAACTGCAGGACGAGCGGCATCGCGCCCAGGCGCTCTCGGATCATCTCGATGCAGCGATAGAAATCCGCGCCGAGCTTGTCCATCTTGTTGACGAAGATCATGCGCGGAACCTGGTACTTGTCCGCCTGGCGCCAGACCGTCTCGGTCTGCGGTTCCACGCCGGCATTGGCGTCCAGAAGCGCAATCGCACCGTCGAGCACGCGCAGGGACCGCTCGACCTCGATGGTGAAATCCACATGGCCCGGCGTGTCGATGATGTTCACGCGGTGCCGCGGGCCAAGGTCGTTGCCCTCCGCGTCACGCAGGGTCCAGAAAGTCGTGGTCGCGGCCGAGGTGATGGTGATGCCGCGCTCCTGTTCCTGCTCCATCCAGTCCATGACCGCGGCGCCGTCATGGACCTCGCCGATCTTGTGGCTCTTGCCGGTGTAATAGAGGACGCGCTCGGTCGTCGTCGTCTTGCCGGCGTCAATATGGGCCATGATGCCGATATTGCGGTAATGCTGAAGCTGTGTTTCGCGTGCCATCTCTCTAGCGGCCCCGTGTATTCAAAATCTGTTACCAACGGTAATGTGAGAACGCCCGGTTGGCCTCGGCCATGCGATGCGTGTCTTCGCGTTTCTTGACCGCCGCACCGCGATTGTTCGCGGCATCCAGCAGTTCGCCCGACAGGCGTTCCTCCATGGTATTCTCGTTGCGCCCGCGCGCGGCCTTGATGAGCCAGCGGATCGCCAGCGCCTGCCGGCGCTCGGGGCGCACTTCGACCGGCACCTGGTAAGTCGCGCCGCCGACACGGCGCGAGCGCACCTCGATGGCCGGTTTCACATTGTCCAGCGCCTCGTGAAAGAGCTGGACCGGATCGCGTTTGGCCTTGTCGCCCATGCGATCCAGCGCGCCATAGACAATGCGTTCGGCAACCGACTTCTTGCCGTCATACATCAGGATGTTCATCAGTTTCGCGAGCACCACGTCACCGTGCCTGGCGTCGGGAATGACCTCGCGCTTTTCCGCTCTATGACGGCGAGACATCTATGAACCGCTCCAACTCTTGCGTTGCGTCTCTTTACAACTCCGGCGAAACGCCGCGCTGCGCTTGCCGCCGCGCCGCTGTTCCCACCTCAATCCGATAATCCGGCCCCGATCGCGCCTGGCATGCTCCCTCAACGGGAGCGGACATCGACGCGTATGCGGCATCCGCCCGTCCGCGCGCGGCACTCGCGCATGGCTCGCCGTTCGGCGGCGCCGCGCGATCCATAATCGT
>JBKGZY010000185.1:0-5352 GCA_046543175.1 Dichotomicrobium sp.
AACTCGCCGATGGTGTGCGCGAAGGTCAGGACCGTCGCGGTCAGATAGCCGCGCAACGCCAGCGGCGAGGCGACGGTGAAAAACGCATCGAGCGGCGAGGCGCGCAACGTCGCTGCGGCCTCCATCGGGCCGCGCCCGACCGCCTCGAAGGCGGCTTGCAGAGGCTGGACGGTGAAGGGCAGGGAATACAGCACCGACGCGACGACCAACCCGGCGAAGGAGAAGGTCAGCGCTGAGCCGGTGATGTTGACCCACAGCCCGCCGAGCGGCGCATTCGGGCTCAGGAACACCAGCAGATAAAACCCCAGGACCGTGGGCGGCAGCACCAGCGGCAGCGCGGTCAGGGCTTCGACCGGCGCTTTCAGCCGCGAGCGCGAGAAGGCCAGCCACCAGGCCAGCGGCGTGCCGATGATAAGCAGGATCACGGTTGTCACCGCGGCGACACGGATCGTGAGCCAGAGCGGTCCGAGATCAGGAAGGTCCATCGGCTCAGTCCACCGCGTAGCCGAACCGGGTGATCACCTCGCGAGCTGCATTAGAGCGCAGGAAGTCCGCGAAGGCGCGTGCGGCCGGGTTGTCCTCGGCGTGCTTCAGGATGACGGCGTCCTGGCGGATTGGCTCATGGGCGTCGGCGGGCACGTCCCAGCGGCTGCCTGGCGTTTGGTTGCGCGTGCTCATCGCGTAGGATTTCGCCACGAGGCCGAGTTCAGCGTTGCCCGTCGAGATCATCGAGAAGGTCTGGCCGATGTTCTGGCCCATCACGATTTTCGGCTGGAGCGCGTCCCAAAGGCCGAAATGTTGCAGCGCCTGTTTCGCCGCGAGGCCATAGGGCGCAAGGTCCGGGTTGGCGATCGCCAGACGGGCAAAATCTCCGGCTTCCAGCAAGGCAATCCCGTCGCCGCTGATGCGCTGCGCATCCGGGCTCCATAAGGCGAGTCGGCCGATGGCGTAGGTGAAGCGGCTACCGGGCACGGCGTCGCCCTCGGCTTCGAGGCGTTCGGGCCGGGCCTGATCCGCAGCCATGAGGATGTCGAACGGTGCGCCCTGCTTGATTTGCGCATAGAGCTTGCCGGTCGAGCCAGAGGTAATCGTGACGGTGTGATCAGTCGTCGTCTCGAAGGCCGTCTCAAGTTCTTCTGTCACTTCAGCGAAGTTCGCGGCAACGGCAATGAGCGCTTCGCCGGCGCGCGATGGCAGGCAGGCCGCCAAAACGGCGATCAGCGCCACGCAATATCCGCACAGCGCAGCACGTATAAATCGGTTGCGGGTTGGCATCGAAGGGCAACTCCGTGGCGGGGATCAGGCGTTATGACATTGCGAACATATCGCCCGGCACCCCGATCCGCAACGTTATTTTTCCTCGGACATATCGCGAAGCAGGCCGCGCAGCACGCGCATCTCGTCTTCCACCGCATCGGCCGCTTTCGCCTCCATGCGCCGGTAATGCGCCAGCACGCTCTCGCCCGTTTCGGTCAGCCGCGCGCCGCCCTGGCTGCGCCCGCCGCGGCTGGTCTCGACGAGCGGCTCGCGAAAACAGCCATTCATCGTGTCAACCAGCAGCCAGGCACGCTTGTAGCTCATGTTCATGCGCCGGCCCGCCGCCGAAATCGAGCCGGTTTCCCGGATGCCTTCGAGGATTTCCGCCTTGCCCGGCCCGATGGCGATGTCGGGATCGAGGAACACGCGCAGCCGGATCCCGGCCTGTCTGCTCTTCTGTTTCATGGCCCGTTACCGTCGCGCGGGACGCTCGTCGCCGCAAGCCAATTTGGGCCCCGCCCGGCGGCCAACTTGATCGATATCAAGGATATTGACTGCGTGTTGGTCTAAACTCATATTCTAGGTGTATGTTTACCATCAGACACCGAATACTGCTTCCGATCAGTTTCGAGCAAACAGAAGGAGAAGCGTCATGGTGTGGAATCCGTTGATGCCGAGTAATCGTAGCAGCGACGTGAGCCGCAGCCGCGAGAACGATCCGTTCGCGCTGATGCGCCGGGAAATGGACCGCGCGTTCGACGATTTCATGCGCGGCTGGGCAACGCCGAGCGCGCAGTTGCCGGAAGGCGTGTTGTCGCCGCGCGTGAACGTCGTGGAAAAGAGTGACGGACTGGAGGTGACCGCCGAACTGCCCGGCGTGGACCAGAAGGATATCGACCTCGACCTCAGCGAGGGCGTGCTCACGCTCAAGGCCGAGCACAGCCAGGACAAGGAAGAGAAGGACGAGAACCAACGCTACCACGTGGTCGAGCGGGCTTATGGCACCTTCCTGCGCCGCTTCGCGCTGCCGTTCGAGCCGGACCAGGACCGTGTCGAGGCCAGTTTCGACAAGGGTGTCCTGAGGGTCTGGATCCCGCGCTCGCCGGAGGCGGAGAAGCAGACCCGCAAGATCGAGATCAAGAGCGGCTAGACCGCGCGCCGACTGGCGCGACGCACGGGACTGCGCCGCGCCAGCCTTCCTCCCGAAGTTTGACGTGCATCAAGGCCGGAGCACGGTCCGGCATGTATGATTATGACAGACCGTCCGCCTGAGGACGGCCAAGGGAGCGCGCCATGCCTGTCAAAACGATCCTTGCCTACCTTCCCTCGGAAAGCCTTGCTGAGCCGGTTACAGACGGCGCAATTGCGTTGGCGCGTGCGCGCGGCGCGCATGTCGTCGGGTTGCATCTCGAGGCGTCCTACTATCCGGCCTACGGCGAAGTGGCCATCGCGATGCCGCCGGATGTCATCGAGCAGATTCGCCAGCCGTTGCGCGAGCGCGCGAAGAAGCTCGAAGAGAATTTCAAGGCGCGCATGGCCGAGGCGGGCATTAACGCGGAATGGCGCTCCGACACGACGGAATACGGCGTGCTGCCGCGGCGCATTGCCGACGAGGCGGTGAGCGCGGATCTGGTGATGTGCCCGCAGGTTTCTCGCGACCAGGTGGATGTGACCACGCTCGATCTGCCCGAGCGGCTGATCCTTGAATGCGGCCGGCCCGTTCTGGTGATTCCGCCGCAGACCAACGCGGCGATACCGCCGAAACGCGTCCTGATCGCGTGGAACAACTCGCCGCAATCCGCGCGGGCGGTGTTCGATTCGCTCGATCTCATCAAGGATGCAGAGGACATTACCGTCGTCACGCTTGCCGCTGACGCCGATGAACGTTCCGAGGCCGAAGACCGGGCGGGCAAGCTGGCCGCCAGCCTGAAGCGCCACGGCCTCCAGGCAAAGGTTGACGCCGTCGAGGCCGGCACATCGGCGGGCGATTATCTCATGTCGCGGCTGGACCGGGACGGCACCGACCTGCTCGTCATGGGCTGCTACGGTCACTCGCGATTCCGCGAACTTGTCTTTGGTGGTGTGACGCGTGATATGCTCGGTGGCGTCAAGGTGCCAACGCTGATGTCCCATTGACTGGCACGGAACACCCGGGAGGACCGAGATGGGCCTGAAGAAGATTCGGCTCGAACTGGCGCGTGACCACGAGTTTCCCAGAGGCAGCCGCGAGCACGGCTATGAACTCGTGGCGCCGCTGGATGCGGACGACAAGCTCGATCCCGAACTCTGGAAGAAGGAGCGCGAACATTGCCGCGTGCGCCGGTTCTGGGGCGACGAGGAGGAGGAGCTTGGCCATCTCGTGCGCAAGCCCGGCGGACGCTGGGCGTTTCACTACGACATTCACGGCGACGACGATGACGACGAGGCGGGCTACCGCTTCAGCGACGAGCGTTTCGTGCCCGGCGAGTATGTGTCGGTCCACGAGCAGGACGAAACCATGCGCACCTTCCGCGTCGTCACCGTCGACGAGGTGAACTTCAAGAACAAGTGAAGCGAAGCCGACATTTGGGCCCAGATGGCCAGCCCACCCGTGGGGCACCGCGAGAGTGGGAAACTCCGCGAGCGGCCAAAGCCGTGGCGGCGGCCGTGATCCCGTACCCTCTGACAGGCGCGGCGCCGAACCGGTTGTCGCCGCTGCACCTATAACGGCGGCATCAGACAACCAGTCGGCCAAGTTCTGAATGATCGCGTTCCGCCGGTCCACAGCCAGTTCGTAAGAGCGCGCCCGGCCCCGACGGGCTGGAGACCGGCACGCGCGGCACGATCAACACAGCGGCCACGCAGACTCCCTAGGGGAAAAAAAGTCACGGCGGCGACAACCGAGACGCCCAATTGCGAACGGCGCATTATCGAGCAATTTTTCCCCCTGTCTTCGCATCGTATGCGCTGAACCCGACTCCCCGCCCGTTAAAAGTTAGGTCTTGACCTAAATTTAAAATCGACTGATACTAAGGCAAATGGCTAATAAACAATGTCTCGAATGCACGTTCAGCGCGCTTTCCGATCCGACGCGGCTGGCGGTGATTCAGGAACTGAGCAACGGGTCCGCAACGGTCTCTCAATTGGCCAAGCCCTTCCCGATGGCGTTGCCATCGTTCACCCAGCATCTCGCGGTTCTGGAAAGGGCTGGCCTCATAGTATCGAGAAAGGAGGGACGACAACGGATCTGCTCATTGAATCCGGAGACCCTAAGGGACGCAGAACATTGGCTGGCTTCGCATCGGCGCCAGTGGGAAGAACGTCTGGACCGTCTCGAGGCGCATCTTGCAAGAGTAAAAAAGGTGGAATCCGATGACTGAAAACAGCAATAGCAGCGTCTCGGCATGGGCGTCATTGCCCCTGGAAAGGGAAGTCGTCATCGCCCGCGTCGTGGATGCCGATCGCGATACAGTCTTTCGCGCATGGACCGACCCATCACAGATCGTGCAATGGTTTGGTCCCGGTGGTTTCCGTATCGAGACGCATGAAATCGACATCCGCACGGGTGGCGTCTGGCGATTCGAGATGACCGCGCCCGATGGCACGCGCTACCCCAACCGCATGGAATTTCTGCGAATCGAACAGCCCACCCTGATCGAGGTGAACCACGGTAGCGACACCGACAACGACCCCAACAGCTTTCGGATGCTGGTCACGTTCGATGAACAGAATAACGGCAAGACGGTCGTCACGTTGCGTCAGATGCACCCGACGAAGGAGCGTCGCAACATCGTTATCGGATTCGGCGCGGTGGAATACGGCCTTCAGACACTGGGAAAACTTGCGGATCACGTCACGACTGACACGGCAGCACCGCGAGTCGGTATCTGACGAGCCGAACTCGGGCTTTGCCCGCCGATGCCGACGACCGCGGTCCTCCGCAACCATCCAGGGCAAGGCACAAGAAAGCCCCGCACGATGGCGAGGCTCTTGACGATTTAACGCATAATCGCCGCTTGCGTCAGACCTGTTTGTCGATCCAGTCCTTGAGCACCGTCTTGGGATGCGCGCCGACCTGCTGGGAGGCCACCTGGCCGTCCTTGAACATGATCAGCG
>JBKGZY010000186.1:0-5335 GCA_046543175.1 Dichotomicrobium sp.
ATGGCGGTGCTTGTCGACGGCAACACGAAGGTGATTACCCAGGGGATAACGGGAAGTCACGGCACGTTCCACACCGAACAGGCCCTCGCCTACGGCACGAAGGTCGTCGGCGGCGTGACGCCGGGCAAGGGCGGCACGGAGCATCTCGGCCTGCCGATCTTCGACACGGTGGCCGAGGCGGTCGACAGGACCGGCGCCACCGCCAGCGCGATCTACGTCCCGCCGCCCTTCGCCGCGGATGCGATCCTGGAGGCGATCGACGCGGAAGTGCCGCTCGTGGTCGCCATAACCGAGGGCATTCCGGTCCTCGACATGGTCAAGGTCAAGCGCGCGCTGCAAGGCTCGAAGACGCGCCTGATCGGGCCGAACTGCCCCGGCGTGATTACGCCCGACCAGTGCAAGATCGGCATCATGCCCGGCCATATCCACAAGCCCGGCTCGGTCGGTATCGTGTCGCGCTCGGGCACGCTGACCTATGAGGCGGTTGCGCAGACCACTGCGGCCGGGCTGGGCCAGTCCACCTGCGTCGGCATCGGCGGTGACCCGGTCAAGGGCACCGAGTTCATCGACGTGCTGGAAATGTTCCTGGCGGATGATGAAACCGAATCCATCATCATTATCGGCGAGATCGGCGGCGCGGCGGAGGAAGAAGCCGCGGAATTCCTGAAGGCCGCGCCCGTCAAGAAGCCCACGGTCGGGTTCATCGCCGGCCTGACGGCCCCGCCGGGACGCCGCATGGGTCATGCCGGCGCGATCGTCGCGGGCGGTCGCGGCGGCGCCGATGACAAGATCGAAGCCATGCGTTCCGCCGGGATCGCCGTCGCGGACAACCCGGCCGCGCTCGGCTCGACGCTGGTGCAGTTTCTGCAAGGCGCGTGACCTCGAGGACGCATCGCGCGGCGCATATGCCGGCGTCACGACAAATTGTGCTGGAAAGCGCCTGAAATCCTCGGGCAAAACCGGCCGCAAAAGCCTATATGTCGTGATGAAGAAGGGCGAGCGCCGCGCGGCCCGCGGCGCAGAAGATCGAGACGGACGCCAAAATGCGAAAGCAGCAGATCAACGATATATTCGCGCTCAGTTCCTTCCTTCACGGCACGAATGCCGCCTATGTGGAGGACATGCATGCGCGCTATCAGGACAACCCCGGCGCGGTGGACGCGGAATGGCGGCAGTTCTTCGCCGGGCTCAAGGACCAGCGCGAGGCGGTGCTGGCCGAGCATCGCGGCCCGTCCTGGAAGCCGGAACCGTTGATTCTGGACGGCGACGGCGAGCTGATCGGCGCATTGACCGGGGACTGGAGCGGTACCGCTCAAGACGTCGAGGACAGGCTTCGCGAAAAGGCCGGAACCGAAGGCGTCGAGCTTACCGAGCACGAGGTCATGCGGGCGGTGCGCGATTCCGTGCGCGCGCTGATGCTCATACGGTCCCATCGCGTCCGCGGCCATCTCGCGGCCGATCTCGACCCGCTGAAACTGACCCCGCCGGTGGAGCATCCCGAGTTGCAGCCGGAAAGCTATGGCTTCAGCGAAGCCGATTATGACCGCCGCATCTATCTGGACAACGTGCTCGGCCTGGAGACCGCGACGCTGCGCCAGATCGTCGAGGTCTTGCGGCGAACCTATTGCGGCAAGATCGGCATCGAGTTCATGCACATTTCCGATCCCGACCAGAAGAAGTGGCTCCAGGAGCGCATTGAAGGCGTCGGCAAGGAGGTGCAGTTCACCCGGCGCGGCAAGGAGGCGATCCTCCAGAAACTTATCGATGCGTCCAGCTTCGAGACCTATCTCGACAAGAAATACACCGGGACCAAGCGTTTCGGGCTGGACGGCGCGGAGGCGATGGTGCCGGCGCTGGAGCAGATCATCAAGCGCGGCGGCCATCTCGGGCTGCAGGAGATCGTGATCGGCATGCCGCATCGCGGCCGGCTCAACGTGCTCTCCAACGTCATGGGCAAGCCCTATCGCGCGATCTTCCACGAATTCAAGGGCGGTTCCGCGCACCCGGAAGACGTCGAAGGCTCCGGCGACGTGAAGTATCACCTCGGCACCTCCTCGGATCGTGTCTTCGACGGCAACGAGGTGCATCTGTCGCTGACCGCAAACCCCTCGCATCTGGAAGCCGTCGACCCGGTGGTGCTCGGCAAGGTCCGCGCCAAGCAGGACCAGCACCACGACAGCGACCGTACGGCCGTCCTGCCGCTGCTGCTTCACGGCGACGCGGCGTTCGCCGGGCAGGGCGTGGTCGCCGAGTGCTTCGGGCTGTCGGGGCTGCGCGGCCACCGCACCGGCGGATCGATCCATTTCATCGTCAACAACCAGATCGGCTTTACCACGGCGCCGCGCTTCGGCCGATCCTCGCCGTATCCATCCGACGTGGCGCGCATGGTCGAGGCGCCGATCTTCCATGTGAACGGCGATGACCCCGAGGCGGTCGTTCATGTGGCCAAGGTGGCGATTGAGTTCCGCCAGCGGTTTCACAAGCCGGTGGTCATCGACATGTTCTGCTACCGCCGGCACGGCCACAACGAGGGCGACGAGCCGTCCTTCACCCAGCCGCTGATGTACAAGCGCATCCGCCAGCACCCCCCGGTGGTGGATGTCTATTCGAACCAGCTCGTCGAGGAAGGCGTGTTCGAGCGCGCGCAGATCGACAGGATGCGCACCGACGCGCGCAACCTGCTCGAAAGCGAGTTCGAGGTGGCGGAATCCTACAAGCCGAACCGCGCGGACTGGCTGGACGGGCGCTGGGCCGGCATCGGCTTTGCCGATGAAGGCCCGCGCCGGGGCAAGACCGATGTGTCGATGGAAACGCTGAAGGCGGTCGGCGAGAAGATCACCACCATTCCGGAAGGCGTGCAGGCGCACCGCACGCTCAAGCGCATCTTCGACAACCGCCGCAAGATGATCGAGACGGGCGAGGGCCTCGACTGGTCGACCGCGGAATCGCTCGCCTTCGGCACGCTGCTGAACGAGGGCTTTCCGGTCAGGCTGTCAGGCCAGGACAGCGAGCGCGGCACCTTTTCCCAGCGCCATGCGGTGATCGTCGATCAGGAGAGCGAGAAGCATTACCGCCCGCTCAACCACATCTCCGATGACCAGGCCCGCTTCGAGGTCATCAACTCCATGCTGTCGGAATATGCCGTGCTCGGCTTCGAGTTCGGCTACAGCCTCGCCGAGCCGAACGCGCTCGTCCTGTGGGAGGCGCAGTTCGGCGATTTCGTCAACGGCGCGCAGGTCATCATCGACCAGTTCGTCTCGTCAGGCGAGCGCAAATGGCTGCGCATGTCCGGCCTGGTGATGCTGCTGCCCCACGGCTACGAGGGGCAGGGGCCGGAGCATTCCTCCGCCCGGCTGGAGCGGTTCCTGGAACTGTGCGCGGAGGACAACATGCAGGTGGCCAATTGCACGACCCCGGCCAACTACTTCCACATCCTGCGCCGCCAGCTTCACCGCCAGTTCCGCAAGCCGCTGATCCTCATGACGCCGAAATCGCTGCTGCGCCACAAGCGGGTCGTCTCCAGCCTGGCGGATCTGGGGCCGGGCTCGACCTTCCACCGCGTGCTCTGGGACGATGGCGACAAGGGCGAGAACGGCGCGAAGAAGCTGGTATCCGACGATCAGATCAAGCGCGTGGTGCTGTGCTCCGGCAAGGTGTATTTCGACCTGCTGGAAGAGCGCGAGAAGCGCGGCATCGACGACATTTACCTGATGCGCCTGGAGCAGCTTTACCCGTTCCCGGCGCGTGCGCTTATCACCGAGCTGGGCCGGTTCAAGGGCGCGGAAATGCTGTGGTGCCAGGAAGAACCGAAGAACATGGGCGCCTGGACTTTTGTCGAGCCGAATATCGAATGGGTTCTCAACCATATCGACGCGGCGTATAAGCGTCCGCGTTACGTCGGACGTCCCGCCTCGGCGGCGCCGGCGACGGGCTTGATGTCCAAGCACCTCGCGGAGTTGAACGCGTTTCTGGACGAGGCGCTGACCCTTTAGATCGCGCCGGCGGCGGTCTGCGGGACAGGGCGGCGGCAAAGAGGACAAGAGAACAAGATGGCACAGGAAATCCGCGTACCGACGCTCGGCGAATCCGTGACCGAGGCCACGGTGGCGCAGTGGTTCAAGAAATCCGGCGAGTCCGTGAACGAGGACGAGCCGGTCGTCGAACTGGAGACCGACAAGGTGACCGTCGAGGTGCCCGCGCCGGTATCGGGGGTCATTTCCAGCATCGCGGTCAATGAAGGCGAGACCGTCGAGGTTGGTGCGCTGCTCGGCGCCATCGAGGCGGGCGCCGGCGCCGACACCGGGGCGAAGGAAGAGGCCGAGCAGGCCGGTGAAGACACTGCCGAGGCTGAAGACAAGGCCGAGGCCAAAGAGGACAAGGCGCCCGTGAAGGAAGAGGCGGCGCCTGCCGCCGCGGGGAGCGCGGCCGCGGCGACGGTGGAAGCGGACAGACCGATGTCGCCCGCCGTGCGCAAGCTGGCTGAGGAGAACAACCTCGACACCAGCCGGATCGAGGGCTCGGGCAAGGACGGCCGGGTGCTCAAGGGCGATATTCTGTCTGCGCTCGACTCCGGCCAGCTTACCGCCGAAGCGCCGGCACAGGCGCGACGCGAGCGCGGGCCGGTGGCCGACGCCGATGCCGCGCGCGAGGAGCGCGTGCGCATGACCAAGCTGCGCCAGACCATCGCGCGCCGCCTGAAAGAAGCGCAGAACACCGCGGCGATGCTCACCACCTTCAACGAGGCGGACATGTCCGCGATCATGGAGGCGCGCGAGCGGCACAAGGCCGTGTTCGAGAAGAAGCACGGCGTGCGCCTCGGCTTCATGGCCTTCTTCGTGAAGGCCTGCGTGCGGGCGCTGCACGACGTCCCGTCGGTGAACGCCGAACTGGACGGCGAAGACCTGATCTACAAGAACTATTACCACATCGGCGTGGCGGTGGGCACGGAACGCGGCCTCGTCGTGCCGGTGCTACGCGATGCCGACGCGATGAGCTTCGCCGAAATCGAAGGCACGATCGCGGATTTCGGCAAGCGCGCCCAGGCCGGCAAGCTCGGCATCGACGAGATGCAAGGCGGCACCTTCACGATCTCCAATGGCGGCGTCTACGGTTCGCTGATGTCCATGCCCATCCTGAACGTGCCGCAGTCCGGCATTCTCGGCATGCACAAGATCCAGGAGCGCCCCGTCGCGGTGAACGGGAGCGTGGAGGTGCGGCCGATGATGTATCTGGCGCTGTCCTACGATCACCGCGTCATCGACGGCAAGGAGGCGGTGACCTTCCTCGTGCGCGTCAAGGAGAACCTGGAGGACCCGGAGCGGCTGTTGCTCGATCT
>JBKGZY010000187.1:0-5309 GCA_046543175.1 Dichotomicrobium sp.
CCGCCGGCCGTTCAGAAATTGACGTCGTCGCCGCCCTTGAGGTCCAGCAGCTCACGCGCCTCCGCGGGCGTGGCGATCTCCAGCGACAGGCCCTCCAGAATGCGGCGCACCTGCTGCACCTGCTGGGCGTTGCTCTCGGCGAGCTGTTTCGGCCGGATCCACAGCGAGTCCTCCAGCCCGACGCGCACATTGCCGCCCATCGCCGCCGCCTGGCTGGCGATCGGCATCTGGCTGCGGCCCGCGCCCAGCACCGACCAGCGGTACTGATCGCCGAACAGGCGGTCGGCGGTGCGCTTCATGTGCATCACGTCTTCCGGATGCGTTCCGATGCCGCCGAGAATGCCGAACACGCTCTGCACGAACAGCGGCGGGCGAATGAGCCCCTGATCGAGGCAATAGGCCAGGTTGTAGAGATGGCCGATATCGTAGCATTCGCATTCGAAGCGGGTGCGGTTCTCCGCGCCGGTGGTGAGGATCTTCTCGATATCCGCGAAGGTGTTCTTGAACACCAGGTCGCGGCTGTTCTCCAGGTGCTGGCGCTCCCATTCGTGCTCGAACTGATCGAAGCGTTTCAGCATCGGGAACAGGCCGAAATTGATCGACCCCATATTGAGCGAGGCGACTTCCGGCCGGAACGCGACCGCCGGGCGCATCCGCTCTTCCACCGACATGTGCGGGCTGCCGCCGGTGGTGATGTTGATCACGGCATCGGTTGCCTGCTTGATCCGCGGCAGGAAGCGCTCGAACACGCGCGGGTCTTGTGTCGGCTTGCCGTTGTCCGGATCGCGCGCGTGCAGGTGCAGGATCGACGCGCCGGCCTCCGCGGCGGCGATGCCGGCCTCGGCGATCTCGTCCGGCGTCACCGGCAGATGCGGCGACATCGAAGGCGTGTGGATCGCGCCGGTGACGGCGCATGTGATGATCACCTTGTTGGCTGGTGCCATGACGTCCTCCTCCCCTTATTCTCCGATGTCGCGCCTGGCGGCGATCTTGTGCGCCGCCAGCGCCATCAGCCGGCGGTCGCGCCAGGCCTGCCGTTCGCCGAGCGCGTCCTCCGCGACCAGTTGGCGGCGTTCCCGGTGGAGCGCGCCCACCGTCTCCCGACTCCAGGGGCGCGGATCGGCCTGCTCGCGCCCCAGCGCCTCGAACAGCCCGCCGTAGCGCCGCGCATAGTCCTGCAACCCGCCCGGTGCGTTCAGGTCGATCGTCTCGAACGGACCGATGAACGACCAGCGCAAGCCCAGGCCGTGCTTGACGGTGCGGTCGAGGTCCTCGGCCGAGGCCACGCCGTCTTCATACAGCCGCAGCGCCTCGTTCAGCAGCGCGCCCTGCAAGCGGTTCAGGGCGAAGCCGCGCACTTCCTTGTGCAGCACGATGGGCGCCTGGCCGACGCGTTCCATCAACGCGCGCGTGGCTTCGACGGTCTCGGGGGCGGTCGCCGGCCCCGGACAGAGCTCGACCAGCGGGATCAGGTAGGGCGGGTTGACCGGATGCGCGACCAGGCAGCGTTCGGGCCGTTTCAGCCCCTCGGTAAACGCGCTGGCGCCGATGCCGGAGGAGGAACTCGCGAGGATCGCGTCTTCCGCGGCTTCGGCATCGAGTTCGGCGAACAGGCCGCGTTTCGCCTCCAGCGTCTCCGGACCGCATTCCTGCACGTAGCCCCCGCCCGCCAGCGCCTCGGCGAGGCGCGTATGTGTCGAGATGCGCCGCGCCAGCGCGGCCGGACCGTCGATCAGGCCGAAGCGCTCCAGGTCGTTCAGCGCCGCGCCGATGCGGTCATGGGCGGCGGCGAGCGCGTCAGCGTCGGCGTCGTACAGGCTGACGGGCAGACCGGCCCGCGCGAACACGATCGCCCAGGCCCGGCCGATCAGTCCGGCCCCGACTACCGATACCCTGTCGATCAAAGCCTGTTCCCGTCCGACATTTGTCCAAAGACCCGCAAGCCAACGGGCCAAGTGTGATCACACGAGCTTGTCCAAATTCGTATGGATGGTCAAGGCAGCGGTTTCTGCGAAGAAGACAACATCCGGAATTACCCGATCTGCACTACGGTGAAAGCGCATTGATGCGTTCAAGATTGTATGACGGTATGATCGAGATTAGTTATGGATCATGAGCGGCTGTCCGGGCGATCGTATTGGGACAAGAGCCAACACGCGAAAGTGGTAGGAACTTGGCAATGCAGGATGTCTCGACTGCGGAAGGGCAACTCGCCCGCTTCGCCGCCGAACTCAGCAGCGGCGACATCCCGCCCGCCGTTCTGCATGAGGCGAAACGATCGCTAATAAATATCTTCGCCACCGCACTGGCCGGCAGCCGGGAACCGGCCGTTGATACGGTGTTGCGGACCATGCTGCCCTGTTCCGGCACCCGGACCGCGACACTCGCGGGACGAAGCGAGCACGCCGACGAGACGCTCGCCGCATTCGTCAACGCGATGAGCGCCAACATATTCGACTTCGACGACACCCACGAGGCGACGATCATTCACCCCGCCGCCACGGTATTCGCGCCCCTGTTCGCGCATGCTGAGACGACGCATCTTCCGGGGTCGGCCGTGCTGACGGGGTTCGTTGCCGGTGGCGAGGTCGCGTGCCGGATCGGTGTCGCCATCTCGCCCTATCACTACGCGCGCGGCTGGCACATCACCTCGACCTGCGGCGTGTTCGGGGCGGCGGCGGGCGTCGGCTCATTGATCGGACTCTCGCCGGCCCAGATGGCGCATGCCTTCTCCGCCGCGGCCGTTCAGTCCTCGGGCCTCGTGGAGACGCTGGGAACCATGGCGAAGAGCGTGAGCGTCGGCGGCGCGGCCCGGAACGGCCTCGTGTCTGCCCTGCTTGCACGAAACGGGCTCACCGGCCCGGACGCGCCGCTGACCGGCGAGCGGGGCTTCCTGCGTGTCTATGCCGACAAACCCAGGCCGGAGGCGTTGGTGGACGGTCTCGGCGCCGACTGGGAGATCGCGAAGAACACCTACAAGCCCTATCCCGTCGGCGTGGTGCTCAATCCGGTGATCGACGCCTGTCTGCATCTGCGCGCGCGGGAAGGGCTGAAACTCGAGGATGTGGCGGGAATCGAGATCACCGGCCACCCGCTGCTGCGTCAGCGCGCCGACCGGCCCCATGTCGAGACGGGACGCGAGGCGCAGGTGAGCGCGCAGCATACCATAGCGACCGTGCTCATGCGCGGCGGCGCGGGGCTTGAAGCATTCTCGGATGCAGCCGCCGCCGAAACGTTCCGGGCGGGGAGGCCGCCGGTGCTCTTCCGCGACGATCCGGCGCGCGATATCGCCTCCGTCAAGCTGTGCGTGCGCACGCGGGATGGCCGAGAGCTCGACTTGGAGGTTGATGACGCCCTCGGCTCACGGCGCAAACCGCTGAGCGACGAACAGCTCGAGGCGAAGCTCTTCGATGCCGCCCGGTTCATCGAGTTTCCCGGCGACGCGCGGCGGCTCGCCGACGCCATCTGGAACATTGAAGACGCGGAGGACGCGGGCGCAATCGCCCGGCTGGCGGGCGCAGGCTGAAACCCAGCCGGCAACCGGCTATGGCGTGCTGCGGAATGGATGAGAGGGCGAGGTTGACCGAAATGCTGAACAATAAATGCGCTCTCGTGACCGGCTCCGTCGGCGGTGGTCTCGGCTACGCGCTGGCCGAAGCGCTGGCGGGGGCCGGAGCGAATGTCGTCCTCAACGGCCTGTGCGAACCCGAGGAAGGGCATGCCGCCGCGGCGGCGTTGGCGAGGGCGCACGATATCGAAGCCGTCTTCGATCCCGCCGACCTGCGGCGCGAAGAGGAGATCGCCCGGATGATCGGCGCGGCCGGCGAGCGCTTCGGCGCGGTCGACATCCTCGTCAACAACGCGGTGGTCCGGCACTTCTCGCCGATCGAGGACTTCGATCCGGCCGACTGGGACGCTTCGGTGAGCGTCAACATCACAGCGGCCTTCCATGCGGTGCGGCTGGCGCTTCCGGCGATGAAGCGGCGCGGCTGGGGGCGAATCCTCAACATCTCGTCGTATTATGGCTGGCGCGGCGCGGCGAACCGGATCGACTATGTCACAACCAAGACGGCCCTGATCGGCATGACGCGGGCGATCGCCATCGAGACCGCTCCCAGCGGGGTGACGTGCAACGCGATCTGTCCCGGCGTCGTGCCGACCGAGGCGATCATGGCGCGTATCGAGGGGCTCGCCCGGGAGCGCGGCGCACCGGTGGAGGAGGTGGCGCGGGACTACGCGAAAGACCGCAGCCCGACCGGGCGCTTCATCTCCATGGAACATGTCGGGGCGATGGCCGTGTTCTTGTGCAGCCCGGCAGCCGCCGATATCACCGGTACGGCCATGCCGATCGACGGGGGCTGGCTCGCTGTATAGGAACGGCGGACATCGCGCGCTGAAGTTGCGGTGGATACTCGCTACAGCAATATAACGTTTGAACCGCCGATATTGGACAGTTGAACGCGGCAAGCGCTAGGATAACCGGTCATTCATGAAACCGCTTCAAAGAATGTCGGTTTCCACGGAAGCGAAGATGGACAAGCCCAAAGAGCCCGCAGCCCGATGAGCGACCCCAAGGTCAGCGACGAACAGTTCCTCGTTCCAAGACCTGCGGCAACGCTGCGTCGCAGCGTTACCGAAAGCATCCGGCAGGCGATTGCGGCGGGACGGTTCGAGCCTGGCGAGCGAATGCCGGAGCGTGACCTGTGCGAGATGACCGGCGTCAGCCGCACGCTCGTTCGCGAGGCGCTGCGCCAACTGGAATCCGAAGGGCTCATCGAGGTCGTCGCGCATCGCGGGCCCGTCGTGGCGCGCATTACCGCCGCGCAGGCGATCGGCGTCTATCAGGTCCGCGAAGTGCTGGAAGGGCTCGCGGCGGAGCTTTTCGCGGAGCATGCCTCCGAGGCGGAACGCGAGGCGCTGCACGCGGCCCTGGAAGACCTGAAGGCGGCGACCGACGCCGAGAAGCGCGTGGCGATGAAGAACAAGTTCTACGACGCGCTGCTCGCCGGCACCGGCAACGAAGCGCTGGGCAAGAGCCTGTATATGCTGAACGCGCGGGTGATGCTGCTGCGCAGCCGCTCGCTCCAGACCCCCAACCGCTGG
The DNA here is from genome assembly GCA_046543175.1 of Dichotomicrobium sp. Classification (GTDB taxonomy): domain Bacteria; phylum Pseudomonadota; class Alphaproteobacteria; order Rhizobiales; family Rhodomicrobiaceae; genus Dichotomicrobium. The sequence goes on from JBKGZY010000187.1 coordinate 5,104, forward strand.
CCCCAGAGCCTGCAGGAGATCGAGGCGCTGGTCGCCGCGCTGGATGAGCGGGACCCCGCCAAGGCCAAGACGCTCGCCATGGAGCATGTGCGTCGCGCCTCGGCGGCCGCGATGACCACATTCACGATGGCCGGCACGGAGACCGGCAAGGATAGCTGACCCGTCGCCTGGACCGCTGTACTTGGGGCGCGTTGAACAGGTAGCAA
>JBKGZY010000188.1:0-5248 GCA_046543175.1 Dichotomicrobium sp.
ATAACGGCTTTCGTCGCGCGCAAGCGCAAATCGGCGGCGATCTACAAGGCGATCGGCGCATCCACCGGGCTGACGCTGACGACCTTCATGCTTCAGGTGCTCATGCTGGCCCTGCTGGGCATCGCCATCGGCCTGACCTTCGGCTCGCTGATCCCCTTCGTTCTGGACCGCGCCTTCGCCGACATGCTGCCGATCCCGATCGACCTGGGCATCCAGCCGGGCGCGCTGGCACTGGCCGCCGCCTATGGCCTGCTGACCGCGCTGGCCTTCATTCTCTGGCCGCTCGGCCGGGCCGGGCAAATCCGCCCCGCCGAACTGCTGCGCGAGGAAATCACGGCGCGCAAGAGCTGGCCGCCGCGCGCCTTCATCGCCGGCTCGGTGGCAAGCGCGCTTGTCCTGGCGGCGCTCGCCATCTGGCTGTCGGAGGTCCGGCTGATCGCCGCCGTCACGGTTGCCGGGGTGGGCGTCGTCTTTGCCATCTTTCTCGGCGTGGGCCGCCTGATCCGGCATCTTGCGGCGCGCACACCCCGGCCCCGCCAGCCGGAACTGGCGCTGGCGCTCGCCAATCTCGGCGGGCCGGGCGGACTGACGATCACGCTGGCACTGTCCCTTGGTGCCGGGCTGGCGCTTCTGACGATGATCGCGCTGACCGACACTTCGCTGCGCGGCGAATTGCAAACGGATCTGCCCGAAATGGCGCCGAGCCATTTCTTCCTCGGCATACCGAAGGATCGCTTCGCCGAGTTCAGCGGGATTGTCTCTGACAACGCGCCCTCGGCAGAACTGAACACCGCGCCGATGCTGCGCGGGCGCATTACCGCGCTCGATGGCACGCCATCGGGCCAGATCGATGCGCCGGACGACGCGAAATGGGTGCTCGACGGCGACCGCGGCATCACGTTCTCCGAGGACAAGCCGGAATATTCCGAGATCGTCGCGGGCGAGTGGTGGGCGCCGGACCATTCCGGCGAACCGTTGGTGTCATTCGAGGAAGAGCTGGCGCGCCAACTCGGCATCGAGGTCGGCGATACCCTGACGGTCAACGTGCTCGGGCGCGAGATCACCGCGCGGGTGGCCAATCTGCGCACCGTGGCCTGGGAGCGGCTGAGCATCAATTTCGTGATGATCTTTTCGCCCAACGCGCTGGAAAACGCGCCCTATCGCGTGCTGGCAACGCTGAACTGGCCGGACGGCGTCGAGCCGGCAGCCGAAACCGCCGCGCTCAAGGCGGTCACGGCCGCGTTCCCGACGGTGACGGCCGTTACCGTGCGCGACGTGCTTCAATCGGTCGGCCGCATTCTGGCTCAGGTTATGACCGCAATTCGCATCGCGGCCAGCCTGACGCTTATCGCCGGGGTAATCGTGCTGGCCGGGGCGTTCGCCACGGCACAGCGCCGGCGCATTTACGAGGCGGTCGTGCTCAAGGTGCTGGGCGCTCGGCGGCGCAACATCGTCCTTGCGCATATCTTGGAATATGTGCTTATGGCGCTGGCCGTGGCGGTGTTCGCCGCCGCACTCGGCGCCGTTGCAGCCTGGCTGCTCGTAACGCAGGTGATGGGCGTGGACTTCACGTTCTCGGCGCTCGCGCTGGTGCAGGCGGGCATTCTGGCGGTGCTGCTGATGGTGATTTTCGGCTCGATCGGCACGCTTCAGGTGCTCGGCGCCAAGGCCGCGCCCTATCTGCGCAGCGAGTGAACAGCGGAGGTAGCGTATGATATCCGTTACATAACGGCCGTCCCGGGGCCGAGAAGACTTGTATTTGACCGCAATCAAAACATATAACCATGGCAAACCAGTTTTCTCGGCTGCACGGCCATTTCGACTTCGGTTTCAACAGGGGAATGACACAGATGGCGGATTTTGACAGGCAACAGGCGACTTATGCCCGCGCTGGCGCTCAGGAGGCCATAGATCAGGGCCTGCGGTCCTATATGCTTCAGGTGTACAACTACATGGCCGCCGGCGTCGCCATTACTGGCGTCGTAGCCTACATGTTGTATTCCTTCGCCGTCACCGGAACCGCCGCGGGCGCGGCCGCGCAGGTGCGCGACGGCTTGTACCTGACCGATTTCGGCTACGCGCTGTTCGCCAGCCCCCTCAAATGGGTGGTGTTCCTCGCGCCGCTCGGCATGGTGTTCTACCTGTCCGCGCGCGTTCACAAGATGAGCCTGAACGGGGCGCAGACGGCGTTCTGGGTCTTCGCCGCGCTGATGGGCGCGTCGCTGTCCTCGATCTTCCTCGTCTATGCGCACGGCTCGATCGCGCAGGTGTTCTTCATCTCGGCGGCCGCGTTCGGCGCGCTGAGCCTGTGGGGCTACACCACGCAGAAAGACCTGTCGGGCTGGGGATCGTTCCTGTTCATGGGCCTGATCGGCATCATCATCGCCGCGGTCGTGAACCTGTTCATCGGCTCCTCGGCGCTGCAATTCGCCATCTCGGTGATCGGCGTGCTCGTGTTCGCCGGCCTGACGGCCTACGACACGCAGCAGATCAAGGAGATGTATTTCGAGGGCGACAGCACCGCCGTCGCCGGCCGCAAGGCCGTCATGGGCGCGCTGCGGTTGTATCTCGACTTCATCAACCTGTTCATCATGCTGCTGTCGCTGTTCGGCAGCCGCGAATAGGGTGCGCCTTGCTCCGGAGCGGCTCGACGACGGGCCGCCCGAAAGAACGAGCACCGCAACATGATCTCCTCGAAGGGGCCGGCGACGGCCCCTTTTTCATACACAGCGTGTGAGGCAGAAGAGGCGCGGCGCTGACATTTCTGCGATAGCGCTGCTGCCGAACGGATCATGCTCTTCAGCGCATTCCGAAAATGCCTGTCCCGGACTTGGTCCGGGATGGAAACCGGTTGTCGGATAAAATGCCATCCAATCCAGCAATTGAAGCGGTTTGCCGGTTCAGTCAGAACGGAATCCAGCTCTAACGAGCAACGGAGAGATCGTTCACCCCGTGCTTCGCTATAAGCTCGGCGACGAAGCCGGAGGTCTTGGCCTCCTCGACAAAATCCGCGAGGAATTGGGAGGCGTTCGTGTTGCCGATTGGCGCGCCAATAGCCTGCTGGATGGTCGTGAAAAAGCCATCAAGCACCCGTGATCCCGGCAGCCGCGCGCTATCGCGGACAAGACCGGCGCGAAGTCCCGCGAGCGCGTCCAGCTTCTGGTCGACAAACTGTTGAAATGCGCTTTCCAGGTCAGCGCTTCGCACGAGTTGCGCATGTTTGATGTTGTTGTCCAGCCAGAGACCGTAGGCCGTGCGCTCCGTGACAGAGATGCGCTTGCCGGGCTGATCGATAGCTGCCGGTTCCCTTGCGTCGGACGCGCCCGGCACGAGATAGGTCGCCTCGATTTCGACATAGGCATTGGTGAAGGCAATGTGCTGGGCACGCTGCGGTTCAGCCCCGATAAGACCGATGTCCCAGGCGTTCGCGGTAACGGCGTCGGCGAGTTCGGAGGGCATATTGTAGGCTACGTATCGCACGGGCACGCCGATACGATCCGCTATAGCCCGCGCCATGTCCGGAGCGACACCGACAGGCTCGCCGGAAGGCGAACGCCCGGTGACCAGCAGAAAATTGCCAAGATTGATCGCGGCGCGCAATTCTCCGGTCGGCGCGAGTTCCCTGAGGACATGTTCCGAAATTGCGCTTGCCATTGTTCACCTTGCCCGGTTGATGAATGAATGTTGAACTGCCCAGCCCCACTGGTCCTTGAAGAGCCTTTCCGGACAATGCCAGCTTATTGTCCTCGGGGATGATAACACGCCATCGCCGTGTCGCGTATCGGCCTTGTGCCGGCTCCGTGACGGCAGCGGATCCTCTCTGTTCGAAAAACGTTCGCTTGTGTTCCGCTACGGCTGAGGAGAATCAATCCGCGTTGCCATCCACCCGATACAGATCGGCACGGGTGGGCGGCAGCGGCGGGGTGCCGCGTGCGCCGCGCGAGGCCAGCGTCTGGTAGATGCGTGCCGAGCCGCGCCCGAACGCCAGCGAACACCCCGCCAGATACGCCGTCCAGATGCGAAAAGTCGGCGCGCCGACGAGCGCCTCGGCCTCCTCGCGCCGCGCCATCAGCCGCTCGCACCAGAGCCGGGTGGTCTGCTCATAGTGCCGCCGCCAGGCTTCGACATCATGGACCTCGAAGCCGGCCTGCTCCATGGCCTGAACGGTATGGCCGATGTCGTCCAGTTCCCCGCCAGGGAAGATGTAACGCTTCAAGGCGCGCTGTTCGCTGCGCGCGCCAAAGCGGCGGCGCTTGCGCTTGGCCCGGCGCGAGATCGCGTGGTTGAGGAACAGCCCGTCCGGCGCCAGCACCCGGCGCACCGTGCGCATGTATTTGTCGACATTCGCAAGCCCGATATGCTCGTACATGCCGACCGAAACCACCTTGTCGTAGGTGCCGGTGACGTCCGCGTAATCGGTGAGGCTTACGCTCACCCTGTCGGCCAGTCCGGCCTCGGCGATACGCGCTTGCGCCGCCTCGATCTGCGCCGGTGACAGCGTGATGCCGTGCGCGGTCACGCCGTAATGCTGGCCCGCGTAGCAGATCAGCCCGCCCCAGCCGCAGCCGATGTCCAGCAGCCGGTCCCCCGGCCTGAGGCGCAGCTTGCGGCAGATCATCTCCAGCTTGTCGGCCTGCGCCCGGTCCAGCGCGTTGGCCGGGTTGGTGAAATAGGCGCAGGAATATTGCATGCGCTCGTCGAGAAACAGCCGGTAAAAGTCGTTGCCGACATCATAGTGGAACTGGATGAAGTCGCGGTTCTGCGCCTGCGCCCGGCCCTCGCCCCCGGCATCGCCGCTGAAGGCGCGCGCCCGTCCCGGCGCCTGCGCCCGGGCAAACAGAAACGGCAGCAGGCCGCGTGCCACGCGGCGCTTGCTGATGCCCTTCAGCGACTTGCGCGCGCCGCCGCCTTCAAGCTGTTGCCCCAGGTCGATCAGCGAGCCGCCTTCCAGTCCGATGTCGCCGGCGGCATAGTGGCGGATGAGCCGGTCCAGCGTCGGGCGGCGCAACAGCGATGCGATGACGCCGGGCGAAGCAATCGCAATTGTCAGCGGGCCCGAGGGATCGCGCCCCAGCGGAACCCGCGTGCCGTCCCAGAGCCTCACCGACGCGTCCAGATCGAGGTGTTCGCCAAGATGCGCCGCGAGGTCGCGCGCGGCGGAAAGCTGGCGGCCGGCTGTTTGCGCTTTCATCACCTCCCCCTGTCTCCATTAGAGCGCCGGGCGAAAAAGTGGAAACCGGTTTTTCGC